>NZ_JBTBFV010000001.1:0-321039 GCF_054786995.1 Mycobacterium sp. ZZG
ACTACGCGATCAAGTCGCCCAGCTGCACGGTCAACTCCGCACCGCCCGACTTACTGCCACAAAGACAACGTCCACAACGTGAACGCCCTGATGAACGCACCGCCCCAGACACCCGGCCGAAGATAACGATGGCCCGACGCAGCTCGGCGATCTCCCTGCGCAGCGCCTTGTTCTCCTCGGCGATCTGAGTCGTCACCCCCGGCCGCTGGCCGGTATCGACCTCCGAACGCCGTATCCAGGTCCGCAACGTCTCCGGGGTGCCGATTCCCAACATGCCCGCGACCGCGGTGATCGCCGCCCACTGCGACGGGTACTGCGGGCGGACTTCGGCGACCATGCGCACCGCACGCTCACGAAGCTCCTCGGGGTACTTGCTGACACGTCCCATAACCCAGATCCTCCCAAGATCGGAAGTCTCCGGAAACGCCGGGACGGGTCAAACCGCGAATTGCGAGAACTGATCCACCAGGGCAGGGCCAAGCCATCGTGGATCGTCTCTCACGAGCTGCCGTTATCTGATGCGCCGAACGCGTACCAGCACTTCGACGCCCGCGACAACGGTTGGACAAAGGTGGTGCTCAAGCCGCGGCTCGCGTCAGCCTGACACCTCTGGAATGACGCCCTTCCCGATCTACACGCGGTGTTTCGGCCACCAACTTGCCTCTCCTAACAGTGTCGCGATGGCAGGCACCGTCAGCGTCCGCACAACAAGCGTGTCGAGCAGCAGACCGCAGCCGATGACGAAGCCCATCTGAATCATGATTCCGATGGATCCCACCATCAGCCCGAACATGCTCGCCGCGAAGATGAATCCGGCCGATGTGATGACCGAGCCGGTGCTGGCGACGGTGCGCATCACTCCCACGCGGATGTTGTTGGCCGATTCCTCGCGAAGGCGTGAGATGAGCAGCATGTTGTAGTCCGCACCCACGGCCACGAGGATGATGAACGACAACAGCGGGACGGGCCACGCGATGTCCTGACCGAGGCCGTACTGAAAGACCAGCACGCCCATGCCCAGCGCGGCGGCGTAGTTGAGCACGACGGTGGCCAGCAGGTAGATCGGTGCCAGTACCGCCCGTAGCAGCGCCACCAGGATCAAGGCCACGATGACGAGAGTCGCGATGGCCAGTTGCAGAAAGTCGCGCCCCATCAACCGTTGAATATCGGTGTTGATGGCCGGGAATCCCGCCATGGCCACGCTGGCTTCGGCCAGCGACGTGTTGGGTGTCGCCGCTGCTGCGACGTCGGTGATGTGCTTTCCAAGCGTCATCGCCTCTGCGGTATAGGGATCGAACTGAGATTCGATGACATACCGTGCCGTTCTGCCGTCGGGTGAGATGAATTGTCGGGCAACCTTTGCGAAGTCTTCGTTCTGCAGCGCGCTGGCCGGCAGGAAGAAGCCTGTCGCTGCGTCTGACCCGGCCGTGCCGCGTGCGGAGTCCTGCAGTTGTGCCGCGATCTGGCTCATCCCGCCCAGCATTTCGATATTGCTGTCCACCAGGGTGTGCACTCCGACCGCCAGCGCCCGCGCCCCCGCGGCGAGCTGTCCGATGCCGTTCTGCAGGCGTGCGATCTGCGCGGGTAGGTCGGCGCCAGGTCCGCCGAGGACATCCATGCTCCGGTCCAGCGAATCCGCGGCACCCTGCAACTGGGTGATCGCCTCTGACATTGAGAAATCCGGGTCCTGCGCGGTCATTTCATCCCCCAGAACTGCAATCTGGTCGAAGAATCCCGCGTGGCGCAACGCCACCAGCGTCTGGACGTGGTCGCGCAACGCCCCGCACTCCGCCGTGGCCGCACAGAGCGGCGAGGCGCCGAGTAGGGCCGCCAGCGGATCGATGACGGCGATCGCCCCGGCTGCCCGTTCAGCCAGCGGACGTATCTGCCGTCCGTCCTTGACGACACGATCGACATTGGGCCCCATGGCAGTCAACTGCTGCAGTGCCGGCCGGTAACGCTGAATCGTCTGGCCGGCCTGCTGCGCCTGATCGAGCGAACCGGTCAGCGGTCCCAGCGCAGACCGCACGCTGCTGTCGAGCTGGGTCAGACCGTCGGCCAATTGATCGGCGCCGTCCGTCAGCCTCGCCAGATCATTCTTGCGGGCGTCACCGTCGGTGACGGCGGCCGCGAGCCTGTCACCGATCTGTCGGTTCTGCCACGACAGCTGTGCCTGATCCAGCCGCTCCCCTGTCGGGCGGGTGACGCCGACGACGCGATCGACCCCGGGTATCTGGGAGACCCGTGACGCCATTTCGTCGAGATCGGCCAGGCCCCTGCCGGTGCGCAGGTCCGTCGGCGACTCCACGACGAGGAACTCGGAGATGATGACGTCTTTGGGAAAGTGCCTGTCCAGCAAGCGATAACCCTCATTGCTGGCGGTAGTGGATGGCTGCCCCTTGCGGTCGTCATAGCTCATGCGCAGTGTCAGCGCCACACCGCCGAATGCCAGGAGCAGCACGAGACTGATCACCAGCAGCGGCACCGGCTTGCGGACCACCATCACCGCGATCCGATTCCAGTAGGCGCGCGTTCGGTCCTTGCGGGGTTCGCCGATGCCACGCTTGGCCGCCAGCACCAACACCGGCGGCAAAAGCGTCACCGTTGCCAGGCACCCGACCATCACCGCCACCGCACATGCGGGGCCCGACGTGGCGAAGATGGTCAGTGTCGCGAACGCCATGGCCACGAACGCCAGGGCAACGGTCGCCGCTGAGGCCAGGATGACACGCCCGATCGTCGCCGTCGCGTTGATCACCGCCTGGTCCGGAGCCACGCCCTGGCGTCGTTGCTCGTGGTACCGGCTGATCAGGAACACCGAGTAGTCGGTGCCGGCGCCCAACAGAATCACGGTCATGAACGCGATGGTGAACTGCGAGACCGGCATGCCCAGTTCGCCCAGCGCCGACAGGACTCCCCGACCGACTCCGAGGCTGACGCCGATGACGAGCAACGGCAGCAGCGCGGTGAACACCGAGCGGTAGACCATCAGCAGGATCGCCGCGATCAGGCCGGCGGTGGCCACCGAGATGAACAGCAGATCCCGTTCCGCCGCGACGATCTGATCGCTCATGGTGGCAGCCGGACCGGTGACGTAGGTGACCGTCGACGTGCCGTCGAACGCATGGGCGGCGATCTCGCGGATCGACGCGACGGATTCGGCGGCCCGCGGCCCGCCCAGCGTCCCCGCAATGCCGACCGGCAGATACCAGGCCTTTCCATCGGCGCTCACTGCTTGGCCGGCGGTGACGGGATCGGCGAGCAGGTCCTGGACCAGTGGCACGTTCTCCGAGTCCGCGCGCAACGCGGATACCATTGCGGCATAACGCTCCCGCGCCGACGGGGTCAACCCTTCTGGATTCTCCATCGCGACGACCACCGTCGTCGTCGACCCCTCCTCGCCGAACGCCTTGCCCATCCGGTCCAGCGTCTGGAACGACGCCACGTCGCGTGGGATCGGGTCCAGCGACTGTTGTTTGACCACAGTTTCCAACTGCGGAAACAACATCGCGAGAACCACGGCCAGACCCACCCAGGTGCCGATGACGATTCCCTTGTGCGTGACGGCGAACCGCACCACCCCGGCCAGGCGGACGCTGTAGGCATCCTCGTGAGGCGGACGCTTCACCATGGCCCCGCCGGCATCGTGTGGTCGGCTCTGCTGTCAGTCATCTCGCCTCCTGAGGACGGTCGCCGCCTACGGCATCGCGACTCATCGGCCCGCTTGCAACGTGCGACATATTGCGTCGAGTGTTGCACAGCGTCTAGGGTGAGGCCTCATGCACACCCTGGGATCCCTCGACGTCGAGGGCATCGACTTCGCTTTCGACGATCAACCAGACCTCCACGCTGTGCTCGCCCGACTCCGCCAGCGCAGGCCGTACGCGATCGTGCCGTTTGCCGGAGTCAGTGCGGTCTTGTTGTTGACCGACGAGCTGGTCCGGGCGGCCTTCCGCGACGAAGCGACATTCCCCGCAGCACCGGTGTATGCGATGACCACCGAACCCGTGTTCGGCAGGACCGTGCTCAGCATGTCGGGCGCCGAGCATCGCGCCAGCCGCGGCGTGGTGTCGGCGCCGCTACGGCGCAGCCGCGTCCAGGACTACCTGGAGCCCGTGATCGAACCGGTCATCGACGAGCTGATCGACCAGTTCGCTGCCCGCGGCACCGCCGATCTGGTCGTCGAATTCACGCACCGCTACTCACTGCTGATCATCAGCCGCCTGCTGGGGTTCCCTGTCGACGACGAAGCCAAGATCCACCGCTGGGCGCAGGCGATGATCCAGTACCCCTTCGACCCGCCGACGGCGGTCACCTGTGCCGCCGAATTCACCGCCTACGTCGCTCCGCTACTGGCCGCGCGCCGCCGGGAATCTGGCGACGACATGATCTCCATGTTGGTCACCGAAACCACTGAGGACGGTGAGCATCTCTCAGACGAGGAGATACTCACGTTCCTGCGCATGCTGTTTCCACTCGGCGCCGACACCACCACGCTGGCTCTGGGCAACATCTTGTCGGCGCTGCTCAATCATCCCGACCAACTGGACCTACTGCGCTCTGACCCGGACCGCTACCTCCAGTCCGCGATCTGGGAGGGCCTGCGATGGGAGCCCGCGGTCGGGATGTTGCCGCGCGCCTGCCCTGAGGCCACAACGTGGCAGGGGATCGACATCCCAGCTCTGACCCCGATGATCTTCGCGATTAACGCCGCCAACCGTGACCCGGCCGTGTACCCGCGGCCTGACGACTTCGACATCACCCGCAACGTGATGCCGACCGTGTCGTTCGGGCAGGGCCGCCACAGCTGCATCGGGAACTGGCTGGCCAACACCGAACTTCTCGCCGCGCTGCGGGCCCTGA
Organism: Mycobacterium sp. ZZG; assembly: GCF_054786995.1. NCBI lineage: Bacteria > Bacillati > Actinomycetota > Actinomycetes > Mycobacteriales > Mycobacteriaceae > Mycobacterium > Mycobacterium sp. ZZG. The sequence goes on from NZ_JBTBFV010000001.1 coordinate 4,864, forward strand.
TCGAGCGGTTGCCCGATCTCGCGCTCGACCCCCGCTATGCCGAGACCTCCACCATCACAAGCCAAGTCGGCACCACGCTGCGTGGGCCCAATGCCTTGCGGGTGACATTCACGCCGACGAGAAGCCGGCCGGACGCCGCGATGTAGGCGCGTCGCGGAGTCGGGTTAGTCGACGAATGAACCGGATGCTGCGAGGCGTTCGCTAGGTTGTCTTCAGGGTGGCCTCAACGGACGGAGAGAATCGTGGCACCGCGCCGACTTCGCGTCACTGGGCAGGTCTCTCGTCCGGCTCCCTGGGGTGACCGACCACCGGTCGACGACGACGAGGCACGCCGGCGCCTACTGGACGCGGCCGAGGTCTGCTATGAGCGCCGCGGCGTCAGTCGGACCACCGTCGATGACATCGCCAAAGAGGCCCTGGTGCACCGCACAACGGTATATCGGTACTTCGGAACCCGCGACGACGTCCTTGCTTTCGTGCTTCTGCGCGAGACAGCCGGAGTCATCGACAGCGCCGAACAGGCGCTGCTGCGAGTCGGACCCTTTGGTGAGCGCCTGCTCGACGCGTTGGACGGCGCGGTCGGAGCCGTCGAAGAGTCCCGTTGGCTCAGCGTGCTGTTTTCCCCGGAAAGCCTGACCATGACGGTTTCCGCCGCGGCGTCGGGAGCGTTCCGCGACCGGATCCGCGACGTGCTGCGACCGCATGTCGAGGCAGCCAAGGCCGGCGGCGAACTGCGTGAACAACTCGACCCCGATGCCGTCGCCGACTGGCTGGTGCAGGTGGCGCAGATGCTGCTGATGGAACACCTCACGGTGCGTCCCGACGAGACCAGGCCCGACCGCCGCGCGCTGCTTCGCGACTTCGTCATCCCCGGCATTCTCAACCCTGACCCACAGCGCTGACAGCTGGAGCCGCAGGCTGACACTTCATCTGCCTTCGAAGGACGATTCGGATGCTGCTTGATGGTCCTTACGGGTCGACGACTGCGGCCGGATCGTGAGGCAGAGTACCGATGGGCGGGTTTCGCCGCCTCCTCGACGGGCTCGGAAAGGAATCTCACCGTGACGACACAGGCTGGTCTGGAGCAGAAGGAACGGGACTTTCTGACGAAGTGCGTAAGTGATGCCTACACGATGCTGGACCTGCTCCCCGGCGTGGATCCGAACGGTCCGGCTTTGGTGTGGCTGGCGGATCAATTCCTCACCCTGCGTCGGGGCGACTGCCCACCTGCGCATGCGATGACGCCCTAATCACCCTGCTGCAGTTCGCACTGGCGCCTGCCGAACGAAACGCGCCGGCCTCGTCAGGGGATGATCATCCGGACAGCTCCGGCTGTAGTGCCCTGGCGGTGAGCCGCCGCCTCTCGGCCAATGCGCCGCTGGTCCAGGAGGCTTCGTGGTGCGCCCCATTGTTCTTGGCGGTAACTCGTCCGTACCGCATCCCGTGGGAATAGGCTGTCGGTGCCGGGCGCCGGGCGGGCACTTTTGGACCGTAAACGCGATTCGAGTCGCCAGCGACGGGTATCCCTCGGCAGTAACGGATCAGCGGACTACGCCGTGGTAACAGAAGGACTCGGTCAGCGCGGCCACTTCACCATGAATGCCGAATCGCTCAGCCCGCCAGGGCAGAGCTGGCAAGCCGGACTGGTTTCGCCAGCGCAACTGGCCGCGCTCTCGCGCGTCGACTACGGTGACTGTGACACTGGCGGAATCTTCGAGGTTGCCGCGGGCGCAGTCGGAAACGTCTCACCCTGTGAGGTGAAGGCCAGTTACAGGTGTGTAGACCGTGAGTTCGCTCGCTTTCCATGTTCCCAGCCCGAGTATCCCGAAATTGAACGACAGCTTCGTGAGTCCGGCTGCGACAGGCAGATCGATGTAGAGGACGGACGGTGGGCGTGGGGGCTTCCGCTGCGTCACCAGAGCTCCGCTCTGGGTTGCCTGGTGCTCAGTGCCGTCAGCGCCCCGTCGGAAAACCACATGCTGTTGCTGAATATCCTTGCGCAGCAAGCCGGCGCCGCCCTGGCGTATGCAGCATTGCGCGACCACAACATCGGCTATGCCGGCCTGCTGGCGAAGGCGAACAGCGAACTGGAGAAAACGAATCGCGAGCTCGCCACCTCTGTTTTGCGGTTGCAACGCCAAACCAACATGCAGGAGATTCTGAGCTCGGCGGTGGCAGCGGGAACGGGGGAATTGGGTGTCGCGGATGCGCTGTATGCCCTGACGGGGCTGTCTGTGGGGTTCGAGGACAGGTTCGGCAACCTGCGCTGCTGGGCCGGACCTGGAGAGCCCCGCCCCTACCCCAAGCAGACAACGGACGAGCGCGCGCTGTTGCTGCACGAGCTGGCGGCACAGAACGGTTCGGCGCGGATCGGAGGCCGCGTGCTCGCGCTTGTCCAGTCCCGAGGTGCGGTCCTCGGAGTCCTGGCATTGCAGGACTCGGGGAACACGGTGACCGAAGACAGCTTGGTCGCGCTGTGCTTCGGCGCCAGGGTGCTCGCGTTGGCGCTTGCCCACAAGCGAAATCTCGCCGAAATGGAGCTCAATCTGCGCCGCAATCTGGTCGACGATCTGCTGGCAGGCACCGATCGGGACGGTGCGTACGCGCGTGCCGATGCCCTCGGCCATGACCTGCGGCGCCCGCACTACGTGGTGGCGGTGCAAACCCCCGGTCACGCAGACAGCGCGGTCGCAACCGTCGCTGGGCGCGCAGCGGCTGCGTTGCACCTGAGCTACCTGCAGGGGTTCCGCGAGGGCCTGGTGGTGCTGCTCACCGACGGCCGTCCGGACCCGCGGGCGTTCTACCACGCGATCACTGAAGCCCTCGGTGAGGCCAGTAGTGTGATCGGCATCGGCACTCGTTGCGAAGTGCCCGACGACTTGCCGCGGTCCTTCATCGAGGCGCGTCGCGCCCTGAACATCCGGCTGCGCTCGGCCAATCCTCACGGCGCAGCGGCTTTCGACGACCTCGGCTTCTATCGTCTGATCGCCGCCGCCCATGAGGGCGCGACGGTTGAAGCCTTCGTCCGCGAATGGCTGGGCGCACTCCTGGATTACGACGAGAGCAGAAACTCCGAATTGGTCTTGACGCTCAGCGATTACCTGGAATGCGGTGGAAACTATGACGAGTCCGCAGCCGCACTGCACATCCATCGCAGCACGCTGCGTTACCGGCTGGCGCGCATCGCCGAACTCACCGGCCACGACCTCCGCAAAGTCGATACCCGGTTCAACCTCCATGCGGCGACACGGGCGTGGCGGTTCCTCAATCCTGAGGCTGACCAGCGGCCCGGTCCCACGGGTCTCTAGGTCAGCCTTCGACTGACTCACTCACTGTGATCTTGTTCGACTGTGTGCTTTCTTTGGGCACATAAACCTTGAGGACGCCATACGCCAACGTTGCTTCGACGTCGCCGTTGCGCAGGTAGCCCGGCAGCGTTACCCGAAATTCGAATCGACCGACCTTTCGTGTCCGGCGACGGAACAGGCCCTCGCGCTTGCGCTCCTTCACCTCGCCGGTGACCACCAACTCGTTGCCGTTCATCGTGACGTCCACGTCTTCGCTCCGCACCCCCGGAAGCTCAAGCTCGATGATGTAGGCGCTGTCGGTCTCAACGATATCGGCCGCGGGCATCCACGCACCCTCACTCGTGGATCCACCGAACACCGACTGCGCGAGCCGACCCATCTCGGCATAAAGATTCTCGAGCTCGCGCCATGGGCGCCTCTCCGCCTGGCCGGCGGAACGTTGCAGTGCCGAAGTCATGTCATTTCCCCTTTACGAATCAGCGGTAAGTCCGTCACGACGGGCGAGACACGGCGAACATCAGAACACCAGCCGAAAGAGCTCATACACCCGATCCCAATCTTCGGTCGACGGGTTGGACACGGTGGCGTCCACCACGCGAAACGAGCGGGCCACCGCAATACTCAACCCGCCGAACAACTCTGGCAGCAGCTGCTCGGTATCCTCGGCAAACATGACGTCCCCGGGTGGATTCCTCACCGCCTGGCGCAGCAGCTCACGGATTTCCTCGGCCTCCTCGAGCTTGTCGAACTCGCGCATTCGCTCCTGAACGCCCTTGGTGATCGGAAGGTCCTGCGGCACGATCACGTCACGCCCGTTCCATTTGGCCGAATTACGCCCGGCGATGGCAATGTCATCGATCTTCTCGTCGATGAACTCGCGGAAGCGGCGCACATCGTTCTTGTCGATCTTGATGCCGCCCACCGAGCGGAAGAACCTTTCCAACACCGGAATACCTGAGGGATGGGTCACTCGATACCTCCGCTCCAAAGATCCAGACCGGCCCGAGCAGGCCAACGCTCAACTTTGGCATTGTCGTCGGCGACACCGAACCGGACCCGCAGGCGCAATCTCGCCGAGCCGGTTCGGCCCGGCAGGTCATGTCAATGCACTGTTCCCGCTCTGACGGTTCCGATCTGGGGGCGCCGCCACAGCTCCCATGCGAGTCGTAAGGCTCCGATCGTGGTAAGGAGGGTCAGCGATACCAGCGCGGGGACTTCGGTCGCCACCGGAAACACCATGAGGTAGGCGGCCGCGGTGAGGAGCCGATCGACTACCAACTGGTGGTGATCACGCCATCGGTAGGCGACCTCGCCGACGTAGAACAGCGCCAATCCACCAGTGAGGGCGAGGGCGGCCAGCGGCGCCAGCGGCTTGTCGAGGTGTTCCACCGAAACCCGTGCCCCGAGGGCGAAGAAGATGATCCCCGCGACGAGCGGCAGGTGCAGATAGCTGTAGGCGTCGCGGGCCAACGCCGCCCGCTCGGAAGGGGGTGTTCGTCGAAGACGTTCTTCGGCGCCCGCGGCGAGGCCGAAGTAGGTCCACCACAGGGTGGCCGTGATCAGCACTCCGAGAACCGCAGCGCTCAGGACACCGGGATGGTGATGGTGTTCGGATGCACCGCCTCCCAGCGCGATGATCGCCTCGCCCAGCGCGATGATGATGACCAAACCGTGGCGATGGACGAAATACGAAGGCACGACCAGAAGTCCGTTGGTTCCCGCTACAAGGGACTGCCGAAATCGGCTGCGGCCGCCGCTACCCACAGCAGCTCGCGGTAAGGGGAGTCCACAAACGCGGCGGCGACGATCAGGGTCGGCCCGACAAGCAGGCCCACACTCAGCCGCCGGATCGTCGACATCAATTCAGCCTCGCCTCGGGATGCCGAGGTGATGAACAGCCCGGCGTTGATGAGCCGGACAGCAAGCAACGCGAGCCCGAAAATGAGGGTCCCCGTGGTGAATGCAATGGGCAGCACGATCACCGCGATCATCATCGCCGCCATCGAGAGGACGATCAGGGCGGTGTAGATCACCCGCGCGGTTGGGAACATGTTGGTCAGCCAGGCGTAGCAGACCCACGCCCACCAGAGGGCGAAGAGCGCAAGCATGCCCCGGCGAAACCCTGCCAGGACATGTCGCTGAGCATTAGGTGAGTGACCTGCGACATCGCGAATACGAATGTGAGGTCGAAGAACAACTCCAGGTAGCCGACCGACCGCCCCTCAACCTCCTGCGGCCCCCGCAATTCGTCGGTGTTGGGTTCGCGCCCAGCCGGTCCCCCAAGAGCGTTGCCGTCGTCGACCGTCATCGTCGACCGGCGGTCATGATCATTGCCCGTGCAATGTCGTTCTCCGGCATGACGTTCTCGAGGGTGATCCGAGTCAGCAGCATCTCCGCGGTCCGTCGTTCACAACTGCTTCCTTTTCGAGTGTCTGCGTCCTCCCCGTAGTGTGCGATGCCGAGGGGAGCCACGGAGTGGGGCCGACGAGCCGAATTTTCGGCGCCGAGTTCGCCCCCTCAGCACAAGGCCGACTCCGAATACGGCACGATCGCTCTACGCGGCGGGACGCTCCGCCACTACCACTGTGATCTCTCGGGTCTCGGTTCCGCGCAGGACCGTCAACCGGACGCGGTCGCCTGGCTTGGTGCCGCGAAGCGCTGCTATGAGTTCCTCCGCTGTCGCGGTTTCCTCACCGTTGAATGCGATGACGATGTCGCCCGGTCGGATGCCTGCCTCCGCAGCGGGACTCGGGGTGGAGACCCGCATGACCACCACTCCGCTCGTGCGGTTGACTCCCAGCAGGCGTGCGATCTCGGGGGTGAGGGTAGCGGGCTGAATGCCAATATACGAGTGGCGGACGGTACCGGTGGTCAGCAGCTGATCGGCGACGTCGACGACGGTCGCCGTCGGGATTGCGAACCCAAGGGCCACCGCACCCGCCGTCGGCGGAATGTAGGCCACGCTCATGCCGACAACTTCTCCTTGCGCATCGAGAACCGCACCCCCTGAGTTGCCCGGGGAGATGGCGGCGTCGGTCTGGATCAGGTCGACGAGCGACGCGCCGGTGGACGCCGACCCGGGGATCTGGCGGTGCAATCCCGAGATGATGCCGGATGTCACTGTCGCCTCGAATCCCAGTGGGCTGCCGATGACGACGGCGAGTTCGCCGACCTGGGGCAGCGGATTCTGAAATTTCGCGGCGGGCAGGCTCTTTCGGTCGGCTTGAATGACGGCGACGTCGGAAACCTCGTCGACGCCACGAACCTTTCCCTGAACCTGTTGCCCATCGGCGAGGGCTATCGTGACGTCCTGCGCGCCCGCGACCACGTGCGCATTGGTGACGATTGTGCCGTCGGCTCTGTACACAATGCCGCTGCCCACACCGGTCTCGGTGAGCACCGTGACGACCGATGGCTCAACCTGTCGAACGAGTGCCGGTATGTCAGTGCCGGCTGCCGGGGCTGGGGCCGGCGAGCCGTTGGGTGGGGCGGGGGTACCGGTCTCGGCGGAGTTGGTCGAGCTACTGCATCCGGCGAGAAGGGTGGCCGTGACGGCGAGCAGTCGCAGCATCCAGACCCAGGGGCGTACGGTCGACGATGAGTGCAGCAACTCCGCGCCTCCCAACCTTATTGGGGTCGTGTGTCCCGTGGGGCAATCACCGGCGCCCACCGTTTGCAAAAGAACCTTCCCACCTCGACGCGCGATCGACATGGTCCTGCCGGTCCCAAGCCCGATGCACACAGTTGGCCTGTCAGGCCGAAAAAACCCAGCACCGGGGCAGCAGGAGATCGACATAGTAGAGGCCAGGCAGCGGTGACAACGCCCTGCGGATTGGCCTGACCAGTTGACGTCTGACCGTCGGTCCTGCAATCCTCGGTGGCATGGCACTGCGACCGGTGAACCGTCGCTCGGTCCCGGAGGACGTTTTCGAGCAGATCATCGACGATGTCCTCAGTGGTGAGATGCGGCCGGGTGAGACGCTGCCGAGCGAGCGGCGGCTCGCCGAGGTGTTGGGGGTCTCGCGGCCCGCGATTCGCGAGGCGCTCAAGCGGCTGGCCGCCGCGGGACTGATCGAGGTTCGCCAGGGCGACGCCACCACAGTGCGCGACTTCCGGCGCACCGCAGGGCTCGATTTACTCCCCCGGCTGCTGATCCGGGCCGGTGAACTCGACCTTGCCGTCGTCGGCAGCATCCTCGAGACCAGGTTGCACAACGGACCCAAAGTGGCCGAGCTCGCGGCGCAGCGCCGCGGCCCCGAGCTGTCGGACGAGTTGAATGCCACCGTACGTGCGCTCAACGACGAAACCGATCCCGTTGCCGCGCAACGACACGCGCTGGACTTCTGGGACCACCTCGTCGACGGAGCCGACTCCATCGCATTCCGGCTCATGTTCAACACGCTGCGCGCCACCTACGAACCCGCGCTGTCCGCCCTAGCCACGATGATGGCCGCCGAAGTCGGCCGTGTGGACGCCTACCGAGCGGTTGCCGACGCGGTCCTGGCCGGCGACTCCGCCGCGGCCCACGCCGAGGCTCACCAACTCCTCGAACCTGCGACGAACGCTCTGCTGGATGCACTGCACACCCTGGAGGAACGCTGATGACGACCACCCCGGCCCGATCAGCCCGCAGACGATTCACGCTGTTGGACGCGGGGCGCGAATTCTGGCGTCATCCCTCACCCTGGATGATCGGCGCGACGCTCGTCGTGGCGGCCGGCGTCCGCATCGCCCTCGGAGATTGGCAGATCACCGACGTCCTCGTGCCCGCAGTCATGCTCGCAGCCTTCCCGTTCTTCGAATGGCTTGTGCACGTGTGCATCCTGCATTGGCGACCACGCCAGCTCGGCATGCTGCGTATCGACCCTCTGCTGGCACGCAAACATCGGGAACACCACGTCGATCCGAGGGACATCGCGCTCATCTTCATCCCATGGCAAGCCGTGGTCTGGGTGCTGCCCGTCGCACTGGGGATCGCTTTGCTGGCGTTTCCGCGCACAGCGCTCGGCCTCACCTTCCTCACCTTCCTGACAGTGCTGGGCCTGTGCTACGAGTGGTGTCACTTCCTCGTCCACACCGATTACAAGCCCAAGACCGCCGTCTATCGGGCGATCTGGCGCAACCACCGCCAGCACCACTTCAAGAACGAGCATTACTGGTACACGGTCACCAGCACCGGCACAGCCGACCGGGTGCTGGGCACCTACCCCGATCCGGTCACGGTCCCCACGTCCCCCACGGCGAAGTACCTGCACGGGCAGCGGTAGGTCTTACCCGTCGCGGGTTCTGCCAGGCGGCCCGCTGCGTGTGTTCTCTACTATGTCCAGTCATGGTGCGGGTAGCGGCAGTCCAATTGGAGGCGGTTCTCGGCGACGTGTCCGCCAACCTGGCCGCATGCGAACAACTCGCCGACCAGGCGGGCCGCGCCGGCGCCCGGATCATCGCGCTTCCCGAGTTCTTCTCAACGGGTATCGGCTTCGTCGATTCACTCAAGGACGCCGCGCTCCCTGCGGACGGTGCGGCGACCGAGTTGCTCATCACGCTCGCCGGTCGGCATCAGGCTCTGGTCGGCGGTTCCTTTCTCTGTCGAGACGCCGACGGGCACGTGCGCAATGCTTACTTGGCGGTCGGGCCGAACGGACTTGTAGGACGGCATGACAAAGACCTCCCGACGATGTGGGAGAACGCGTTCTACACCGGTGGACGCGACGACGGCGTGTTCACAGCAGATGGCTATCAGGTGGGCGCCGCGGTGTGCTGGGAGCTGATGCGCACGCGTACCGCCGCGCGCCTGCGCTCGAGAGTCGATCTGCTCATGACAGGTTCGGGGTGGTGGTCGATCCCCGGGTGGCACCCCCGCGCCGTGTTCGACCGCTGGGAACACGACAACTCCACGACGGCGAGAACTGTCGCGCCGATGTTCGCCCGGTATGTGGGCGCACCCATCCTGCACGCGGCGCACTCCGGCGGTCTGACATGCCGCATGCCCTGGCTGCCGGTCACGTATCGCGGCCACTTCGAGGGCTCCACCCTGATCGCCGACGCCCGCGGTCAGGTTATCGCCGAACGCCGCGCCGACGAGGGCCCCGGCGTGGTGCTCGCAGAGATCGAGATCGGCCGTCGCACACCGGAGCTCGACCTGCCCCAGCGGTATTGGCTGCACCGGCGTGGTCCGCTCCCCGCGGCGGCCTGGCACTATCAGCGCTGGCACGGGCGGCGCTGGTACCGCCGTCACGTGGTGCGGCCAGGAGCGGGTCGCCGCGCTGACCAACCGGGTTCAAGCGTGGGCTGAAAGGTACTTCTCCAGCTTGTCGAATTGCGCCTTGTATCCCCACTTCATGCCGAACGCCGCCAGCTTGGCCTTAGGACCGATCTTGGTGATCGTGACCTGAAGGCGCACCGTGGTGGTGCCGTCACCCGCGGACAGTGTGACGTCGTTGGTGTGGTGGATGGTGGTCCCCTCCTCCTCTCCCTCGGTCCATGACCGGGCGTCGTAGGTCAGGCCGGCGCCCGCATCGATCCGGGTGAACGTGCCCGCCATGGGCCACCGGGTGCCCTGGTATTTGCCCATCGCCTCGCCGGCCTCCATGACGATGTAGAGCTCACCGCCGACCTGCAGGTCGACACGGCACTCGGGAACGACCGTCTTCTCCGGTCCCCACCACTGCCGCAAAATGTCGGGATCGGTCCAGGCCCGCCAGACCGTCTCCATTGGAGCGCGGTAGGTGCGCTCGAAGCTGAGGTTCTTCGGTTTCAGGAGCTGCAAGAGCATGGTGATCTCCGATCTGCCGTCCGCCGACGGCTCGTGTGACGATCTCTCGATGAAGCGTTCCGGTGGGCGTGCCGGCGGTGGCTGCCGTGTCAAAGGTCTTCCGGGGCAGGGCCATTCCCTTGATCGGTGATGGAATCGAGGTAGCTGCCCAGCGAATCGAGACGGGTCTCCCACAACGTTTCGAAGGATTCGATCCACTCGGCGATCTGCTCGAAGGGCTCGGCGGTGAGGTGATAGATCCGCCGGCGGGCCACAGCCTCACCAGAGACGATCCCCGATTCCCCAAGAACCCGAAGGTGTTTACTCACCTGCGGCTGGCGGATGTCCAATTTCTCGGCGATCTCCCCCACCGACATCGGTCCGGTGCGCAGCAGTTCGACCATCCGGAGGCGGCTCGGCTCGCCGAGTGCCGCGAAGACGGTGGGCTGCATGGCGCCAACCCTAAGGTCGTGAGATATTCCTGTCAAGGAATATTTCAGGGGCCGGTTGGGAGAGCGTCAGGCGTGTATTGCGGGGTTTCCGTAGATGCGCGACGTCCGCTCGGCTGATCGTCAACACCGCGATCACCGTTCAGCAGCAACGCCATTGGCGTCACCACCGAAGATCGCTCGCTGCCACCGCCGGCGCGACCACCACGTCGGCCGTGCAGAACAGCCCGGTCAGCTCGTCGCCGATGACGCCGGCGTGCAGGCGCACCCGTGGCATGCCGGTAGCGTGGCGCCGGTGAAATCCCTTCGTCTGCGTTCCGCCGTCGCGCTCGCCGCCGGCGCTGTCTCGGCCATGACCCTCACCTCCTGCGGTTCGACTCTGGTGCCCTCGTCGGACGCCCAGGCGCCGGATTGCCCGACCGCGACCCCCGACGGCACCGGCTCGCCGGAGTGGACGCTGCCCGGCACCGCCGGCGACGTCGCGGTGACCGGTTCGACCGATACGACAGCTCCGCTGATCACCGTGACGCCACCGTTCAGCGTCGCGGAGACCCAGGTGCAGACGCTGCAGGCCGGCGAAGGGCCTGTCGTGGCCGACACCGCCACCGTGTCCGTCTGCTACATGGGTGTGAACGGTCGCGACGGTTCGGTGTTCGACAGCAGCTATGAGCGCGGTGCGCCGGTGGAGTTCCCGCTCGATGGGGTCGTGCCCGGGTTCCAGAAGGCCATCGCCGGTCAGAACGTCGGCTCCACCGTCGCGGTGGCGATGACCTCCGCCGACGGCTACCCCGAGGGCCAGCCCGGCGCGGGCATCCTGCCCGGTGACTCGCTGATCTTCGCGATCAAGATCCTCGAAGTCACCGGTTGAGCGATGTCGTGACGGGTTGGGTTATGACGAGGTCTCGGCTGCGAGCCGAGCCAGCGTATCGCTGAGCTGGTCCTCGGTGACCAGCGGGAACTTGACCTTTTCCAGCAGCCGCTTGTCGGTGACCTTCGACCAGTCGTAGGTGTGACGGACCAGCGTCTCGTTGGGTCCGTGGGCCTCCAACTCCCACAGCCATTCCCATCCCGGAGGTTCGGTGCCCGCAGGAGCGGTCTGCCACGCCAGCAGCTTGTCCTTCACATACCCGCAGACGTGGTTGTCGGTCTTGTACTCGCCGCCCATGTGGTCGCCCTGCATGTTCATCGTGAACACGTCGCCCACCTTTTGTATCCGGTCGGCGTGATCCACGCCGCGGACGAAGCCGGAGCCATCGAGTACCTGGTGCCGCTGCGGGTTGGACAGGACATCGAACACCGCGTCGGCGGGTGCGTCGATGGTCCGCTCCACCGTGACCTTCTTGTCGTCGCTCATACCCGTCACACTGCCCACAAACGCCTGTCGCCCAAACCTGGCAGAGCCGGTAGGCGATGATGAATCCCATGGAGTCCACTCGCGTGGACCGCTGGCTGTGGGCGGTCCGGCTCACCAAGACCCGACCGGACGCCGCGTCGGCATGCCGTGGCGGCCAGGTCAAAGTCAACGGCCGGCCGGCCAAGCCGTCCACCCCGGTGTCCCCCGGCGACGAAGTCCGTGCCCGTGTCGGGGAGACCACCCGCATCGTCGAGGTCGCCAGGATCATCCAGAAGCGCGTCGGCGCTGCGGACGCCGTGACGTGTTACCTCGACCGGACTCCCCCGCCGCCTCCCGCGCTGTCGGTGCCGCTCGCGGTCCGGGACAGGGGCGCCGGCCGCCCGACCAAACGGGATCGCCGGATGTTGGACAAGTGGCGCGCAGGGCACGGCTGAGCGCGCCGTCATGACGCGTCTGGCTCATGTGCTCGCGGTGCTGGGCGTCGTCGCGGTGCCTGCGGTCGGCTGGTTCGTCGAGGGCTGGTCAGGGGCGACCACGCTGGTGGTCTACTGGTTCGAGACGCTCGCCGGTTCCCTGTTCATCGCCGGGCGCATCCTTCTTCATCAACGGTGGGCGCCTCGGCGCGGTCACCACGAGTACATCGCGGCGACCACCAACCGGCAACGGTCGAAGAGTTCAGCATCCTTCCTGTCCGGTTTCCTGGTCGCCAATCTCAGCTTCACCGCGGCGCACGGCGTGTTCATGGCGGTCATCCTGTTCCTGCTCAGCCGCAACGGGCAGCAGGGTCTCGCCGAAATCGACTGGCGCAGTGTCGGATACGGATGCCTGTTCGTGATGGCGTTCCTGTGCGTCGATTTCGTGGTCGACCTGGCCGGATTACGTGCGTGGTCGTTCCGTCAGCTCGAAACGCTCGCCCAGCGCGGGTTCAGCCGCGTCATCGTCGTACACCTGACGCTGATCTTAGGCCTCCTCGCGGTGGCGCTCACCGATGCCCCGAGCACGTTCTTCGGGGTCTTCGTCACACTGAAGACCATGGCCTCACTGAGTTTCGTTGTGCCCCAATGGGAGCCATCCCGGCCGCCGGAGTGGCTGCGCCGCGCCATGAACCGCGTGCCGAACACCCGACCAGGACAACGCTTCGAGGACTTCTGGACCGACAGCCAGGCCGAGGAGCGCGCCAGGTGGGAACGCAACGAGCAACCCTGGCCGGGGCGGGCTAACCGCCCAGTTCGTTGACCGCGGTGTCGAGCGATGCGGCCTGCGCGGTCAGTTGGTCATCGGTCAGCCGGCTCGCGCCGCCGGTGCGGTCAAGCAGTTCCCGGCGGGAGATCACTTCGAGCGCGCCGCGGTAGGCGTCGCCGGCCTTCTGTTCGCCGCTGATCACTTCGGCACGGCCCTCGATCAGGACGAGCGTCGCACCGTCGTCGTCGGAGTCGAGAAGGCGCCGCACGTCGTCCGGTGAAATCGTCATGGCCGAACGTATGCCCGGTGCGCCGTTGTTCACACCTGCTTGCGTCGGCGAGGTCGGCAGATCCCAGCTCGACCACGTGTAGCGGTGTTCGGGAGTGGTGGCACTGCCCAACATGAACGCCCGGTGGTAGCGGCCTCCGCGGGCAATGGCGGCCAACCACGTTGTCAGGGTGCTGATGCGGTTGCTCATCCCGGTGAGGAACGCGATGTGCAACAGGCCCCATGCGATCCAGCCCAGCAACCCCGACATCCTGACCGGGCCGACCTGCAGCAGTGCGTGGCCGCGGCTGATGTAGGCCGCCGATCCGAGGTCGCGGTATTTGTACCGGCGCCGGGGCCGGCCGGCCAGGTCGCGGCGGATGCAGTTGGCCGCGTGCAGGCCGCCCTGCATCGCGTTCTCGGCGACGCCGGGCAGGTCGTCGCGGCCCACCAGGTCGCCGACGACGAAGATCTCGGGGCGATCGGGCACCGACAGGTCGGGCCCGACAGCCAGGCGGCCGGCGCGGTCGGTCGGCACACCGAGCACCTCGGCCAGATGCCGCGCGAACGGCACCGCCTCGACACCGGCGGTCCAGAACACCGTGCGCGGCGCGTACTGCTCCCCGGGCCCGCCCGACTTCGGGGTCACGGTCACTCCGTCCTGCCGCACATCGGTGACGTGGACGCTTAGATGCATCTCCACCCCGAGCCTCTGCAGGGTCTGGGCCGCCTTGCTCGACAGGTCCGGTGCGAAACTCTTCAGCAATCGGTCCCCGCCGTCGAACAGCAGCACCCGGGACTCCCCCGGCTCGATGCTGTGGAACTCGTTGGCCAGCGTCCGGGTGGCCATCTCACGGATCTGGCCGGCCAGCTCGACCCCGGTCGGTCCGCCGCCGGCGACGGCAAAGGTCAACCAAGCGTCGCGCTCCGGTCCAGGGGGCAGGGTCTCGGCGATCTCGAACGCGGTGAAGATGCGCTGCCGGATGCCCAGTGCGTCGTCGAGGGTCTTCATCCCCGGCGCCCACTGCGCGAACTCAGGTTTGCCGAAGTAAGACTGCTGCATTCCGGACGCGACGACCAGCACGTCATAGTCCACCGTGAAGGAGGTCTCGTCGGGGCGCAGAGCCGTCACGACGCGCCGGTCGGGGTCGATTCCGATCGCCTCCCCGAGCAGCGTCTGGATGTTGGCGTGCCGGGCGAACTCCTCGCGCAGCGGCCTGCTGATGTGCGCGATGCTCAGAGTTCCGGTCGCGCACTGGTAAAGCAACGGCTGGAAAAGGTGCCCGGCCGACCGATCCAATACGGTCACATCCACCGCGGCCCGGGCCAGTCGGCGCGCGCAGAACAGCCCCCCGAACCCGCCGCCGATGATCAACACCTTGGGACGACTCTGGCTCATCACGCCGAGGCTAGTACCCGCCCGTCTTCCAGCCGAAGCGCCCGCCGACCGTAACACCGAATCGTCACATGACGAAGTAACGGATGCGGCACGGGCAATGCAGGCCAAACCAACGGTCTGCAGGGGCCGTGCATTTCCAGGCATGCGCGCCTCTGGCGCGCCGAGAGGACGGCGGTAACGAATGGACCCGATACGAGGCGTGGCACGACGGTTGTCGGTGAGCGCAGTGATCACTCTTCTTTTGTCAGGTCTGATCGCGGTGGCCGGCGGGTCGGCGACGGCGGCGGCGTACTCGCGACCGGGACTGCCCGTCGAGACGCTGATGGTGCCATCGGCGGCGATGGGCCGCGACATTCCCGTCCGGTTCCAGGGCGGCGGTCCGAAAGCGGTCTACCTGCTCGACGGATTGCGGGCCCGCGACGACAACAGCGGATGGGACATCGAGACGGCGGCGTTCGAGACGTTCTTCGAGTCCGGCGTGTCGGTGGTCATGCCGGTGGGAGGCATGTCGAGCTTCTACACCAACTGGCAGGGCCCGGCCGTCGGCAACGGCGCCACGTACAACTACCAGTGGGAGACGTTCCTGACCTCGGAGCTGCCGGCCTACCTGGCCGCCAACAAGGGCATCTCGCCGAGCGGCAATGCCGTTGTCGGACTGTCGATGTCAGGCAGTGCGGCGCTGATCCTGGCGGCCTACCACCCGGGGCAGTTCAGTTACGCGGGATCGCTGTCGGGCTATCTCAACCTCTCCGAAGGCGTGTGGCCGCTGCTGGTCAGCATCGCGATGCGCGACGCCGGTGGCTTCAGCTCGACGGCGATGTGGGGATTCGGCGGTGGCCCGGCGTGGAAGCGCAACGACCCGACGGTCAACGTCGGACGACTGGTGGCCAACGGCACCCGTCTCTGGGTGTACTGCGGCACCGGCCGGCCCGGTGAGCTCGGTGGCGGCGGCGACGTGCCGGGGCAGGTGCTCGAAGCGATCACGCTGGACAGCAACAAGGAGTTCCAGCGGCAGTACCGGGCGGCCGGCGGCGGGAACGGCGTGTTCAACTTCCCGCCCAATGGCACCCACGGGTGGGGCTACTGGGGTTCGCAGCTCAACGCGATGAGGCCCGACATCCAGCGGGTGCTGGGGACCTGACAGACTCCGGTGTCCGGAGCCCGACAGACGGCACCGGCCGTCGCTGACCGGGGGGTCGGCGGCTGCCGGTGTGTCGGTTCGAAGATCAGTACGTGGGGATGAACACGCCGTTCAGCCACACGCCCCAGTGCTGCCAGCCCTCATCCCAAACCTGTGGCTGGCCGTTAGCCCACAGCGGATCGATCGGCTTAGGCGGTGCCCAGGCGGGCGCGGTGCCCTCGTTGGGCCCGGCAGGCGGAGCCGGCGGCGGCGTCCAGCCGGGCTGGGCGGCGGCCGTGGCCGCAACGCCCATCGCGCCCGCGGTGAGCCCACCGAGAACAGCTGCACTGGCAAGGACGTGGTTCAACTTCATCGTGAGAACTCCAATCCCGGGTGACGACCCGCAGTCCTTCGGAAAACAGCTGACAACTAGCCGCAACCGCACGCTGGTAAACACATCTGCCTCTGGGAGGTTCACAGGTTCGTCAGTCCGCCCTGATCACCGGCCCGCGGTGTGGCCTAGTGCACACTGAGGCGGATGGCTGAGCAACGGCGGGCAGAGCTGGAGCGGATTGCCGGCGGCGGCGGTCCGGGGGCGGCCAGGGCCAGGTTGGCGCTGGGGGACGCTCCGATCAGGCAGCGCCTACGCGCAGGCATCCTCGCACTGGCCGCGCATCGCGGACCCGGCAGCAGCACCTGCCCGTCGGACGCCGCGCGAGCGGTCGGTGGCGCGCGCTGGCGCGACGTCATGGTCGACGCCCGGGACCTCGCCCGCGAACTGGCCCGGGCGGGGAAAGTGGAGATCACCCAGCGCGGCGAGGTGCTCGACCCCGACGGCGAGTGGCGCGGCCCGATCAGGATCCGGATCCGTCCATGACCGCCGACGACGCGATTCGCTGGAACCGCCGCTACGCCGCGCGCGGACCCGTCGCGGTCACCGACGTCGCGCTGCCGGAGCGGTTCCGGCCGTTCGCCGACCTGTTCCCCACCCGTGGCCACGCCGTGGAACTGGCCTGCGGGTCCGGCGCCGCCGCCGTGTGGCTGGCCCGGCGGGGACTGAGCGTGTGGGCCTGCGACGCCTCTGAGGTGGCGGTCGACCAGGCCCGCGACCTGGCGCAGCGTTGCGGCGTGGCAGCCCGTTGCCGGTTCGAGGTGATCGACCTCGATGCCGGACTACCCCCGGGCGGGCGTCCAGACATGGTGTTGTGCAACATGTTCCGCGATCCTCGGCTCGACGGGCCGATCGTGGACCGGCTCGCGCCAGGGGGTCTGCTCGCGGTCAGCGCGCTCAGTGAGGTGGGCG
The DNA here is from genome assembly GCF_054786995.1 of Mycobacterium sp. ZZG. Lineage (NCBI taxonomy): Bacteria > Bacillati > Actinomycetota > Actinomycetes > Mycobacteriales > Mycobacteriaceae > Mycobacterium > Mycobacterium sp. ZZG. The sequence goes on from NZ_JBTBFV010000001.1 coordinate 21,997, forward strand.
CGGCGCCCGGCCGGTTCCGGGCTCGGCCCAAAGAGTTGAGGGTCGCGTTCGCCGCCCTGGACACGATTGCGTACGGCGAAGCCGGTGGCGAGGCGTGGTTGCTGGCCCGGCGGCGGTGACAGCGCGCGTTCAGCGCGCCCGGCGCCGCGGGCGGGCGGCACCCCACACCCCGACTCCGATGCCGACGAGCGCGCCCCCGAGGCCGATCACCCGTTGGGACCGGCGCATCTGATCGTGAACGCCGATGCCGCCCAGGAGGTCGGACGCGTCGGCGCCACCGGAAGCGAGGAACCAGCCCCGGGTGTCCTGGCCCCGCAGCCCGGCCGCGAGCAGTAGCCCGCCGATCAACGCGTCCCGGTACCCCATCGAGCGCAGTAGGAGCCTGGCCGTGGGCGGTGGTTCGGAAGGGTCACCCCACAGCTTGTTCGCCCGAAGCGGATCCACGAGGAAGGAGATGCCTGACGCCAGCCGGATACCGCCGGCGATCACGGCTGCGCGGTCTGCGGCCATGCCGGGCACCCTACGCGGACTTCGCCAGCAGCAGTGGCGGTTTCGCCGAGGTCAGCCCGCTGCCCACGTCTTGGCGTCGGCGAGCTGATCGATCCCGAACAGCTTCAGATCGCCGGGGACCATCCAGCCGACGGCATGCAGCGCGTGCGCGACCCAGTCCTTGTCCGTTACGACGGCGACCCGGCGGAAGGCCGAGTGACGGTGCACCAGGGTGCCCAGCCCCATCTTCAGATCCTGAAGGAATCCGCCGGGGCCGAAACCCCGGTAATCGTCGGCCACCACCTCGACCAGCCTGATCTCGTCGCCGCCGAGCATGGTCGCCAGCGTGGTGCCGAAGTCGCGCAGTTCGTCACCGCTCACCTGACCCGATACGCGGAAACCCGCGACACCGTCGGGCATGTCATCGAGGATTTCGATCATCGGAACCTCCGGATCTCGCAGGCTGCGTGCCTCGGTGCCACTCAGACGCAGTGTCCCACTCAGACGCCCGTCACACCGTCGATCCGTTCACGGATGAGGTCGGCGTGCCCGATGTGGCGCGCGTACTCCCCGATCATGTGCAGATAGACCCAGCGCAGCGATACGTCGGTGCCCATGAACGGAGCGGTGTCATCCAGGCGCCGGGCCGCGCAGATGGCTTGAGCCGCCGCGACCTCGGCACGCCACGTCGCGGTCGCATCCGCGAACGACACCGCGTCGCGAAGCTCGAACCCCCCGTCGTGGCCGTCGGTGCCGGCCCCGGCGGCGTAGATCGGCGGCGCCGTCTCACCGCCCAGGATGCGGCGGAACCAGTTGCGCTCCACCTCGGCCATGTGCTGGACCAGACCCTGCAGCGTCAGCGGCGACGGCGGCACCGACGCGGTGCGCAACTGCGCCTCGGCCGGCCCTTCGCATTTCAGCAGCAGCGTGTGCCGCTGGAAGTCCAGCCAGCCCTCCAGTTGCGCGCGCTCGTCGCTGTTCATCGGCGGTGTCGTGCGTTCGGTCACGGTCGCCGATCCTGCCACCGGCACCCGACAACGGGTCTGCGGAGCCGTTGGGGAAGATCATCGGGTGGAAGCTCTCACCGTTCCGGCCCTCCTGGTGGCTGCGGCGCGCACCTGCGGCGAACGCCCGTATGTGGTGACCCCGACCGAACGACTCACCTATGCCGACGCGGACCGGCGTTCGGCTGCGTTGGCGCGCTGGCTGCTCGGTCAGGGCGTGGGCAAGGGCACCCGGGTCGGCCTGTTCTTTCCCAACAGCGCCGAGTGGGTCCTCTGGTGGCTGGCGGTGTCACGCGTGGGTGCCGTCGCAGTCCCGCTGAGCACGATGTATCGGCCCGTCGAGCTGGCGAAGGTGCTGCGGCTGTCCGACGCCGCGATGCTGATCGCCCCCACCCGGGTTCTCGACTTCGACGTCGCCGACCGGTTGCAGGAGGCGTTACCCGGACTGAGCGGGGCGCACGGCCCCCGAATCATGTTGCCCGAAGCGCCTTTTCTCCGGCGCATCGTGCTCACCGGAGACAGCGACCTCGGGTGGGCGACAGCGTTGGACGGTGCCGGCTCCGTGTCGTCGGAGATCCTGACGGCCGCCGAGACCGCGGTGTCCCCCGCCGACCTCGCGATCATGGTGCACACCTCCGGGTCGACAGCAGATCCCAAAGGCGTCCTACACACTCACGGCACGCTGGTGCGTCAGACCTCCACCTGGCCCGCGGCGATCCGCGCGATCACGGGATCGGAGGCCGACCCGGTGATCCTGTCGGCGATGCCGTTCTTCTGGATCGGCGGGGTGCTCGCCGTGACCGGTGCGCTGCACGAACCGGTCACGCTACTGGTGCTGCCGAGGCTCGATGCCGGCGCCGCGCTCGACCTCGCGGAGAACGAACGGGCCACCGGCCTCGTCGGTTGGCCCGCGTTCACCCAGCAGCTGCGTCAACACCCCACTTTCGCGGGGCGGGACCTCAGTTCGGCCCCGATGCTGCGTGAGGGCCCGCTCGACATCGCGATGACCGATGTCCCGGATGGATTCCCGGTGCACCGCACCATGTCCGAGACCGCGGGCGGATTCGGCTACACCGACATCAAGATCGTCGACGAGACCGGAACACCGGTTCCCGACGGTGATGTCGGTGAACTCCTCGTCCGGGGCATCGGGGTGATGGCGGGATACAACAAGCGCGAACGCCATGAGACGTTCGACGCCGACGGCTGGTACCACACCGGCGACCGCGTCTACCGCCGGTCTGACGATCCCCGGCTGTTCTACGTCGGCCGCACCAGCGAACTGATCAAGACTGCCGGGGCCAACGTTTCACCGCTGGAGGTGGAAGCGGTCATCGAGAGCTTCCACGACGTGGCGCAGTGTGTGGTCGTCGGCACCGCTCATCCCGAGCGTGGTGAAGAGGTCTGCGCGGTGCTGGTACCCGCGCGGGGCGAGGTGGACGTGGAGTCGGTCGCGCGACGCGCGCGGGATGCCCTGTCGTCCTGCAAGGTTCCCACCCGCTGGCTCACCGCCACCGACGACCAGTTACCGATCCTGCCCAGCGGCAAGCTGAATCGGCGTGCACTCGGCTCTTGGTTTGTCAGTTCTGCCGCGGCAGAAGCTCTTTGACGAAGCTATCGAGGAAATCGGACGTAGGCATCCGGGCCGCGGGACGGATCACGAACTTGGTCAGCCCGGCCCCGACGTAGGCGTCGATCCGGCGGTGCAGCTGCGCCCAGTCGGCCGCGACCAACTCGGTGGGGTCCAGGTCGGGGCGTCGCCGGCGGATCGCGGCGAGGACCGGCTCGGGCAGGTCGCCGTCACCGACCGCGAGGTTGATGCCGAAGTGGTCCTCGGGCACCTCCCGGCCGGCCGCCTCGGCGGTCGCCCGGATCGTTTCGACGGCCCGGCCTGCCTCGGCCGGGGTGACGAAACTGCCCAGCCAGCCGTCCGCGAGCTCGCCGATGCGCCGGTATCCGGCCGGGGACGATCCGCCCAGCCAGATATCGAGGCCGGGAGCCGGTTTGGGGTAGATGTCGACATCGCGGACAGAAAAGAACTCGCCGCGGAATGTGACGAGGTCCTCGGTGAGCGCCGCGCGGAGCAGCCGCAGCGACTCGTCGAACACCGCTGCCCGCTGGTTGTGCGGCACCACGAACGCATCCCGCTCGGCCGGCAGGGCCGAACGCAGACCGAAAACCGGCAGCACCCTTTTCGGGGCCAGCGCGGCCAGCGACGCCAGTTGCTTGGCGACCAGCACCGGATGCCGGCCGGGCAGCACTGCCACTGAGGTGCCGACCTTCAGCCGCGTGGTGCGGGCCAACGCGTAGGTCATGCCGACGAAGGGCTCCACCGCAGGCGCGTACACCAGTTCGGAGAACCACAGCGAGTCGACCCCGGTGCTCTCCAGATGGTCGACGACAGCGGGCAGTTGCTCGTGTTCCACATCGACGCCGAGGCTGACTCCGAACCGGACCTTCACCGCTGACTCCTCGTCTGTCGTCGCTGCTTTCCCGTCAGGCAACGCAGTGGGGGGCGGGTTTGTGCCCGTCACCGGCACGCACCGGGTGACAGGATGAGCCCGTGGCAGAACGCGTGACGTTCCTCAGCAGCAGCGGCCCCACGCTTGCCGGGCTGATCGACGCGCCGGAAGGACCGACCCGTGGGTGGGGGGTGTTTTCCCACGGCTTCACCCTGGGCAAGGACAGCCCGGCGGCCAGCAGGATCTGTAAGGAGCTGGCCCGGGAGGGCATCGGCATGCTGCGGTTCGACAATCTCGGCCTGGGCGACTCCGAAGGCGACTGGGGCGACGGGTCGTTCTCCCACAAGGTCGCCGACACCGCGCGTGCCGTCGAGTTCATGAACGAGCGCGGTCACGGGGTGCGACTGCTCGTGGGGCACTCCTTCGGCGGTGCGGCCGCCATCGCGGCCGCGCACCACTGCCCGTCGGTCGCGGCCGTGGCCAGTGTGGGCGCGCCGTTCCGGCCTGCCCACGTCGAACACATCTACGACGCGCTGGTGGCCCGTGTCGAGGCAGAGGGGGAAGCGCCTCTGCACATCGGCGGCAAGGCGCTCACGCTGCGCCGCGACTTCGTCGAGGACGTCCGCGAAGCGGACCTGCACGGGCGGATCAAGACGTTGCGCCGGGCGCTGTTGGTGATGCACTCCCCGACCGACAACACGGTCGGGATCGCGAACGCCAGCGACATCTTCCGCGCCGCGCGGCACCCGCGCAGCTTCGTCTCGCTCGAGGGCGCCGACCACCTGCTCACCGGGAAGAACCAGGCGGCACGGGCGGCCCGCATCATCAGTGCGTGGGCTGACCCGTACCTGTGAGCAGGCCGGTCGGCGCCGTCACGAGCGCAGAAGGGCCGGTCCTCGGGACCGAGGTGCTAGTCCTGCGAGCCGCCCGAGCCGGAATCGCTGCTGCCGGAATCGCTGCTACCCGAACCTGATCCGGACTCGCGCTGCTTCGACGAGGTGCTCTCTTCGGCCTTCTTGCCGTCCGTCTCGCTGCTCTTCGAGCTGGGCTTCTTGAATCCGTCGGTCAGCTTGGAGATCGTCGAGTTGATCGAATCGCGCACGTTCTTCACCGCCACGCCGGTGGCCGTCGGCTTGCGGTGCTTCGGACCGGTGGCCTGCTCCGGCGCGTCGAGGTCCTCGTCCTGGGCGACCGCGGCTGCGGGCGCCTCCTGGGCGACCACAGCGCTGTCCGTGGCCGGGGTGGAAGCCGCCAGGGCGTCGACGGCGCTGTCCGTGGCCGGACCGGCCACGAGCGCCTCCGGAGCTGGCGTGGTGTCGGGATCCTCGAACACCGGTCCGGGCACCGGCTCGTTGTCGGGATTCGGGACGAACGGCGCGCAGATCGCGCACTGGGTGCCCGGCACGAACGGGTTGTAGGCGGTGTTCAGCCCGCGGGAGATGCTGGCCAGGCTCGCCAACACGAGCTCGGGTGTCACGAACTTGATCGACGAGACGTCAGGGGTGCCGGTCAGGCTGTTGTAGAAGCTGGTGAACGGCGTGGTGGGATCCAGCTTGACGGTCTGGCCGGACCACGGGACCTCCCGGCCGTCGGGATCCTTGACGTAGCACTGGCCGTCTTCGCTGCAGGTGATGCCTTCACGCGCCTCGGGATAGGTATATCCCTCGGGCGAAAACAGCGCCGCGATAGCACGAACATCGAACATTTTGCTGGTGATGCCGGAGGGATTCTCGCAGGCGCCGGAACCGGTTCCGGTGCAGCCTTCGTCCATCGGAAGCTGGGATGCGGCGATGGCGGCGACCATGTTTCCCAGCGGCACGGACAAGGCGGGGAAGGGCACCAGCAGGTTGGTGATGGCCTGATACCTCGGAACGTCGGCGGCGTCGGTTCCGAGGATGTTGGTGGGGCTGTACACCCACCAGCTACCGCCGTAGTGCAAGTTTGCGCCCAGGCCGACGACGTTGCCGTCGGGTTGGTTCAGGGTGACGCCCTCGTAGGTCGGCTGGAAGCTCGGGCCACCATCGGGTTCGGATCCGAGCTGCACATTTCCCGGGCCGAGTGCGGTGAAGAAGTTGTACGGCGTATTCGCCAGCGCGATAAACAGGTTGGCCGGAATGTTGAATACATTCGTGCTGTCGGCGGTCGGGGTGAAAGGGGTCGCCGAAGGAAGCCCCGATGGGCTGCTGCACACGGCGCTGGAGTCGCCGGGCTCGCAACTTGCGGTGGCAGCGACCAGGCCGACCTCAAAGCTTGCTGTGCGGTGCAGCGGCTGTGGTGTGGTGATCGGTGCCGCGGAGATGACACCCGCCCCCACCAGGGCGACCCCGGCGGTGACGTAGGTACGTGCGACTGCGGGCATGACGCGCCCCTCCTATGTTGCTGTGATCGGCCCCGACCGCAAGAAAAGTATCCAGAATGGAACCTTCTGTCTAGCTGGATGAGACAAATTCTCACCATTTGGTCATTTGCTGACGTGTGCGTCAGTTAATTGAGGTGTGATATGCAGCAAACTCTGCCGGGGCTTCGCGACGAATTTCGAATCGTTTCGCTGGACGCGCCGCTGGGATTCGAGCGAAAACGCGATTCCAGCTCGCAATTCACCGGTTCATCGTGCAGGTCGTCGCGCTCCGCGTCGGAGACGACGTGGAGGTGCTACCCGCCGGTTGACCCGTCGGCTTCGGCCCCGCCGACCTCCGCGGGCAACGGCGGCGGCAGCGGGGTGGGCTTCGCGGTCGACGACGGTGCTGGGGTCGAGGTGCTCGACGGTGTCCGGGGGGAGGTCGTCGACGGCGCCGATGAACCCGCCCGGTGGAAGTCCACCATCGGCTCGTCGCGGATCACCTTCTCCCCCACGCTGATCACCAATGCCTCCGAGGTCACCATGTAGTCCACGCCGTCATTGGTGGCGGTGAACGCGCCGTCCGGCGACTGCGTCGCCGAGGTGATCAACCTGGCCCCGTCGCGTATGCGCACACCCCGGTACTGGTAATCGCCGTCGGTGTCGCGGCAGATCGCCACCCGCGACCCCGCGGTGCTGCCGAACACGACCAGGGTGGCCGGTGCGGTGCACCGAGCCGTCGACTCGAGGTACCCCTGACCGTCGTAGGGCGGAGGCGCCGAGGTGGCGGTCGGGGCGGCGGCGAGCGCCCACGGGACGCACGCCAGCGAGGCGGTCGCGGCGAGCGCCGCACGGCGGAAGGCACAGCGGTGGACAGACATCACCATCCACCAGACCACGCCTCGGCCGGCCGTGCGAACCCGCATCGCCGATGATCACGCATTGTTGACGGTTCGAGACCCGACCGTAATGACATCGGCCGCCACGGCGATGAACCGGTTGATGACTCCGCGATTGGCAGTGACACGTCGCCGGCTGGTGGCCCGGTGCAACGTGGTGATCGTCGCGCTGGCGATGGCGATCGGGCTGCTGAGCCTGGGGCCCGTCGGCACCGCCGTGGCGGCTCCCCCGACCTTCGTGGTCAAGGACTTCTCGAAGCCGGCGATCGTCATTCTGGGGTACGGGCTCAAACCCGACGGCACCATGCGCACGATCCTGCACACCCGTGTGCTCGCGGGAATGGCCATCGGACACATGTTCCCGCAGTCGCCCATCATCGTCACCGGCGGCAACCCACGCAACGGCAACACCGAAGCCGGTCAGATGCGCAAGATGCTGCGCCTCTACGGCATCCCCGACCACCGCATCATCGTCGAGGACAGAGCCAACAGCACGGTGCAGAACGCCGCGTTCTCGGTGCCGCTTGCCGAACAAGCGAGCACGTCAGGGATCATCCTGGTGACCTCGTCGTCCCATCAGGACCGCGCAGACGGCAATTTCGCCGCCGCCGGTGGGAACGTGCTGGCGACGGTGAGCTTCCCCGACGGCAACCCGTCGATCAATGTCGCGCAGTTCGTGCGTGACGTCCTCAGCCCGTTCATCACCATCACCTGAGACGTGAACTAGCGTTCGACCGTGGTCGACGCACACCGGACCGAGATCCGGCACCGCTGGGGACTGGGAGCCTTCGTGCTCGTCGAAGCGGTCTATCTTGCGACATCGCTGCTGCTGGGCTATCTGTTCGGAGGCCGTTCCGGGGCCGGCACGGTGCACGTCGCGGTGATCCTGCTGGCGGTCGGGGTGCCCAGCGCGTGCGCGGCGGCGGTGGCGGTCGTCATCACCCGACTGCGCGGAAACGGGCCTCGCGCAGATTTGGCCCTCCGATGGTCCTGGCGCAGCGCCGGCGCCGGGCTGCTGTTCGGGGTCTGCGGCCTACTGGTCACGATCCCGGCCTCGGTGCTGTGGATCCAGATCGTCGGCGAGGACGCGAATTCGGCGGCCGGCCAGGTGTTCGGCGAAATCCGGAGCGACTGGGCGTGGGCGATCGCGGTGTTCCTGCTGATCGCGATCATCGCGCCCGTTTTCGAGGAGATCGTCTACCGCGGACTGCTGTGGGGTGCGGTGCAGCAGCGCTGGGGGCGCTGGGCCGCGTTCGGGGTCAGCACCGTGGTGTTCGCCGTCGCGCACCTCGAATGGAGCCGCGTCCCGCTGCTGCTGGTCATCGCGATCCCGATCGGCCTGGCCCGTCTCTACACCGGGAACCTCACGGCGAGCATCGTCGCGCACCAGGTGACGAACCTGCTGCCGGGCCTTGTGCTGATGTTCACCGTCGCAGGAGTGCTGCCCGCGGCGTGACCGGTCAGCCGAAGCCGCCGCCGAGATACTCGGCGCGGCATGCCCGCCGGGCGAGCTTGCCGCTGGTGGTGCGCGGGATCGCGCCCGCCGGCACCACCCGCACGTCGGCGACGGGGAGCCCGTGCCGGCGCCGCACCGCCGATCGCACCGCCTCGACGGCCTGTGCGGTGTCCACATGCGCGGTGCCCGCCGCGCGTTCGGCGACGACGACCACGTCCCCGTCGACGGTGAACGCCGTGACATACCCGCGCCGCACCACCGGCGAGGCATCGGCCGCGGTGGCCTCGATGTGTTGCGGATAGTGACTGAGCCCGTCCACGAAGAGCTGATCGGCGATCCGCCCGCTCACGTACAGCTCGCCGTCCAGATAGAACCCGAGATCGCCGGTGCGCAGCCAGTTCTCATCGACGCCGACGCCGAGGGCGTGGCTGCCGTGGGGCTGCGTGCCGGCCAGCCGCGCCCCGAACGTGGCTGCAGTCTGCTGGGGCAGTCCCCAATAGCCGCGGCCGACGTTGTCACCGTGCAGCCAGATCTCCCCGACCACGCCATCGGGGCGTTCAATGCCGTCGCCGTCGACGATCACGCACCGCTGGCTACGCGCAACCTGACCGCAGGACACCTGGGCGACGGCCCGCTCGTGGTCCGGTCGTACCGGCACCGCGCGGCCCTCGATCAGCTGCTGCCGGTCGACATATCGGACGGTGACTTCCGCATCCGGCGCGATCGTAGAGACGAACAGGGTCGCCTCGGCCAGGCCGTAGGACGGTTTGAAGGCGGTGCCGGGTAGGCCGAACGGTGCGAAGGCGGCGTTGAAGGCGTTGATCGCGTCGATGCTGACCGGCTCGGAGCCGACGATCAGCACGACGTCGCGAAGATCGACACCGGCGTCGGGGTCGGGCACTCCGCGCCGGGCGGCCCACTCGTAGGCGAAGTTCGGGGCCGCCGTCACCACCCGTCCGCTGCGTGCGGCGGCCGACAACGCCTCGATCCACCGGAGCGGCCGGCGGATGAACGCCGTCGGCGACATCAGCGTGGAGTGCCCGCCGTACACCGCGGGAAAGCCGATCATGGACAACCCCATGTCGTGGTAGAGCGGTAACCAGCTGACGCCGTGGGTGTTCCGGTCCAGGAGGTCGATCGACAGGATCATCTGCAGCAGGTTGGTGCCCACGGCGCGGTGAGTGATCTCCACACCGACAGGTGGGCGCGTCGCGCCGCCGGTGTACTGCAGGTGTGACACGTCGTCGACGTCGATGATCACCGGGGCGAAATCGCGGGCAGCGGAGTCGGCGACGTCGTCGATCACGACGACCGCGGGCCGCTCGGCATCGCCCATCGCCGCCAGGAAGTCCTCGACGGGTCCGCGCGCGGCAGCCGTCGTCAACACGGCGGCCGGGCGCGAGTCACGGAGCGCGACATCGAGGCGCTCGGCGTGCCCGGGCAATTCGGGGGCGAACAGCGGCACGGCGATGGTCCCCGCCTTCACCGCGGCGAAGAAACCCGCCACGTACTCCAGCCCCTGCGGCGCAAGAATCGCCACCCGGTCGCCCCGGCCGGCCACTTGCTGCAGGTGCGCGCCGATCGCCTGCATCCGGACACCGAGCTGCTTCCAGGTCATCTCGACGGTGTGTGCGTCGTCCCCGCCCGAATAGTCCAGGAACCGGTAGGCCACGGTGTCTCCGACGTGGGCGATGTTGCGCTCGATCAGCGAGATCAGGGTGACTCCGGGCGGCAACACGATCTCGCCGGCGTCGTCGAGACAGTCCTCGATCCGCAGCAGCCCCTCTGGGACGGCCTCTCGCGTCGTGTCGCGGTGCATGTCTGCAGTCTAGGCAGGGTGGCGGACCCCGCCGGAATCTCCTTGTGCAGCAGGACTTGTGAAGTGACGAAAGCTACTGCTCCGAGCTGTCCGGCTGGTCCGAGCTGGGCGAGCCGTCCGGTTCGGTTGCGGCGCCCTGAAACGCGTGGCCGGATCCGGGCTCAGGAGCGTCCTCGGCTTCGGAGGTTTCGTCGGCGTCGGCAGGTTCGGTAGCGCCGGACGGTTCCTCGGGTGTGTCCTCCTCGACGGTCGCGTCGGTTGGCTCCTCATCCCCGTCCTGCCCTCGGTCGTCGACTTCGACTGTCTGCAAGAGGTTCTCGTCCTTGTGGTCGACGGAGTCGTGGAGTGCGGCGTCGGATTCCGGCACCCACCGGGCGGTCGGCGCGGGGTTGGTGCCGCTCGTGTCGGCGATCTCGACCTCGGCGTCATCGCCCGAGGTATCCGAAATGCTGTGCAGTGTAACGGTTTCTGGGTCGACCAGACCGGGATAGTCCCGGTCGTAGGCGGAGTCGACGATCTCCTTGAGCGGCCCGTTGAGTCTGTCGGCCAGGTCGTCGAGGCCCAGCCGGCGCAACGGCTCCAGCAAGGGAAGGTTCTGGCTGCGGATCAGCACATAAGTGGTGTTGCCGTCGATCCAGACGAGCTTGTCGGCAACGTCCAGATCGACGTCGTCGTATCCGTAGATGTGGACGTACTGGAAGCCCGCGAACGCGTTGGCGAGCGCCAGCAGGTTGAACGGATTGTCCGGGAAGTCGGCTGCGCCGTCGTATTCGAGCGCGATGTCGGTGACGTGGTAATCGCTGTGCGGCGTCGGCGGATCGATGTCGTAGATCGGGCGGACCCCGCCGTACTTGCGCAGCGCATTCCCAAGGAGAACGAAGGACAGGTTCTCCGGCGACGGGCTGCCCGCCCTGCCCCTGTGCTGCTCGATCCAGTCCGCGGCGATCAGCGCCCCCTGGGAGTACCCCATCACGATCGTCTCGCCCGTCGATGATCTGATCGCCGATCGCAGCGCTCGCAACCCGTCGTACTCTCCGACCTGCGGCAGCCCGGACAGGTACGGGACCGGGGTGCAGGTGTTTCCCGAGTCGGCGTCGCAGTAGCCGCCCTGGAAAACCTTGCTCATGTCCCACTCGAGCGTCCCGGCCGCGGTATATCCCGTCACCGTCAGGACGTTTGCTGCGAGCGCATACGGCGGTGGGCAGGAACCGGCCAATGCAGCAACCGATGCAAAACCGGCCGCGGCGATGATTCCGCGCACGTGTGGTTCCTTCGCATGGAGTGGGCTACCAGAACGAAATAAAGGTAGTCAGGCGAGACGACCCTAATCGACAGGGGTCGATCCCACAACAGGTCCGCGGGACGCGCGAGACGCTGTCAGCGAACACCGTCACCAATATGTACCGGGGGGTTAACCCGCCGGAAATGTGTTTGCTGCACCTGGATCGCCCACCAACAGGCCGGCTGACGCGAACTTCAGGCCGGCGCGGAGCTCTTCGAGGCTGATCGGGTCGTCGGACTCGATGTAGCGCAGTGTGGTCGAAACGGCCATGTTGAAGCACAGCCAGGCACCGATTGGCGATCGTTCGCCTACCGGGTGCCGGGAGCCGTCGCCCCTTAGGGCGATGAGCCGTCGCGCGCTGCGGTTCTACGCGATGATGCGCACCAGGTAGGGAGTCATGCCGTTGGTGCGCACCGGCGAGACGGCGACCCCGGAATCGGTGGTCTCGACCATCTGACCGTTGCCGACGAACAGGGCCACGCTCTGCGTCCCCTCGGGTCCGTAGAAGATCAGGTCGCCCGGCAGTGCTTGTGCGGGAAGGACTTTCTGGCCCACCTTGTACATCTCGCCGGAGGACCGCGGCAGCTTCACCCCGACGCCGGCGTAGGCATAGACCATCAGGCCGGAGGCATCGAACCCGACCACCTCGATGCGGGGGGCCGGCGCCGGAGCGGGGACGGCCAAGTTGGGAGTGACGCTCGGCAGGTTCAGTCCGGGGGTCAGGTCCAGGGACTGCGCGTCGATCTCGGCCTGGTCCGGGGCAGCGGGTGTGGCCGACTCCGGCAGGGGCGCCGCCACCGTGCCCTTGCTGGGGCCGGACGCGCCGCCGCCGCCGTAGGCGAACGGCACGCCGCGCTGGGACAGAGCCCGCGCGATCACGACCTCGACCGCTTTCTGGTTGGTCGCCGATCGCGCGGGCTGTGCCGACGCGAGGCCCGGTGTCGCCAGTACCAGGGCGATACCGATCATGAAGACGAAGACGCGTCGCATTGCAGTCCACCGCTTTCCGCTGCCAGCACCGTCGCGGGCGCTGGTCTCATCGATTAACAACAGTCACTACAACCACTTCTACACCACGTGACATGGTGTTTTGATGTCGTCGCAGGACGGTCGATCAAGAAGATGCGGGACTGGAACCGAACGGTGACCTATCGCGGCGCGTCGCCCTCTATGGTGTGGCGCGCGTCTCAGGACCGCAGCGCCGCGAGTGCGGCGTCGTAATCCGGCTCCTGGCCGATCTCGGGCACCAGTTCGGTGTAGGCGACGTTGCCGTCGGCTCCGACCACCACCACGGCGCGGGCCAGCAGTCCGGCCATCGGTCCATCTGCGATCGTGATGCCGAAGTCGTCACCGAAGCTGTCGCGGAACGCCGAGGCGGTCGTGACGTTCTCGATGCCCTCCGCGCCGCAGAACCGCTTCTGCGCGAACGGCAGATCCTTCGAGACGCACAGCACCGTCACACCCTCGCCGGCCGCGCTCTCGTTGAATTTGCGCACACTGGCGGCGCAGACCGGGGTGTCGACCGACGGGAAGATGTTGAGCAGCAGGGGTTTGCCGCTGAACTGACCGGCCTCGACGGTGCCGAGATCCGTTCCGGTGAGGGTGAAGCCGGGTGCCGCAGATCCGACGGCGGGCAGGTCGCCGACGGTGTTGATCGGGTTTCCACGCAAAGTTATCTGTGCCATGCCGCACAGTCTGCCAAGCTTGACGCGGTCGGTCGCGACGGGGTTGGTTCAGCGGTGACCGTAGAGGCGGGCGACGTCAGGGGAATCCAGCCAGCCGGAATAGGTGGGGCGCTGCGGCCAGCCCTCGGGCGAATCCTGCCACTCTTCCTGTCGTCCCCACGGCAGCACGTCGATCAGCGGGAACGTGTAGCTCAGCTGCTCGGTGCCCCGGCCGTTGGTGTGCCAGGTGCGGTACACGGTGTCGCCGTGCCGCAGGAACACGTTGACCGCGAATCCGGTGTTCGGCGCGGCGTCGACATCGGTGGCGAACCCGCTGTGCGCCGACGAGTACCACTCCATCGTGTTGCCGACCTTCGTCCGATAGGCCAGGGCCTCCTCGATCGGCCCGGATGTCACGATCACGAATTTCGCGTCGTAGTTGGCCAGGAAGTCCAGCCGGGTGAACTGCGAGGTGTATCCGGTGCAGCCGCCGCACTGCCATTCCGCTCCGTCGGACCACATGTGGTTGTAGACGATCAGCTGCGCGCGACCCTCGAAGATGTCAACCAGCCGGACGGGGCCGTCGGCACCGGTCAGGGTGTAGTCCGGCAGCTGCACCATCGGCAGGCGCCGGCGTTGGGCGGCAATCGCGTCGAGCTCGCGGGTGGCGGCCTTCTCGCGCTTGCGGAGCTCGTCGAGGGCCGCCCGCCACGTCTGGGCGTCGACCACGGGCGGCAGGGCGTGGGTGTCGGTCATTACAGTCGGCCTCCGGCAGATCGGTCGGTATGACACCCATATCGACTCAGCGGCTGCGCAGAACTCATCGTTGGAAAGGAACACCGCAATGAGCGTCGCCCCGCGCATCGGTTCCCACCATCCTGACTCGTGGACGACGAGGTTGTGGACCGACATCGCACCGATCTTCGATGCGATCGTGGCCCACCCGTTCGTCACCGGTCTGACCGACGGCAGCCTGGAGCCGGACGCGTTCGCCGGCTATGTCGCCCAGGACGTGCACTACCTGCGGACCTACGCCCGAGCCCTGGCGCTGGTCGGCGGCAAGGCGCCGACGCTCGCCGACACGGCGATGTTCGCCCGGCACGCCGCCGAGGTGTTCGACGTGGAACTGGCGCTGCACGCCGAACTGCTGCCCGCCCTCGGGCTGTCCCCCGACAGCGTCGACCGCGTGCCGGTGTCCCCGACCACGCAGGCCTACAACAGCTATCTGCTGGCGACCGTGTACGACGGTAGCTTCGCCGACGGACTGGCCGCGGTGCTGCCCTGTTACTGGATCTACGCCGAGGTCGGGGCCGAACTGCTCGAGCGCGGCTCCACCGATCCCCGCTATCAGCGCTGGATCGACAGCTACGGCGGGGACGAGTTCGCCGCCACGGTCACCGAGGTGCTCACCCTCGCCGACCACATCGGCCCGGCGCTCACTCCCGCCGAGGAGGCATGTGCGCGTGCGCATTTCGTCACGACGTCGCGCTACGAGTGGATGTTTTTCGATGCCGGGTACCGGCGCGAGCAGTGGCCGGTCTGAGCGGATGACCGGCGTGACAGGCTCGCAGTGATTAAGCTGGCGGCTTCCTGTTGAGCGTGCCGTTCGCCGAGGAGGCCGATGTCCGCCGATGCCGCGCCGCCACCCGCCAAGTCTCCGGGCGGCCACATCAGGCTGACGTCACACAGCGCGGGCGCTGATGCGCCGCGACTGCGCTGGGGCGCTCCCACCGCCGCCGAGCGCGGCCCCGTGGTCGGCACCACCACCAGCCGCGGGCACCGCAACGTCGTGGGAACCCACAGCGGCGCCTACGGCGTGTACCGGGCACTGGCGGTCGCCGCGGGCAAGCTCTCGCGCGAGCACCGTGCCGATCTGACCGACACCGCGCCGACGGACGTGATCGGGCCGCATCCGCAGTGGGCCGATCCCGCCGCGATCGTGAGCCTCGACCCGTGGGGTGCGATGGTCGCCGACGTCTTCGCCGGCGAGATCGCCGCGGGTGTCGACATCCGCCCGACGATCGCGGTGACCAAGGCGCAGGTGATCCTGCCGGAGGTGCACGACGCGCTCCTCAAGGGGCGGTTGCACCCCGATGGCCGGGTGCTGCTGGGCACCGGCGCCGCGCAGGTCACGAAGGCCGCGGTCGAGCCGGTCTGGTATCTGCCCGGGGTGGCGCAGCGATTCGGCTGCAGCGAAACCGACCTGCGCCGAGTGCTTTTCGAAGAGACCGGCGGGATGTACCCGGAACTGGTCACCCGGTCGGATCTCGACGTATTCCTGCCGCCGATCGGCGGGCAGACGGTCTACATCTTCGGTGATCCGCGGGACCTGGCCGACCCGTCGGTCGAGTTGACCGCACGCGTCCACGACGAGTGCAACGGCTCGGATGTGTTCGGTTCGGACATCTGCACCTGCCGGCCGTATCTCACGCACGCGATCGAGGAGTGCATCCTGGGCGCGCAGCGCGGCGGCGTGGGCCTGGTCGCCTACTCCCGCAAGGAAGGCCGGGCGCTCGGTGAGGTGACCAAGTTCCTGGTCTACAACGCCCGGAAACGCCAGGCCGGCGGCGACACGGCCGATCAGTACTTCGCCCGCACCGAATGCGTGGCCGGCGTGCAGGACATGCGCTTCCAGGAGTTGATGCCCGATGTCCTGCACTGGCTCGGGATCCGCAAGATCCACCGCCTGGTGTCGATGAGCAACATGAAGTACGACGCGATCACCGGGTCGGGCATCGACGTCGGTGAGCGGGTGTCGATTCCGGACGAGCTCATCCCCGCCGACGCCCGGGTCGAGATCGACGCGAAGATGGCGGCCGGCTACTTCACCCCGGGGCAGGTGCCCGACGCCGACGAGTTGCGCAAGGCCAAGGGCCGGGGGCTCGACGGATGACGGTCCCGGTGACCGCGCCGCCGGACCCGGCCCGGCCCGCCGGCGCCGCCGCGCTGCTGCGGTCCACGGATGCGGTGCGGACCCGGTCCGCGCAGCTGCTGGCCCGGGCCCGTTCGGGGGATTCCCGGTGGTTCACCGTCGACGACGTCGCACTCGACGGCGCCGCCGCCGAGGTCGCCGCCGTCACCCGCGCGCGGTTCCCGGACCTGCGGGTTCCGCTGCACAGCAGGTGGCGCCACTTCGAGGCCGGCGGGGTGGACCGGCGGGCCGAACTGCTCGTGCTCCTCGGTGACGAAGGAGCCGACGAACGGGCACGCGCGATGATCGACCTGACCGTGGTGAGCGTGCTGCTCGACGCCGGCGCGGGCCCCCGATGGAGTTACACCGAGTCGCACGGTGATGCCCGGGCGGAGTTCACCCGGTCGGAGGGGCTGGCGGTGGCCAGCTGGCACGCCTTCGTCTCCGGCATGTTCTCCGGGGATCCGACGCGGCCGCTGCAGGCCGATGCCACCGGGCTGCGCTCGGTCACCGAGGACCGGCTGGCCGCCGCGTTCCAGGTCAGCCAGGCCAACCCGCTGGTCGGGCTGGCCGGCAGAGTCGCGCTGTTGCACCGCCTCGGCGACGCGCTGGCCGCGCAACCCGAGGTGTTCGGCGAACAGAGCCGCCCCGGCGGGCTGTACGACAGACCGGCCGCAGCGGGCGGGGTGCACGCCCACGACATCCTGGCCTGCCTACTGTCGTCATTGTCCCGGATCTGGTTGTCCGGCAATGTGATCGGCGACGAACCGGTGGGTGACTGCTGGCGTCACGGCGCGGTCTGCGGGCCGGGCCTGACCGCCGGCTGGCTGCCGCTGCACAAACTGTCGCAGTGGTTGACCTATTCGCTGCTGGAACCGTTCGAGTGGGGCGGCGTCGCGGTGACCGGCGCGGACACCCTGACCGGACTGCCGGAGTACCGCAACGGCGGGCTGCTGCTCGATCACGGGGTGCTGCGGCTGCGAGACCGCGAGGCGTCGGCGCGGACCTGGGAGCCGGCTGACGAGCTGGTGGTCGAGTGGCGGGCGCTGACGGTGGCGCTGCTCGACGAGATCGCGCCGCGGGTGCGCGACCGGCTCGGGGTCGACGCGCAGCGGATGCCGCTGGGAAGTGTGCTCGAGGGTGGGACATGGGCAGCCGGGCGCGCGTCGGCGCAGCGGCTACGCGGCGGGCTGCCGCCGCTGCCGGTGACCAGTGACGGGACGGTGTTCTGATGGCGGCGGGTCCGGGCGGGGTGCGTGTCGTCGACCATCCTCTGGTGCAGCACAAGATGACGCTGATGCGCCGGAAAGATCTGTCCACCAACAGTTTCCGCCGCTTGGCGCACGAGGTTTCGGCGCTGATGGCCTACGAGGTGCTGCGCGACGTCGCACTGCACGAGGTGGAGGTCCAGACGCCGATGGAGATCACCACCGGCAGCGTGATCGACGGGAAGAAACTGGTCCTGGTCTCGGTGCTGCGCGCGGGCACCGGAATCCTCGACGGGATGCTGGAGGTGGTGCCGTCAGCCCGGGTCGGCCACATCGGCCTCTACCGGGACCCGAAAACCCTTGTCGCGGTGGAGTATTACTTCAAGATGCCGGGCGATCTGCACGAACGCGACGTGATCGTGCTGGACCCGCTGCTGGCCACCGGGAACTCCGCGATCGCGGCCGTCGAGCGGCTTCGCGAGTACCACCCGAAGTCGATCAAGTTCATGTGCCTGCTCGCCTGCCCGGAGGGCGTCGCCGCGCTGGCCGGCGCGCATCCGGACGTGCCGATCTTCACCGCGGCCGTCGACCGCGAGCTTGACCCCGATGGCTACATCCTGCCGGGCCTCGGCGATGTCGCCGACCGGATCTTCGGTACCAAATGACGCCAGTAGTGTTCACCCGCGCCGTCTTGCGCCGTAGGGTGTGTCATGGCCATCATCGAAGCTGACCTTCAGCCCCAGACACCGTTCGAGCACGATGTCGCCGAGACGCAGCGATACTTCGACAGCCCGCGATTCGACGGCATCATCCGTCTCTATACGGCGCGGCAGGTCGCCGAACAGCGCGGCACGATCCCTGCCGACTATCCGACCGCCCGTGAGGCGGCGACCGCGTTCTACCCGCACCTGCGCGAACTGTTCGCCAACGGCAGGAGCATCACCACGTTCGGCCCCTACTCCCCCGGCCAGGCCGTGGTGATGAAGCGGATGGGCATCGAGGGCATCTACCTCGGCGGCTGGGCGACCTCGGCCAAAGGCTCCATCTCCGAGGACCCGGGCCCCGACCTGGCCAGCTATCCGCTCAGCCAGGTGCCGGAGGAGGCCGCCGGCATCGTGCGGGCACTGCTGACCGCGGACCGCAACCAGCAGTACCTGCGTCTGCAGATGAGCGAGGAACAGCGGAAGACGACACCGGCCTACGATTACCGGCCGTTCATCATCGCCGACGCCGACACCGGACACGGCGGGGACCCGCACGTACGCAACCTGATCCGGCGTTTCGTCGAGGCCGGGGTTCCGGGCTACCACATCGAAGACCAGCGTCCCGGCACCAAGAAATGCGGACATCAGGGCGGCAAGGTGCTGGTGCCGTCGGACGAGCAGATCAAGCGGCTCAATGCCGCGCGGTTCCAGCTCGACGTCATGCGAGTGCCGGGCATCATCGTCGCCCGCACCGACGCCGAGGCGGCCAACCTGATCGACAGTCGCGCCGACGAACGCGACCAGCCGTTCCTGCTCGGCGCGACCAACCTGAAGACCCCGTCGTACAAGTCGTGCTACCTGGCGATGATGCGCAGGTTCTACGACAAGGGCGTCACCGAGCTCAACGGCCATCTGCTCTACGCGTTGCCCGACGGTGAGTACGCCACTGCCGAGGCGTGGCTGGAGCGCCAGGGGCTGCTGGCGGTCATCGACGATGCTGCCGCGGGATGGCAGGACGGCACCGAGCCGTCACTGGACGCGGTGTTCGACGAGGTGGAGTCGCGCTTCGTCGACGCGTGGCAGGACGACGCCGGACTCAACACCTACGGCGGCGCCGTGGCCGAGCTGCTGGAATTCCGGGAACGCGAAGGTGAGCCCTCGGCGATGAGCGTGGCCGAATGGCGGGCCTTTGCCGAGCGGGCGCCGCTGTACACGGCCAGGGAGAAAGCCAAGGAACTGGGCGCCGACGTGGCCTGGGACTGCGAGCGGGTCAAGACGCCCGAGGGCTACTACCAGGTCCGCGGCGGCATCCCGTACGCGATCGCGAAGTCGTTGGCGGCCGCCCCGTTCGCCGACGTCCTGTGGATGGAGACCAAGACCGCGGATCTGGCCGACGCCAAGCAGTTCGCCGACGCCATCCACGCCGTCTACCCCGACAAGATGCTCGCCTACAACCTGTCGCCGTCGTTCAACTGGGACACCACCGGCATGTCCGACGAGGAGATGCGGGCGTTTCCCGAGGAGATCGGCAAGATGGGGTTCGTCTTCAACTTCATCACCTACGGCGGCCATCAGGTCGACGGCGTGGCCTCCGAGGAGTTCGCGACGTCGCTGCGCCAGGAGGGCATGCTCGCGCTGGCCCGGCTGCAGCGCAAGATGCGGCTCGTCGAATCTCCGTACCGCACACCGCAGACACTCGTCGGCGGGCCGCGCAGCGATGCGGCGCTGGCTGCGTCGTCGGGACGGACGGCGACCACCAAGGCGATGGGCAAGGGTTCGACCCAGCACCAGCATCTGGTGCAGACCGAGGTGCCCAAGAAGCTGCTTGAGGAGTGGCTGGGACTGTGGAGTGAGCACTACGAGCTGCCGGAACGGTTGCATGTGCAGTTACGGCCGCGGCGTGCCGGTTCGGACGTGCTGGACCTGCAGATCCTCGGTGACAGCGAGGATCCGCTGGCCAACGTCGTCGTCGACCCGATCAAGGACCGGCACGGCCGCAGCATTCTGACCGTCCGAGACCAGAACACGTTCGCCGAGCAGATGCGGAAGAAGCGGTTGATGGACCTGATCCATCTGTGGCTGATCCACCGCTTCAAGGCCGAGATCGTCTACTACGTGACGCCGACCGAGGACAACATCTATCAGACCGAGAAGATGAAGTCGCACGGCATCTTCAGCGACGTCTACCAGGAGGTCGGCGAGATCATCGTCGCCGACGTGAACCAGCCGCGCATCGACGAACTGCTGGCCCCCGACCGCAAGGCGCTGCTGCGGCTGATCAGCAAGCAGGACTGAGCGGGGGTTCCAGGCCCGGCGAATCACAGGTATCCACGTTCTGCAGGGAAAGTGCGAGTAGCCGTCTGAAAAAGGTGGATACCTGTGGCTGCTGTGTCCTGCAGCCTGGAAGGTGGGTCAGTGCGCGGTCCAACCGCCGTCGACCAGCAACGACGTACCGGTGGTCAGCGACGACGCCGGACTGGCCAGGTAGGCCACCGCCGCCGCGACCTCGTCCACCGTGCCGAGCCGGCGCAGCGGGATCTCGCCGAGCACCCAGTCCCGGAACTGCGGCTCTGCGAGGCTGCGCGCGGTCAACTCGGTCTCGATGAACGTCGGCGCGACGGTGTTCACCCGGATCCGCTCGCCGGCCAGTTCCAGTGCCAGCGCCTTGGTCATGCCCTCGAGAGCCCACTTCGAGCCGCAGTACAGCGTGCGCTGCGGTCCTCCGACATGTCCCATCTGTGAGCTGATCGACACGATCGATCCGCCCTGGCCGTGCTCGCGCATGCGCGCGACGGCCTGCTGCGTGACGAACAGCGCGGCTTCGACGTTCACCGCCATCACCGCCGAATAGGTGTGCCGGGTGATCTCGTCCAGGCGCTGGGGGATGTTGCGTCCGGCGCTGTTGACCAATACGTCGACGCGGTGACCGGCCATCACCGACCTCACGAACGAGATGTCGGTGACGTCGCCGACGTGGACGTTCGCCGCGCCGCCGTATTCGGTTGCGAGCTCGGCTGTTTCGTCCAGCGACTTGGCCGTGCGGCCGACCAGGTGCAGTGTTGCGCCCAGTCGCGACAGCGCCACCGCCGAGGCGCGGCCGATGCCCGACCCCGCGCCGGTCACCCACGCATGCCGACCGGTCAGGGACGCCCCGCCGACGAGGGCATCGACCGCGGCGTCGCTCAAGAGCGTCGCCCCGGCGTTGGCCACGGGAAACAGCGTGGTACTCAAGCCATCTGAGCAGACCCCGCTGACCGCGCTGCTGATCGGCGAGCTTGCGCTGGAGGCGGGGATCCCGCCCGGCGTGTTGAACGTCATCCCCGGTCTGGGGCCGGTGGCCGGCGCGGGTCTGGCCGAGCATCCGATGGTCGACAAAGTCGTGTTCACAGGCGGGACGGAGGTCGGCCGGATCATCTCGGTGGCCACCGCGTCGCGTTTCGCGAAGTCGACGGTGGAATTGGGCGGCAAGACCCCGGTCCTGGTGTTCGATGACGTGCCCACCGAGGTTTCGGCGCGGGGCGCCGCGTTCGGCGGTTTCGTCGGCGCCGGACAGACCTGCATCGCAGGAACCCGAATCCTGGTGCAGGAAACCGTATACGACGATTTCGTGGCCGCGCTGGCGGCCCAGGCCGAACGAATCCGGATCGGTGATCCGAGTGAAGCGCAGACCCAGCTTGGCCCGGTCATCTCCGAACGTGCCCGCCAGCGCATCCTGAACTACGTCGAGATCGGCGTTTCCGAAGGGGCGAGGCTGGCCACCGGCGGTGTGGCCGTCGACGTGCCGGGTCTCGACGGCTTCTTCGTTGCGCCGACCGTGCTCGCCGACGTCACCAACCAGATGCGCGTCGCGCGGGAGGAGATCTTCGGCCCCGTCCTGGTGGTGATCCCGTTCAAGGACGAGGCCGATGCCATCGCCATCGCCAACGACTCCCCGTACGGTCTCGGTTCGTCGATCTGGACTCGCGACGTGGCGCGGGCGCACCGCGTCGCCTCGAAGTTGGAGCACGGCATCGTATGGGTCAACGACCACCACCGGCTTGACCCGTGTTCACCGTGGGGCGGTGTGCGTGAAAGCGGCCACGGCCGCGAAGGCGGTACCGAGTCGTTCGACGACTTCACCCATGTGCGCGCGGTGACGGTGCGGACCGCCCCGGACGACGTCGACTGGTACGGCGGCGTAGCGTTGGAAAGGCTGAACTGAAAATGACTGTCACCCAAGATGTCTGGACCGTTCCGGGGCTTAAGGTCGAGCGGGACGGCGCCGTGCTGACGGTCCGTCTGGACAGTCCCGGCGGCAATCTGATGACGATGGACATGTGCGATGCCTTGGCCGGTATCCTCACCACGCCACCTGACGGGGTGCACGTGTTGGTGCTGTCTGCCGCCGGGGACAGCTTCTGCCTCGGGCGGGAGCGAACCGCAGCGACACCCGACGATCTCCCGGGCGAGGTTCGCCGACTGATTGCAGTCAACGACGCGCTGGCGGCGACACCCCTGGTGACCGTGGCCCGGGTCCACGGTGACGCTGCCGGGTTCGGGGTGGGCCTGGCGGCGCTGTGCGACGTCGCCGTCGCGACCCGTGCCGCCCGCTTCAGCTTCCCCGAGGTGCGGATCAACCTGGCGCCGGCTCTGGTGCTGGCCTGGCTCCCCCACATGGTGGGCCGTCGTGCCGCATTCTGGCTGACCGCCAGTGGCGCACCGGTCAGCGGTGAGGAGGCTGTCAGCATCGGCCTGATCAACGAGGCGGTCGGCGACGTGGACACGCTCGACGCGGTGATCGCCCAGAAGGTCGACGTGCTGCTGGCGGCTGCGCCGCGAGTGCACACCGAGATCCGGGCGATGCTGCGTTCGGTGGAATCGTTGTCCGAACGCCAGTCCTACGAACTGGCCGCCGATCGGCTGGTGCTGGGCTCGCTGCGTAGGTTGCACACCTCGGCCGGCTGACGCGGCCTGGCCACCGCTATAGCAGCGCGGCGGCGCGGTGCAGCAGGGCGCGCCACCGCCCCAGCGTGGCAGGGTCGCTGACCGCGACGCGGGCCAGCCGTTGCGGGTCCGGCCCTGCCGGCATCGGCGCCGCAGGCAGAAAACCGTCTGTCGGCACGAGGGAGCGTGACACGGAGACGACATCGTGATCGGCCAGCCATTGCGGCACCGGCCCGAGGAGCATCGGTGCCTCGGGCAGCGCGGCGGCCAGCGCGAGGTCGGCGGCCAGCCCGATGCTCGTCACGCCGGTGAACGCCACCGCGCACGGCATGCCCAGCCGCTCGGCCCGTCGCAGCGCGCGCCGCACTCCCCCGAGCGCCCCGCACCGCAGGATCGCGACGTCGGCGCACGTGGGATCCACCGCCAGCAGCTCCGCATCGACGGCGAGGCGCACGTCGACGCGCCGCCGGATCAGGCCGGCGTCGGCGGCGTCGCGGCAGACCAGCTCCACGAGCCCGACATGGGCGTGCCGCGCGATTTGGGAAAGGGCGGCGTCGACGTCGTCGACCTCGACCACGGCCCGCCCAGCGCCGTCACCGACCGGCACCCGGCCCCGAACGGCGTCCGGCCAGCCGACCGTGCTCGGCTCCATGGCCGCGGTCAGCCAGCGTGCCGCGAGCGCGTCGTCGGCACCGGCGGGCGGGCTGAACTCGCCCCAGCCCTGGGGTCCGTCGAGCAGCACTCCCTCCCGCGTGCCGGCGGCGGTGGGGACGGCGAACACCGGGGCGTCGTCGAAATCGATGAAGGTTCTCACTGACCGACAACGTAGCCCGTCGATACGCTTACGCCGTGGCCGACGCCGCGTTTCTGCTGTTGTCGATCCGCGGGGAGGACGAAGCCGCGGACGACGAGTATGCGGCGATGATGCGGTTCTCCGGATTGGACGAGGCTGGACTGCGCCGCGTCCGGCTGACCCACGAGGAACTCGGTGCGGTCGACCTCGCGAGGTGGTCGGGCATCATCCTCGGCGGCGGGCCCTACAACGTCAGCGACGAGCCCGGTGCGAAATCTGCGACGCAGCGCCGGGTGGAGGCAGAGTTGGCCGCGTTGCTCGCCGAGGTGATCGCGACGGACTTTCCGTTCCTGGGCTGCTGTTACGGCATCGGCACCGTCGGCGCGGCGGTCGGCGCGGTGATCGACCGGTCCTACAGCGAGCCGGTCGGCGGGATGACCGTCCATCTGACCGACGACGGCCACCGAGACCCGCTGTTCGCCGGATTGCCGCACACCTTCGACGCGTTCGGCGGACACAAGGAGGCCGCGACGCGGCTGCCGGCTCATGTCGTCCGGCTCGCGCGCTCGGTGGACTGCCCCGTGCAGGCGTTCCGGGTCGGGGCCAACGTCTATGCCACGCAGTTCCATCCCGAGCTCGACGTCGACGGCCTGTGCACCCGCATCGAGGTCTACAAGAACCACGGCTACTTCGCCCCCGAGACGGCGCAGGCGCTCAAAGACGATGCGCGGCAACGGTCCGTGATGCACCCGATGACGGTCCTGCGGCGGTTCGTGCAGCGGTACCGGCGGGCGGGCTAGCGGGTTGCGCCGGCCCGTCCGGTCTCAGCTCGACGGGATCTCGAATTGCGCGCGGGCGATCTGTTCGATGAAAGGCGCCAGCCGCGACCGTAATTCGTTGTGCGCGGGATCCTCGTCGTAACCGCGGTAGGCGGCGACGTCCTCGAAGTCGGCGACGATCACGAAGTCCCAGTTGCCGTCGCGCAGGCCGGCGTCGGAGCCCACGGTGTAGCGCACGGTGCCGGGGCAGTTCAACGCCCGCAGGCCGTTCTGGATGCGTTCCACTTCGGCGGCGTCGTAGCCGGTCGTCAACTTCGCCAGAACCACGTTTCGGATCACGGCCGAACCCTAACAGGGCCACACGCACCTACCTAGTTTCTTGCGCAGCTGCGTGTGACGGTCCGAGACCTGCTGTACTGCAGGCGGTTACGGCGCATCCACATCGCCAAGTCGCGTGGGCCCAAGGTGATGGACGCCGACAAGGGGCGCCCGGCACTTGGCGCTATTTGTCAGATAGAAACGGTTGTGTAGCTACACCATAGTTTCTATAGTGAGGGGCGTGCACAGACGGACGCTGGATCAGCTGATCGGCGACTGCCGAGCCGCGGTCCTGACGGAGGCTGCCGAGTCAGGGATCGGCCGGCTCTCCGTTGAGGGCGTCGCCCGGCGCGCCGGAGTGGCGAAGACGTCGATCTACCGGCACTGGCCCACGGTCGAGGACCTGCTCCTCGACGCGTTAGACGACGCTTACCCCGTCGAGCAGCCCTCCCCGACGGGCGGCGATCTACGGGCCGACCTGTTGCGGTCGCTTGACCTGCTCACGGCGTGGCTGAGCGGGCCGTCGGCACCTGCGGTGGCCGCCGTCCTCGCCGACCGTCGACGACGGCCTGATCTCGCCGAGGCGTTGTACAGCCGCGTCTTCCACTCACACGGTGGACGCTTCACGCGTGTGGTCCTCGAGCACTACGCCGCCCTCGGCGAGATCGACGGCCGGCTGGTGACACCGGTGGTCTGCGACATAGGTGAGGCGCTGGTGATCAAGCACCAGATCGACACCGGCGACCTGCCCGACGACGCCGTCCGGGCCGCCATTGTCGACCAGGCGATCCTGCCCGCAGTCGGGTTCAGCCCCAGGAAAGGAACGCGGTGACGATCCGGATCGACGTGGACTGGGACACTGTCGAGCGCATATCGCAGACCACCCTCACCACACACCTGTGGACTGCTCCCCCGCTGCGGCGGAGCTCGCCGATCCACGACAAGGCCTTCCGGGCGTTACGCGACCTCAACGCCGACCTGGCCCGATTCCTGCCCTGGTTCTCACATCCGCGGATCTCGGTCCCGGCGCTGAACCCGCCGACGACGACCGAAACATCGTGGAACTTCGAGCTTCTCGATCCCTTCGTGGCCGACTTCATGGAGGCCACGCAGGGGCGGCAGGTGGTGATGAACTTCGCCACCATCCCGGCATGGATGTTCACCGCAGATGTCCCAAATCTCCCCGAGGACCCCGATGAGATCGTCTGGAACTACGAGGCAGGTGCCGAACTGCGCGATCCCACCTGCGCTGAGGTGGCCGACTACTTCTTCCGGATCGCCAGCTGGTACATCGCCGGCGGATTCACCGATGAACTCGGGCAGTGGCACGAATCCGGCCACCGCTACCGCTTCGACTATTGGGAGGTGTTGTGCGAGCCGGATATGCGCGGCATGTCACCGCAGACCTACACCAAGCTGTACGACGCGGTGGTGACCCGGCTCCGCCCGTTGGATCCCGAGATGAAGTTCGTCGGGTTGTCGTTGACGCACCTGCACCGGGATCCCGAATACTTCTGGCAGTTCCTCGATCCGGCCAATCACGACGACGGCGCAGCGCCCGATGCCATCTCCTACCACTTCTACGCCCACCCGGAGATCGTGAATCCCTACTCCCGCGAAGGGAATCCACCGTTCAAACAGTGGCGTGACGTGTTCTTCGCACAGGCCGACGCATTCGTCGAGCAGGCACGCTTCATCGAATCGATCCGCCGGCGGATCGCCCCGGCCACCCAGACCTTCGTCAACGAGATCGGCACCTTCACCCCTGAGGTGATGGACCCGGCACCCGACATCCCGGACGAGTACTGGGAGCTCAGCGCGGCCGTGCAGTCCTACCTCTGGGCGCAACTGGTCAGGCTGGGCGTCGATCTCGTCGGTGTCGCCGAGTTCGTCGGTTACCCCGGTATGATCCCCGGTGTCACGCTGCTCGACTGGGCCACCGGCGAGCCCAATGCGCGCTACCGCGCCCTCGAACTGTTGATGCAGCACTTCGGACCGGGTGATTCCGTGGTGTCCACCGCCACCGCCACCGGCGAACCGCAGATGCCCGACCCCCGGGTGTGCGCACAGGGCTTCGTGAGCCCAGACGGCACACGCAGACTTCTGCTGATCAACAAGACCGCGGCACCCGTGGAGATATCCCCACCGTCGGGCCCCGGCTCGCTGTGCCTCGACGCGTACGCCGTGCAGGTGCTCACTCTCTGATCAGAAGGGATGCAATTTGGCGCTGATGAGCGGCGCGATCTTCCCGGCCATGTAGGCGTGCCCGGCGTCGGTGGGGTGCACGCCGTCCGCGCCGATCAGCTCGGGGCGCCCGACGAACCAGCGCGCGGCGATCGGGTCGAAGAACGTCGCCCCGGCCAACTCGGCCTGATATTTCAGCACATCGCGCACGCGCACGATCTCCGGCGGCGGATCCGCTGTCGGCCAAGGGGGTCCGATCACCAGCAGGTCGGCAGTGCGCGCGATCCGGCGAGCCAGGGAGAACGTGCCATACATCGCGATCGACAGCCGCGTCGGGTCGGCCTTCATGTCGTTGCGGGAACCGAAGAACACCACCAGCACGTCGCTGGGTTTGACCGCGCGCACGGTCAGGTCCTCGTACACGCTGCCGCGGTTGCCGCGCGTGCAGTACCCGGCGCCGCCCTCGGCGGCCACCGTCGGCGTCACCGCGATCCCGTGCTCGGTCAGCATCCTCCACACCTGGGGCGACCAGCCTTTCGAACCGTTGCCGCCCTGGTCGCTACCGGTGGTGTACGAATCACCGATCACCGAGACGCGGTTTCCGGCGAACTCGGTGAGGCGCACCTCGCGCTGCTGCGGAGCGTGGGCATACCCGCAGGCGAGCAGCACCGCGAAGGAAAGCACCACTGTCAGAAGGCGACTCACCGGACCAGCCTAATTTCACCGGCGCCGCGACCGCCGTTCGACTCGCCGTCGGGGGCACCGCTATCCGGCCCGCGCGACTGATTGCAGCCGTACCGCTGCCGGCTCGGTGCGCTCAGCCGGTTGCGCGGAACGCGGCTCCTTCGCTTCGACCATGCGGCGCATCCACCGCCGGGCCGGTTCCTCGACCAGGTGGTAGAGCATGGCCGACGCGACACCCGACACCAGGATGAGCCCGACGACGACGAGTTTGGCCCACCAGCTCGGGACGAGATGGATGTCGAATTGCAGGACAGTCCAGTTCCACACCGTGTGCACGATCTCGTGAATCATGTAGAGGCCGAACGAGATGTGCCCGAGGTAGACCATCACCCGGGTGGACAGCAGGGCCGGCAGCGTGCCCGCGCCGATCGACAATGCGATCACCAGCGGCACGAACAGCACGTCCACCAGGGCGCCGCCGTCGAGCATGTCGCCGGGCGGGTTCGCGTCCAGCAGGTACAACCCGCCGACGATCGCGGCGCCCAGCAGCAGCGATGCCACGCCCGCGGTCCGGCGCATCCGGTCGGTGAGTACGAGTTTGCGCACGGCCGCGCACGCCAGCGCCCCGGCGGTGAACTGCATGACGATGCGTGGCAGCCAGCTCCACGGCGTGTAGAACACCCCGTGCGCCAGCAGCAGCAGGGTCGGCGCCATCGCGGCGGCCACGGCCAGCCAGATCAGCCCGCGGGCCCGCGACGCGGCCGCGATCCGGAAGATGACCAGCACCAGTCCGCCGAACAACAGGTAGGCCAACCATTCCGCGCTGATCGACCAGGCGGGCCCGTTCCAGCTCGACCCGTCGAAATACGGCTGGAACCACAGCTGGGTCAGCAGCACCTGTTTGAGCCAGCTCAACGCGTTCAGCGACTCGATCACCGGCGGCGGCAGCGGGTATCCGCCGACGTAGAGCGTGAAGACCGCGAACGCGGCGGCCAGGTGCATCGTCACCAGATACACCGGCCACACCCGGGCCAGCCGCAGCCACAGGAACCGCAGGGTCGACCGTGTCGACCAACTCTCCCCCATGCGATCCAGGTAGTTCCACGTCAGCACGAACCCGCTGAGGATGAAGAACAGGTCGACGCCCTGGGCGCCCGCGTTCAGGATCGGCGCCAGCGCGGTGGTGGCGCCGGGCGCCGCCTCGGCGAGCATCGGCCGGAAATGGAACAGCACCACCCAGAGCGCGGCGACGATGCGCAAGCCGGACAAGGCTCTGATCTCTCCGGTGCGCACACGACTCATTTCGTAAGATTCCAGGCAGCTTTTCGCGGTCAGCGTCGTCGGTGACGGTCCCGGCCGTGACTCGGGAGACGGCGAACGCGGCAGGGCCGCCCACCCCGTGATCTCATACCGGCGACCGGTCGCAGGTTACCAGCGACCGTCCCGCGCACAGGGGACGCAACGCCGCGGCACGCCTTGTCCTTCGCGTGGGACGCGCCCGGGTATTCTCCAGAAATTGTCAATCAAACAGATCCCCGCGTCCGTGCGGCGCGGGTCAACGGGGGTGTCGGTTCACATGCTCGCCCCGAGTAACGGCGACACGCTGTCGCTGCTCCTCGTGGAGGACGATCGCGCAGACGCGATCCTGGTCGAAGAGTTGATCGCCGACGCCGGGGCCGACATCTGCGTGGTCTGGGCCGAATCGATGGCGCGGGCCGAGCAGGAGATCTCGATCGCCCGGCCCGACTGCATCCTGCTGGACCTGCACCTGCACGACACCCACGGGATCGACGGGGTCAACCGCATCGCCAAACACGACCCGGCCATCCCGATCGTCGTGCTCACCGGACTCAACGACGAACACGTCGGCGTGTCGGCGGTTTCGGCGGGCGCGCAGGACTATCTGGTCAAGGACCGGGTCGATCCCGAGGTGCTGCGCCGCGCGGTGCTGTACGCGATCGAACGCAAGCGGGCCGAGCTCACCGCGGTCGACCTGCACGCCAGCCAGCTGCGGGCCCGCGAAAACGCCCGGCTCGAACGCGGGTTGCTGCCCTCGCCGCTGCTGCTCGACGATCCAGGCGTCGAGATCGTCACCCAGTATCGGCCCAGCCGGGAGAACGCGCTGCTCGGCGGCGACTTCTACGATTTCGTCCAGACGCCGGACCGCACGGTGCACGTGATGATCGGCGACGTGGCCGGTCACGGCGCCGATGAGGCCGCGCTCGGGGTGGCGCTGCGCATCGCGTGGCGGGCGCTGACCTTCGCCGGGCTGCGCGGCGCGGACCGGATGAAACAGCTGGAGCGGATCCTGCGCGCCGAGCGCGCTGGTCGCGGCATCTTCGCGACGGTGCTCAGCCTCGCGATCCCGCCGGAGGGTCCGATGATCACCGCGGTGCGGGCCGGCCATCCGGGCATGCTGTTGCACGGCCAGGGCACCGTCGACTGGGTCGAACCGCCGGGCGGCCCGGCGCTGGGCCTGCACGGACGCGACTGGGAGCCCCAGCAGATCGAGTTGCCGCCGGGCAAGGGGCTGGTGTTGCTGACCGACGGCCTGTTCGAGGGACACATCGGCCGTGGCAACGAGCGTCTCGGTGAACACGGCCTGCTCGAGTTGGCGCGCTCGCTGGCCGCGCTACCCGGACGCGCATTCGTCGACGCGCTCATCGACGCCGTCGAGGAGCGGGCGGCGTCGCACGGCGGGATCGCCGACGACATCGCGGTGGTGCGGGTGGAACGGACGGCACGCGCATGAGCCCCGACCAGCGCGGCGTGCGCGCCCTCACGGTGCAGGGCTGGCAGTACCTGGTGCTGTCGGTGATGGGCCTGGTGGTGCTGCTCGGCGGTGTGACGGTGGCGGTGCTGCTCAACCGCACCGATCACCTGTCCGGTCAGGTCATCAACCAGATCCAGCCGGCGCGGGTGGCCGCCTACCAGCTGCAGGCCGCGCTGCGCGACCAGGAGACCGCGGTGCGCGGCTACCTGATCACCGCGGACCGTCAGTTTCTGGTGCCCTACGACGAGGGCCGCGCCCTCGAACAACAGGCCGCGGCCGACATCCGCCAACTCGAGCAGGATCGTCCCGACCTGCTCGACGATCTCGACGCGATCGAGCAGGCCTCTGGCGCGTGGCGCGTCGAGTACGCCGAGCCGGTGATCGCCGAGGTTCGCCCGGGCGCCCCCGGCCCGGTCAACCCCGCCCTGACCGAGATCGGCAAGAACGATTTCGACACGCTGCGCGCGCTTTTCGCCACGCAGAACGAGCACCTGGCACAGGCCCGCACCGACGGTGTCGCCGAGCTCGAGCGGGTGCGGACCCTGCGCAACGCGGTGCTGCTGGCGATAGCGGTGACATTCGTGGTGACCATCGTGGCGCTGGCGGTGCTGCTGCGCGTCGCGCTGGTGCGGCCGCTGTCCCGGCTGGCCGCCGCGTGCCGGCGCATCGCCGAGGGTAACTTCGGTGAGCGGATCGTCGCGCAGGGGCCGCGCGATATCCGGCTTATCAGTCTTGATGTCGAGCACATGCGCCAACGGATTGTCGCCGAACTCGAGGCGTCGCGCGAGGCCAACGAGACCCTCGACATCCACGCCGAGGAATTGCGCCGGTCCAACGCCGAGCTGGAACAGTTCGCCTATGTGGCCTCCCACGACCTGCAGGAGCCGTTGCGCAAGGTCGCCTCGTTCTGCCAGCTGCTGGAGAAGCGCTACGGCGACAAGCTCGACGAACGCGGTGTCGAGTACATCGGGTTCGCGGTTGACGGCGCCAAACGCATGCAGGTCCTCATCAACGATCTGCTGACCTTCTCGCGGGTGGGACGGCTCAACGCCACCGAAGCCGACGTCGACCTCGGCACCGTGCTCGACACCGCGCTGGGCAACCTGTCCACCGCGGTCGAGGAGTCCGGAGCGGTCATCCAGCGGCCGGCGGGCGGGCTGCCGACGGTCAAGGGCGACCCCACGCTGCTGACCATGCTGTGGCAGAACCTGGTCGGCAACGCGGTGAAGTTCCGCCGCGAGGGGGTGGCCCCGCGCGTCGTCATCGACGTGGTCCGGGAGGTCGCCGACGGCGACGGGAACCAGGCGGACAACTGGTCGTTCACCGTGACCGACAACGGCATCGGCATCGCGCCCGAGTTCGCCGACAAGGTATTCGTGATCTTCCAGCGCCTGCACGGCCGCGACGCGTACACCGGCACGGGCATCGGGCTCGCCCTGTGCAAGAAGATCGTCGAACACCACGGCGGCGCCATCTGGATCGACACGGCGCACACCGGTGGCACCCGGTTCCATTTCACGTTGCCGATCACCGCGGATGACACGGCACCCAGACTCCTGGAAGGATCGACCACATGACTCCGGCTGAACGCGCCATCGACGTCCTGCTCATCGAGGACGACCCCGGGGACGAGCTGATCACGCGGGAAGCGTTCGAGCACAACAAGATCAAGAACACCTTGCACGTCGCCCACGACGGCGAGGAAGGCCTGGACTTTCTGTACCGGCGCGGCGCCTACACCGATGCGCCTCGTCCGGACCTGGTCCTGCTAGACCTGAACCTGCCGAAGTACGACGGTCGCCAGCTGCTCGAGCAGATCAAGTCCGACCCTGACCTGAGCCACATCCCGGTGGTGGTGCTGACCACCTCGTCGGCCGAAGAGGACATTTTGCGCAGCTACAAGCTGCACGCCAACGCCTACGTCACCAAGCCGGTCGACCTGGACCAGTTCATGAACGCGGTACGCCAGATCGACGAGTTCTTCGTGCAGGTGGTCCGGCTTCCACAGTTCTGACGTGGAGCTGCCCCGTCCGGATCCGGCGCTACCGCACCTGGCCGACGTCGCGCCCTCGGTGCTGGCGGCGATGGGCGTGACGGGGTTCGAACCGCGTATCGCGCTGCCCTACGATGTGGCCGGCGCGTGTGTGCTGCTGATCGACGGGCTGGGCGCCGAACTGCTCGATACCTACGCTGCCGACGCACCGGTGCTCGCCGGACTGCGCGGTGCCACCCTGCAGGTCGGTTTCCCCTCGACCACCGCGGCCGGGCTGGCCGCGGTGGGGACCGGGTGCCGCTCCGGGCAGCACGGCATGGTAGGGATGTCCTTCCGTCTGCCCGACATCGGGGTGATCAACGCGCTGCGATGGCGGCCGCATCCCTGGGGCGGTGACCTGCGTGAGAAGGCCGTTCCGGAGGCCGTGCAACCGCAGGCCACGGTGTTCGAACGGGCCTCATCGGCCGGTGCTGCGGTCTCGGTGATCTCGGGCGCCCAGTTCGCCGGTTCGGGACTGACCCGCGCGGTGCTGCGTGGTGGCACCTACCGAGGTGTGCACGCGATGGGCGACCTGGCGGACACCATCGGTGCGGTGATCACCGGTCGGGGCTTCTGCTACGGGTACCACGCCGACCTCGACCTGGTCGGACATCTGCACGGGCCCGGTTCGCCGGCGTGGCGCCTGCAGTTGCGGCAGGTGGACACCATGGTCGAATCGATCGTCGAGAATCTGCCCGTCGGGGGTCTGCTCGCGGTGGTGGCCGACCACGGCATGGTCGAGCTCGACGACAGCGCAGTGGATCTCGACGCAGTCTCCGAACTCTCCGACGGGGTGGACGCGCTCGGCGGCGAGGTGCGGGCCCGCCACATCTATACCCGGCCCGGTGCCACCGACGAGGTGCTGGCGACCTGGCGCACCGCTCTCGGTGACAGGGCGTGGGTCGTCACCCGCGACGAGGCGGTGGCGGCGGGCTGGTTCGGCGAACGCGTCACCGATGAGGTCCGACCGCGGATCGGTGACGTGGTGGCCGCCGCCCGGGGCTGCTCGGGTCTGCTGCGCCGCAGTGCCGAACCCCTAGAGTCGTCGCTGGTGGGACAGCATGGGTCGCTGACGGACGCCGAGCAGCGGATCCCGCTGTTGCTGGCGCATCGCTGAGCGGCCGCACAGCACCTCGCGGTCCATCCTGCAGCAAACCCGCACACCATCCGCGCCGGAGAATGCGCGAGTGCTCTCGCATTCCCTGGAAATTCGCGTAATGCCCTGAACTGCAATGGGATTGAGAACCGAAAAGTGCTACCGAGATGTCCTGCGACTACGGGCGCTGCACAACGTTTTTCGTGAGATGTGGGCCGATTGAACGTGTATTGTGCCTGCCGTCACAGATTTTGGGTGTATTAGAGACCCTCTGTTAACGTGCGTCCGCATGTTTGCCATCGCAACACTCTTGACGCTTGTCAGCCAGGTGTCGGGCACGCCGTACGTGTCCGGCGGGGACTCCCCCGCGGGCACCGACTGTTCGGGCCTGGTGTCCTGGGTGACCAATGCCGCCACCGGCAGGCCGGTCTATGGAGACAGGTTCCACACCGGCAACATCGAGAGCGCTCTGCTGGCCCGCGGCTTCCAGTACGGCAGCCAGCCCGGCGCGCTGGTGGTGGGTTGGAATGGTGGGCACACCGCGGTGACGCTGCCCGACGGCACGCCGGTGTCCTCGGGCGAGGGCGGCGGCGTGAAGGTC
This sequence comes from Mycobacterium sp. ZZG, assembly GCF_054786995.1. NCBI lineage: Bacteria > Bacillati > Actinomycetota > Actinomycetes > Mycobacteriales > Mycobacteriaceae > Mycobacterium > Mycobacterium sp. ZZG. The sequence goes on from NZ_JBTBFV010000001.1 coordinate 56,416, forward strand.
GGCGGCGGCGGCGCCTACCAGGACCAGTTCACCAATCACATGTTCCTGCCGATGCCGGCCGAGGTGCCGCCGGTTCCGGACCCGATGCTCGCCCCGCCGATGGCCCCGCCGCCGGCCGCCGTGCCGCCCCCGCCGATGGCCCCGCCGGGCGCCGTGCCGCCCCCGCCCCCGCCGGCGCAACCGGTGATGCTGGCCGGCCAGGAGATCGCGGCGCCGCCGGCACCGTGAGTCAGCGCACCGACACCCTGAGCCGGGACCGACGGCACGGGCACTAGCCTCTGTGCGGTGATCGTGCTGCTGCCGCCTTCGGAGACCAAGCGTTCCGGCGGGGACGGACCGCCGCTGTCGCTGGAGTCGATGAGCTCACCAGAGCTGCGTGGCCTCCGCGCCGAGCTCGTCGACGAACTGGTCGACCTGGCCGCCGATCGGCCTGCCAGCCGCAAGGCCCTCTCGATCTCGCCGTCCCAGGACGGCGAGATCGACCGCAACGCCGCGCTGCGGACCGCGCCGACGCTGCCGGCCATCCGGCGATACACCGGCGTGCTCTACGACGCACTGGATGCCGAATCGCTGAAGGGGGCGGCCGCAGCCCGCGCCGAGGCGAGGCTGGCCGTCGGATCTGCGTTGTTCGGGCTGCTGCGGGCCGGAGACCACATCCCGGCCTACCGGCTGTCGGCCGGTTCGAAGCTACCGGGACGCCCGACGCTGGCGGCCCGCTGGAAACCGGTGCTCGAACCCGTGCTCGCCGAGATCGCCGCAAATGAGTTGGTCGTCGACCTGCGGTCGGGGTCCTACGCCGCGCTGGGCAAGCTGCCCCACGCCGTATCAGTGGACGTGGTGGCCGAACACGACGACGGCCGGCGCACGACCGTCAGCCACTTCAACAAGGCACACAAGGGACGGCTGGCCCGCGTATTGGCGAGCACCCGTTCCGAGCCTGCCGATGCCGCGGCCGTCGCCGCGGTGGCCCGACGGGCCGACATGCGTGTCGAGCGTCACGGCGACCATCTGACGGTCGTGGTGCCCGCCTGACGAGAGTCGTTGCGGCAGAGGTTAGATCGAGATCACGAAGTCGGTGGTATAGAACTCCGCGGGGGTCTGCGACATCGGGCTCGGCCGGCTCACCGAAGCCCACACCCCGGTGGCGCCGGACGCGATCGGCCCGCGCACGCTGACCGCTCCCCCTCCTGCGGCGTCGGTGAACAGCGTCGCGGCGATCACCCCCGGGTCACCGGCACCGCAGCCTTCCGCGGAGGCTCGCGGCATTTGCACCACTCGGACCTCGTACTGCGCGTTCGGCGCACCGGTCGCCATCTGCAGGTCGGCCACCACAGTGCCGCCCTCGGTCCGGAACTGGCCGACGAGCCGACCGTAGGAGGTGGGCCCGGTGTAGGCGAACTTGCTGAAGTCGCACCGCCGCCACGTCTGACTGAACGGCGCCGTGATGGTGCCCGCCGACATGTCCGGCCGGGCCCCGGCGGTTCCGGACCCGCCCGGAATCACACCCAACCCGGAGGCGGCGACGACGGCGGCGACGGTGAGGGAGATTCTGTCCAGACGGCGCATCCGTGGATTCTCTCACCCCACCCGCGGGAGCGGACCACCTCGGCCCAACCGTTGACGTCCGAATGCCGACACGGGAGACTTCGCCCCGATGTCGACATTGTGGCTCTACGCGCGGATCCAGGGAATGACCCTGGTCTTCGGGATCGTCGGGCCCATCTTTCTCGTCGTGTATTTCGTGCTCCAGCCTGATCCCACCGTGCGCTGGATGTACTGGTGGGGTTTGCTCATCACCGCCGCCGACGTGCTGATCGCGCTTGCCATCACCGACTCGATGGTCAGTCGTCCTCGCGACCTCGCCGCGAATTCCGCCGCGCCGTCGTCGTCCCGGTGATACTGACGCGATGGGATACCCCGGATACCCGGTGCCCGCCGCTGCGCGGAGATCGGGCGCCGACATCGCGATCTCGATCGTGCTGCTGGTTCTCACGGTGCTCTTCGGCGCCGTCGCCGCGTTCTTCGGCCTGTTCTCACTGGCCTTCCTCGACCACTGCCCACCGCCGGCCTGCAGCATCGACGGTGCGGTGAACGCCGTGTTCACCTCTCTGCTGGGCGCCGCCGCCGTTGGTGTGACCGGACTCGTGGCGACCCTGGTGGCGTTGCTGCGCCGCAAGACCGCCTGGCCGTTCGCCGTCGGGACGTTCGTGCTGTGCGTGCTGGCGGTCGGCCTGGGCGTCGTCGGCTACTCCTCGGCAGTGGGCTGACCCGTGACAGAGAGGACACGGACGCTGCGAGACATCCGGGAACGACAAGGGCGCCGAGGACAGACCCACCACAGTCGGGTCATACCTGTTCGCCAGAGCCGATCAGGCGGCTGACTGAGGCGTGCGACACTTTCGCGCATGGCTGTCGACATCGCTCGCCCCAAACTCGAAGGCAAGGTCCTCGTCGGTTCGGATCGCCAGCTCGGATTCGCCGAGTTCGGCGACCCGCAGGGCCGGGCGATCTTCTGGCTGCACGGCACTCCCGGCGCCCGCCGCCAGATCCCGGTCGAGGCGCGGGTGTTCGCCGAACGCAACGGCATCCGGCTGATCGGCGTCGACCGCCCGGGCATCGGGTCGTCCACCCCGTACGAGTACCACCGGGTCATCGACTTCGCCGACGATCTGCGCACCGTCGCCGACACCCTGGGCATCGACAAGATGGAGATCATCGGCCTGTCCGGCGGCGGCCCCTACACGCTGGGATGCGCCGCCGCGATGCCGGACCGGGTGGTCGCGGTCGGTGTGCTCGGCGGGGTGGCCCCGACACAGGGTTCCGACGCCATCGGCGGCGGCATCATGGGCAATGTCGGTCTGCCCGTGGCGCCGGTGCTCGAACACGTCGGCACCCCGCTCAGCGTCGTCGCCACCGGGCTGATCCGGTTGATCAAGCCCGTCGCCGAGCCCGCGTTGTACCTGTACGCCAGCATCTCGCCCGAAGGTGACCGCCGGCTGCTGGTGCGCCCCGAGTTCAAAGCGATGTTCCTCGACGATCTGCTCAACGGAAGCCGACGTCAGCTGGCCGCGCCGTTCGCCGACGTCGTGGTGTTCGCGCGCGACTGGGGCTTCCGGCTCGACGAGGTCAAGGTGCCGGTGCGCTGGTGGCACGGCGACTGCGACCACATCGTGCCGTTCGCCCACGGCAAGCACGTCGTGTCGCTGCTGCCCGACGCGGAGTTCTACCCGTTGCCCGGCGAGAGCCACCTCGGCGGCCTGGGCGAGGCAGAAGCGATCATGCAGGCGATGAGCGACCTGTGGGACAACGCCGAAAAGCCCTAGCGTGGGTGCCGGCCGCGGCTCAGCGCTTGAGCCAGCCCCGCACCGTCGGCAGATCCTTGCTGTAGGTCTGCATGAGGTCGTCGTGGTACAGCGTGCCGCCGCTGATCGCGGAGTCGCCCTGCCACACCACGTGGATCCGCACGACGCCCTTGTCGAAGTAGTCGCTGCGATCGGCTACGCGGTGATTCCAGCCGGCCTGCTCGGCGAGCGCCGAGACCGCCTGCCGCTCGTCGGTGTCAACCATCGGTGAGTTCTCCAACTGTTTCGGGCGGGTTGTCCATGCTGTCGACCACCCTAGCGTTCACCGCTGAGCACCCTCCGGAGCAGATGCATCGCCACCGTCGTCGAGCGCTCCCGGACATCGGAACGGTTCCCGGGTAGCCGGGTGGTCCTGGTCAGCGGTGCGCCGTCGGCCAGAGCCACCGAGAAACACACGGTGCCGACGGGTTTGGCCTCACTTCCGCCGCCGGGTCCGGCGATACCCGTGATCGCCACGGCGGTGTCGGCCCCGAACCGGCGCAGCGCGCCGGCGGCCATCGCCTCGGCGACGGGCTCGGACACCGCGCCATGCTGGTTGATCAGCGCGGCGTCGACCCCCAGCAGTCCGATCTTGGCGGTGTTCGAGTACGCCACCACCCCGCCGGCGACGTACGCCGACGAGCCGGCACGTTCGGTCAGCCGGGCCGCCAGCAGTCCCGCGGTGCAGGATTCGGCGGTGGCGATGCTGCGCCCGTCAAGCAGCGCGGCCACCTGGTCGTCGACGAGAGCACCGTCGGTGGAGAAGATCTCGCGGGCGTGCCGGTCGCGCAGCACCGCGACCAGGTCGGCGTAGGCGGTCGCATCCTGGGGTTCGAAGCGGGTCACGATCTCCAGTTCGCCGCGCCGCAGGCAGGTCGTGATCTCCAGCCGGTCGAATCCGGGCACCGCGTTCTCGGCGTCGCGCAGTGTGTCGGCCAGCCCGGACTCGGGCAGGCCGAACATCCGGATCGTCTGCTGCTGGTAGCGGGTGCGGCCGGCGATCGCGTGCTGCACAGCATCGGTGGCGACAGCCGCCTGCCACATCGGCTGCAGTTCGCGGGGCGGGCCGGGCAGCACCACGACCGTCGGGGAGCCGGGGACGACGACTCCGGGCGCGGTGCCCACCGGGTCCAGGATCACCGCGCCCTGCGGTACGAGGGCCTGCTTGCGGTTGGCGGCCAGCACCGCCTCGGCGTCGATACCGGGGAACCGGGCCATCATGCCCGTGACGATGCCGCCGATCGTGGTTTCCAGCCCGGCGTCGAGCACGAGCTCGCGACCGCAGAACCGGGACACGGTCTCGACCGTCATGTCGTCGGCGGTCGGCCCGAGGCCTCCGCTCGTGATGATGAGGTCCACCCCTTGGGAGGCAAGGAAATTGAGCTGGGCTTCGATGTCGGGGGGACGGTCGCCGCACAGCGTGATGTGGCCCAGCTCGACACCGAGTTCGAGCAGCCGGTCGGCCAGCCAGGGACCGTTGCGGTCCTGTACTCGTCCAGTGAGGACCTCGGTCCCCGTCACCACGATTCCCGCGCGTGCGCTCACGAGAGACGACCTTACGCAGGCCCGGGTGTGGGCCTGCGGCGTGCTACTTGTGCGGGACGTCGTTGGTCAGGCCGCCGTCTATGACGTACTCGGCGCCGGTCGAGTACCGCGACTCGTCGCTGGCCAGGAACACCACGAACGTCGCGACCTCTTCGGGCTGGCCGGGCCTGCCCAGCGGGATGCGCAGCATGTTGTCCGGGAAATGCTTGGTCATCGGGGTGCGGATGAACCCGGGATGCACCGAGTTGACGCGGATGTTGTGCGCGCCGAGCTCCAGGGCCGCAGACTTCGTCAGACCGCGCACCGCCCACTTCGAGGCGACGTAGGGATGCACCATCACCGCCCCGCGCAGGCCCTCGATCGAGGAGATGTTGATGATCGACCCGCCGTCGGCGGTCTTCATCGCCTCCACCGACGCCTGCATCCCCAGGAACGTCCCGGTCAGGTTCACGTCGATGACCTTCTGCCACTTGGCCATGTCGAACTGGCCGATCTGCCCCAGAGCGACCGTGCCGGCGTTGTTGACGAGCACGTTGAGCTTGCCGAAGTCGTTGACGGCGGTGGCGACCGCTGCCTCCCACTGGTCGGCCTGGGTCACATCGAGATGGACGTAGCGAATCGAATCCGGTGTCTCGGCGTTGATCTCGTCGGCCAGCGCCTGCCCCTTGTCGTCGAGGATGTCCCCGATCACCACCTTGGCACCCTCGGCGATCAGCGCCCGTGCGTCGGCGGCGCCCATTCCCTGAGCGCCGCCACTGATCAGTGCCACTTTTCCGTCCACGCGTCCCATGGGGCGTCAGGGTACCGCACGCCGCGGAGATGAATTAGAACCTGTTCCAATTTTCCATCGGAGCCCGCATACTGCTGCGCATGGCAATTCGTGTGGGGCTCATCGGAACCGGCAACTGCGGCAGCCTGGCCCTGCGTCAGCTCATCGAGGATGCGCGGTTCGAGCTGACCGGGGTCTGGGTGTCCTCGGAGGCCAAGGTGGGCAAGGACGCCGGCGAGCTGGCCCGGCTGGACGTCACCACCGGTGTGTCCGCGGTCAACGACCTCGACGAGATCATCGCGGCCGCACCGGACTGCGTCGTGTACTGCGCGATGGCTGACATCCGCACCCGCGAGGCCCTCGCCGACGTCCGCCGCCTCCTCGAGGCGGGCATCAACGTCGTAGGCTCCGCTCCCGGCGTACTGGAGTACCCGTGGGGCGTGATTCCCGACCACTCCATCGAACGGGTGGAAGCCTCTGCGCGCCAAGGCAATGCGAGCGTCTTCATCACCGGCGTCGACCCCGGCTTCGTCACCGACCTGCTGCCGCTGGCGCTGGCAGGCACCTGCCAGAGAATCGAACAGATCCGGACGATGGAGATCGCCGACTACGCCACCTACGACGGCGCGACGGTGATGTTCGACGTGATGGGTTTCGGGAACGAGATCGGCGACCTGCCTTTCCTGTACCAGCCCGGCATGCTGAGCCTGGCGTGGGGCGTGGGCATCCGTCAGCTGGCCGCCGGACTGGGTATCGAGGTCGACGAGATCACCGACTCGGTCGAGCAGGAACCGGCGCCGGAGGACTTCGACGTCGCGGTCGGCACCATCAAGAAGGGCACCGTGGCCGCCGTGCGGTTCCTGATCGAAGGCAAGGTCGAGGGGCGATCGGCGGTGGTCGTCGAACACATCACCCGGCTGCGCGGGGATCTGCGTCCGGACTGGGCGCAACCCGCCCAGGCCGGCGGGTCGTACCGCGTCGAGATCACCGGCGAACCGTCCTATGTGATGGACATCTGCCCGACGAGCCGCAACGGCGACCACAACTACGCAGCGATCCTCGCGGCGGCCGGCCGGATCGTCAACGCGATCCCGGACGTCGTCGCCGCCGAGCCGGGGATCCGCAGCACGCTGGACCTTCCGCTGGTCACCGGCAAGGGCACCTACCGGGCGTCCTGATCAGCTCCGGCTGACGTCGCGCCACTCGAGCCGGACGGTGGTTCCGCCGGCCGAGGGTTCGATCGTCGCGCAGTCGGACAGCGTCTCCATCAGCGGAATGCCCCGGCCGCGGGTGCGGGGGGCGGGCTCGGTCTGGCGCTTCCGCCAGATGCCGCGGTCTTCGATGCACACCGTCAGCGTCTGTGCCTGCGGATCGTGGCTTGCGCGGATGTCGATGGTGCCGGGCTGGTCGGACTGGACGTAGGCGAACTCCGCGGCGTTCGCCAGTGCTTCGTTGATCGCGAGCACCACGTCGCTGGTACGGACGTCATCGAGCGCGAAGAACTGGCGCAACCATTCGGAGAACTCCTGACGCACCCGCGCGACCGCGCCAGCATCAGCGTCGAGGCCGAACCGCTCGAAACGTTCGGCATTGGCTACCTGCGCCGGAGGCATGGAATCGATCATGGCAGTCGCTGGCTACCCCACAAAGCTTCTTCTTAAGCGGGCTTCCTACGTGTCGCGCGCGGCGAGGGCTTCGTCGAGGTTCGGGTAGAGCGCGACGATGTCGGCGATGCCGACCAGCTTGAGCGGCCGGCTCGTCGCCGGACCGTCTGCGACCACGCTGATCGTCACGTCGGAGCCGGCCTTGTCGTGTGCGGCCACGAGCACGCCCATGCCTGCGGAGGCGAGGAACTCGACCTCGGTGAAGTCGATCACCACCGCGGCGGGCTGCTGCTTGAGGGCGGCATCGATAGCCGTCTCCAACTGGGGCGAGGTGAGCATGTCGACGACCCCGGACACACCGACGACGGCCGTTCGATCGACCCAGTGTTCAGTGACGACACAATTCGACGCTCCCGCGCCGCCCGTGCCTTCGGCTGCTTGTTCGTCCAAGGTTCACCTTCCATGTCAGGCCGCTCTTCGCATACTGCGAGAGCACATCAGTGCTTCTCACGCAGGCTGCATCCTGAACCCGGCAAGACCAAACTACCGTGGTCGGCTGCTGCAGCGACCAGGCCACAGATTAAACCAGGAGTGAGGGCGCCGCCCGTAGCATGGCTTGTCAGCACCCGTGCGACCCCGTGATATGAGGAGCGGAATGTGACCGCCGACGCCGCGACTCCGGTGGACCCGGTCGCCGACATCGCCGCTTCCGCGCCCGGGCCGCAGGTCGGGGCGTTCTTCGATCTCGACGGCACGCTTGTCGACGGGTTCACCGCCACGGCGCATGCCGGCGACCGGATCCGGCGCCGTCAGGCCCGTATCGGCGAGGTCACCGGAGTCATCGAGGCCGCGATGCGCTACAAGATCGGTCGGGTCAACTTCGGGAAACTGCTGGAGCGCGCCGCCGGGTACCTGCGGGGTGAACCGCTGGCCGACCTCGACGTCGTGGGTGAGCGTCTGTTCTCCGAGCGGGTCAGGTCCCGGGTCTTCCCGGTGATGCACGAGATCGTGCTGGCCCATCAGCGCCGCGGCCACACGGTGGTGCTCAGCTCCTCGGCGTTGACCATCCACGCCGAACCGGTCGCCCGCTATCTGGAGATCGATCACGTGCTGTGCAATCACTTCGAGCTCGACGGGCAGGGCCGGCTCACCGGCCGCATCGCCCGGCCGGTGATCTGGGGCAGACAGAAGGCAGCCGCGGTGGTGCGGTTCTGCGCCAGCGGCGGGGTCGACCTGGCGCGAAGCTACTTCTATGCCGACGGCAACGAGGACATCGCGCTGATGTCGCTGGTGGGCCACCCGCGGCCGGTGAATCCGCGCCGGGAACTCGCGGCGGTGGCCGTGGAGCGGGGTTGGCCGGTGCTGCGGGTCAGCACGCCGGGAAAGGGCAACACGGGCGGCCTGCTCGGTGTACTAAAGTAGAACACGTTTCAGTTTTGACCTTTTGTGTCCCCATGGCCATACAGGAGCCAACTATGCATACTCCCCTGTGCGATCAGCTCGGCATCGAGTTCCCGATCTTCGCGTTCACCCACTGCCGAGATGTGGTCGTCGCGGTCAGCAAGGCGGGGGGCTTCGGCGTGCTGGGCGCGGTGGGCTTCACGCCCGAGCAGCTGGAGATCGAGCTCAACTGGATCGACGAGAACATCGGCGACCACCCCTACGGCGTCGACATCGTGATCCCTAACAAGTACGAGGGCATGGATTCCAACATGTCCGCCGAGGAACTGAAGTCGACGCTGAACGCGCTCGTCCCGCAAGAGCACCTCGACTTCGCCAAGAAGATCCTGGCCGACCACGGGGTGCCCACCGACGACAGCGACGACAACGCCCTGCAGCTGCTCGGTTGGACCGAGGCCACGGCCACCCCTCAGGTCGAGGTCGCGCTGCGGCACCCGAAGATGACACTGATCGCCAACGCGCTCGGCACGCCGCCCAAGGACATGATCGAGCACATCCACGCCGAGGGCCGCAAAGTCGCCGCGCTGTGCGGCTCGCCGTCGCAGGCCCGCAAGCATGCCGACGCCGGGGTGGACATCATCATCGCCCAGGGCGGTGAGGCCGGCGGGCACAGCGGTGAGGTCGGCTCGATCGTGCTGTGGCCGCAGGTCGTGAAGGAGGTGGCGCCGGTTCCGGTGCTCGCCGCCGGCGGTATCGGCAGTGGGCAGCAGATCGCCGCGGCGCTGGCGCTCGGCGCGAAGGGCGCATGGACCGGTTCGCAGTGGGTGATGGTCGAGGAGTCGGAGAACACCGCAGTCCAGCACGCCGCCTACGCGAAGGCGACCAGCCGCGACACCGTCCGCAGCCGGTCGTTCACCGGCAAACCGGCACGGATGCTGCGCAACGACTGGACCGAGGCGTGGGAAGATCCGAACAACCCGAAGCCGCTCGGAATGCCGTTGCAGTACATGGTTTCCGGGATGGCCGTGGCCGCGACGCACAAGTACCCGAACGAGACCGTCGACGTCGCGTTCAACCCGATCGGCCAGGTCGTCGGTCAGTTCACCAAGGTCGAGAAGACCGCGACAGTGATCGAGCGCTGGGTGCAGGAGTATTTGGAGGCCACCAACACGCTCAATGAGCTCAACGAGGCCGCCAGCGTTTAGCAGATCGCCGGCGCGAGGTGTTGGCCGGTGAGAGTGCACGCCGAATCGGCCAATTCGCGTGGGGTGCCCGCGAAGACGATGCGGCCACCGTCGTGGCCCGCCCCTGGACTCAGCTCGATGATCCAGTCCGCGTGGGCCATGGCCGGCCGAGCGTGAGATAGCCCAGCCCGACATCGGACATCCGGTCCAGGATCGGCCGTTGAGCGATTTGGTGCCGTCGTAGGGGGCGTTCAGGTCGATGTCGTTGATCGCCCCCCGGGCCGAGCCGGTGACGGCAACCCGGGAATCTACGGACGGGCTATACGGGCGTCCCGGGATTATGTAGAGTTGCATACATAGCCGGGTGAAAGGGGCCGCGTCGTGACGACTCCCCGCGAGCGGATGATCATCTCCGCTGCTTTGTTGATCAGGGAGCGCGGCGCGCACCCGACCGCCATCGCCGACGTGCTCGAGCACAGCGGCGCGCCGCGCGGTTCGGCCTACCACTACTTTCCCGGCGGCCGCACCCAGCTGCTCTGCGAGGCGGTCGACTACGCGGCCGACTTCATGGCGGACCGACTGGCGCAGGCGTCTTCGGGCCGTGAAGCGCTGGACAGGCTTTTCGACGATTACCGGAAACTACTGCGCGACAGCGACTTCCGGGCAGGTTGTCCTGTCGTCGCTGTCGCCGTGGAGGCCGGTGATCCGGGCAAGCCCGACCAGTCGGCGCCGGTGATCGAGCGTGCCGCGGCGGCTTTCGACCGCTGGCGCGAGGTGATCAGGCAGCGTCTGATCGCCGACGGTGTGGACAAGGAGAATGCCGCCGCACTGGCCATGCTCGTGCTCGCCTCATTCGAGGGCGCCCTCGTCGTCGCGCGCGCCTCACGCGATGTGCAACCGCTGACTCTGGTCCAGGAACAACTGCGCCAGGTGATCGGTGCGCAGACGGGTGGGCGGAAGTGACGAGCGGCCGGGACGGTGAATGGCATCCCAGCGCGTGCATCCTGTGCGAGTGCAACTGCGGCATCGTGGTTCAGGTCGAGGACCGGTCGCTGGTCCGCATCCGCGGCGACAAGAGCCATCCGGCCTCGCGCGGCTACACCTGCAACAAGGCGCTACGGCTGGATCACTACCAGAACAGCCGCAACCGGCTTACGTCGCCGATGCGGCGCAGGCCGGACGGCACGTATGAGGAGATCGACTGGGACACCGCGATTTCCGAGGTCGCCGCGGGCTTCCGCGCGATCGCTGACACGCACGGCGGCGACAAGATCCTCTACTACGGGGGCGGCGGGCAGGGTAACCACCTGGGCGGCGCCTACAGCGGCGCGTTCCTCAAGGCACTGGGCTCGCACTACCGCTCCAACGCGCTGGCCCAGGAGAAGACCGGGGAGCACTGGGTCGACGCACAGTTCTACGGCGGGCACACCCGCGGCGAATTCGAGCACGCCGAGGTCGCGGTGTTCGTCGGCAAGAACCCGTGGATGTCCCAGAGCTTTCCGCGGGCCCGCGTGGTGCTCCACGAGATCGCCAAGGACCCGGCTCGGTCGATGATCGTGATCGATCCGGTGGTCACCGAAACCGCGAAGTTGGCCGATTACCACCTGCGGGTCCGGCCCGGCACCGACGCGTGGTGTCTGGCCGCGCTGGCCGCGGTGCTGGTGCAGGAGAACCTGTGCGACGAAGCCTTCCTGGCCGCGCACGTCACCGGCGGCGACGCGGTGCGCGAGGTGCTCGCCGAGGTGCCGGTCTCCGACTACGCCCGGCGCTGCGGCGTCGACGAGGAACTGCTGCGCTCGGCCGCACGCCGGATAGCCGGAGCCGCCGGCGTCGCGGTGTTCGAAGACCTCGGAATCCAGCAGTCACCGAACAGCACCCTGTGCTCGTACCTGAACAAGATGCTGTGGATCCTGACCGGCAATTTCGCCAAACGCGGTGCGCAGCACCTTCATTCGTCGTTCACGCCATTGTTCCGACCCGGCGGGGTAGGCCGCACCCCGGTAACCGGCGCCCCGATCATCGGCGGGCTGATTCCCAGCAACGTCATTCCCGAGGAGATCGTCACCGACCATCCGGACCGGTTCCGCGCGATGATCGTCGAGAGCAGTAACCCGGCGCATTCGGTCGCCGACTCGGCCGCCGTCGCAACGGCTCTGGGCCGGCTGGAACTGATCGTGGTCATCGACGTGGCGATGACCGAGACCGCACGGCTGGCACACTACGTGCTTCCCGCGGCGACTCAGTTCGAGAAGCCGGAGGCGACGTTCTTCAACCTCGAGTTCCCGCACAACACCTTCCATCTGCGGCACCGGCTGATGGAGCCGATGTCCGGCACCCTGCCCGAACCCGAGATCTGGGCCCGGCTGACGCGGGCCCTGGGCGTCGTCGACGATGCCGAATTGGCGCCGCTGCGCCGCGCCGCCGAACAGGGACGCCCGGCGTTCACCGAGGCGTTCCTGGCCGCGGTCGGGGCCAACCCGGGGCTGGGCAAGGTGCTGCCGTTCGTGTTGTACGAGACGCTCGGGCCGACTCTGCCCGACGGACTGGCCGGCGCCGCCGCGTTGTGGGGTCTGGCCCAGAAGGCCGCGATGACCTATCCCGACGCGGTGCGGCGGGCCGGCCACGCGGACGGCAACGCGCTGTTCGACGCGATTCTCGAAGGCCGGTCGGGGGTGACGTTCACCGTCCACGACTACGAGGACGACTTCGCGTTGATCACCCACCCCGACCGCAAGATCGCGATCGAGATCCCGGAACTGCTCGCCGACGTCCGGGCGCTGGCCGCGGCGCCGGCCGAGCTGACCTCACCCGACTACCCCATCGTGTTGTCGGCCGGGGAACGGCGGGCGGACACGGCCAACGACATCATGCGCGACCCGGCCTGGCGCCAGCGCGATGCCGACGGCGCTCTGCGGATCAGCGTCGCCGACGCGTCGGCACTGGGGTTGCGAGACGGCGACCGCGTGCGGATCACCACCGCCGCGGGCAGCGCGGAGGGCACCGTCGAGATCAGCGACGCGATGCTGGCCGGTCATGCGTCCTTACCCAATGGCTACGGCGTCGACTTCGCCGACGGGGACGGTGGCGTGGTGACCCCGGGTGTCGCGCCGAACGCGCTGACCTCCACCGGCTGGCGTGACACGTACGCCGGGACGCCGTGGCACAAGCATGTGCCGGCGCGGCTGGAGAAAGTGCTGTCGGGCTAAGGGGCGACCGGTGCGGGCGCTACCGGTACCGCGGCGGGTGCGGGGGCCGCGGCGGGAGGCGCCGCAGGCTGCGGGCCCGCGGGCATGCCCATCGGCGCCGACGAGCTCAACGGACGCTGCGTCAGCAGCAGCAGCGCGTTGCTCCCGCTGACTTCCTGGGTCTGCATCGCATGCCAGAGGTCGCGCAGGTAACCCAGCCGCGACTGCTGCGTCGGAGTGGTCGACGTACCCGGCGGCAGGTTCTCCGGACTGGCCAGGTGGGGCACGCCCTCAGCGGCGGGGGCGGCGGCGAGCGGAACCACCGCGGCTTCGGCCGGCGGGGGTGACGGCATCGGGGCAGGCGCGGGTGCGGGCGCCGGCGCGGGAACCGGCGGTGGTGCTGCCGGGTCGGCGGCAGCCGACGGTGCGGCTGCGAGCAGTGTCGCAACCGCTGCCGCCCCGATGATGGACGCGGTCTTTGCGTGGAAACCGAACCTCACGATGCACCCTCCCGGTTTCTTCATGGTCACAGGATCCATCCGCCTTCGCAGCGGATTCGTTACAGGAGGGACGGATTTTCTTCGCTCATCTGCGCTCGCCGTAACCGACCGGTGGTGTAGCAATGAGGTACCGCCAATTGACGTTTAGGAGCCAATGTATGGCGACTCCCACGCTCCCGCCCGGATTCGACTTCACCGACCCCGACCTGAACCGCGAGCGTCTGCCTGTGGAGGAACTCGCCGAACTGCGCCGCTGCGCCCCGATCTGGTGGAACGCGCAGACCTCCGGCGGCGCGGGTCCCTTCGGCGACGGCGGCTACTGGGTAGTGACCAAACACAAAGACGTCAAGGAGATCTCCAAGCGCAGCGACGTGTTCTCCAGCCAGGAGAAGACCGCACTGCCGCGCTACCCGGAGGGTTCTACCGGCGAGCAGGTGGAGACCGGAAGTCTGGTGCTGCTCAACATGGATGCGCCACGGCACACCCACCTCCGCAAGATCATCTCGCGCGGATTCACGCCCCGTGCGGTCGAACGTCTGCGCGAGGACCTCGACCAGCGCGCGCAGCGCATCGCCAAGGGCGCGGCGGCCGCCGGAGTCGGCGACTTCGTCGAACAGGTGTCCTGCGAGCTGCCCTTGCAGGCCATCGCCGGTCTGCTGGGCGTGCCTCTGGAAGACCGCAAGAAGCTCTTCGACTGGTCCAATCAGATGGTCAGCGACGACGACCCTGAGTTCGCCCATCACGACAACCGCAATGCCGCAACCGAATTGATCATGTATGCGATGCAGCTGGCCGCGGCCCGGGCCGAGCATCCCGGCGAGGACATCGTCACCACGCTGATCGAGGCTGACGTCGACGGACACAAGCTGACCGACGACGAGTTCGGCTTCTTCATGGTGCTGCTGGCTGTCGCAGGCAACGAGACCACGCGCAACTCGATCACCCACGGCATGATCGCGTTCACCGAGCACCCCGACCAGTGGGAGTTGTTCAAACGCGAGCGCCCCACCACCGCCGTCGACGAGATCGTGCGCTGGGCCACCCCGGTCACCTCGTTCCAGCGCACCGCGCTGCAGGACTACGAACTGTCCGGCGTGCAGATCAAGAAGGGGCAGCGCGTAGTCATGTCGTACCGGTCGGCGAACTTCGACGAGGAGGTCTTCGACGACCCGTTCAGGTTCGACATCCTGCGCGATCCGAACCCGCACGTCGGCTTCGGCGGCACCGGTGCGCACTACTGCATCGGCGCCAACCTGGCGCGGATGACCATCGAGCTGATGTTCAACGCGATCGCCGACCACTTGCCCGATCTCACCTCGGCCGGCCCTCCCGACCGGCTGCGGTCCGGTTGGCTCAACGGGATCAAGCACTGGCAGGTCGACTACTCGGGCGGCTGCCCGGTGGCGCACTAGACCGTGGCCAGCGTCCGGCTGCCGACGGTGACGCACAACTGAGCCAGTTGTTGTCGGTCGGGACCCTCGGCCACCGGGGGTCGCCAGCCGGCGGCGTAGACGGCGCGGGCCCCCTCCCGCACCGCGTCCAGACTCGACGGCAGCGCAGTCATCTGCTCGTACCCGCGGACGGCCGGCCGCAGCGCCGGGTCGGCCACGGCCGCAGCGACCACCAGGTCCGAGGGCAGCGGCCTTCCCAGATCCACATCGCCACCGGCCCACCGCCGCATCCGGTCATCGTCGCAGTGCACATGGTCGACGAACCACGGACGCACCTCGGCGGCGCACCACCGGGCGAACTGCACCGTGGCGGCCGGGACGTCGTCTGCAGCCAGCGCGCGCACCAGCGCCTGTGCCTGGCGGAACGCCAGCGTGACGCCTCTGCCGGCCAACGGCGTCGTGGTACAGACGGAGTCTCCGACGGCGATCAGCCCGGGAACGGCGGGACGGCCGTCCACGCCGAGTGGGGAACGGAAGGTGTTGTGCACGCGGCCGCCGACGAGCACCGGGGTCAGCGGCTGCGCGCGACTCGGGTCGATCCAATCGGCGAGCATCGGGATCGCCTCGGCCGCGGCGTCATAGACCCGACGGTGCCGCAGAAGTCGCAGCCGGTCATCGGTGCCGGCGTGGGTGATCGTGACCGAGAAGATCCCGGCCTCGTGGAGGAACACCACCGCGAAATATCCGGCCAGTTGCAGCGACAGACCGACCGGCGAGTTCACCGGGCCCGGCGCGGCGCCGTCGGCCAGCCGGTACTGCCTGCTGACGTACGTCGCGCCACACGGTCGCACCTCCCCGGCGCCGAACAGCGCGCGCATCACCCGGCTCGACCGCCCGGACGCGTCGATGACCAGGTCGGCCGTCAGGCGCCGGCCCCCCGCATCGACAGCGGCCACTCGTCCGGAGTCGCGCAACACCCCGTCGACGTGACAACCGGGCAGCAGCGTCAGCCCGGGTTCGGCCAGCGCGACGTCGCGCAGTGCCCGTTCGAACGTCACCCGCCGGATGCGCAGGGCAGCCGGGGCGCCGCCCGGGTCGGTCTCGACCGAGGCCCCGACGCGCAGCATTGCCTGCAGGGCATCGGGGATCTCCGCTTGCAGCGCGTCGACCACCGGCCCGCGGAACGTGTGGGGGTGGTCGAACTGCATGACCCCCCTGCGCGGCCAGCCGCCGTCCCGGCCGGGGCCGGCGTCGCGCTCGACGACGGTGACGTGCCCACCTCGACGGGCCAGTGCGACTGCGGTGAACAGGCCGGCCGGTCCCGCGCCGACGACGACTATGCGCATCGTGCCTCATTTCAGGTAGCATCGTATGTAATGAATACACTGAGGGTCACTCCAAATGGGTGAGGATGTCAAGCGCAGGTATCGGTCGGATCTGCGCGCCGCGCAGGCGCGCGGCACCCGGCGCCGGATCGTCGCCTCGGCGGCCGAGTTGTTCGTCGCCACCGGCTACGGAGGCACCTCGGTCGACGCGATCGCTACGGCGGCCGGGGTGAGCCGTAAGACGGTGTTCTCCGCGGTCGGCGGCAAAGCCGAACTACTCTCGGCGGCACTGAACTTCGCCATCGCCGGAGACGACGAGCCGCTGCCGTTGGCCGAGCGGCCCGAGGTGGCCGCGCTGCTGGAGCTGGACGATGCCCGTGCTCTGCTGACCGCGTGGGCACGGATGATCGCCGACATCGACACGCGGGTCTCAGCGCTGTTCGCCGCGCTGGAGGCCGCGGCGTCGGAGGACGACAGCGCGCGGGAGCTGTTGGAGAAGCTGCACGCCCAGCGTCGCGCCGGCGCCCGTGCGGTGGTCGATGCGCTGACCGCGCGGGATGCGCTACAGGCCGGGTTGAGTCGTTCGGCCGCAATCGATCTGGCGTGTCTGTTCAGCGATCCCGCGATGCACCGTCATCTCGTTGCCGGCCATGGCTGGTCCGGGAGCCGCTTCGAGAGCTGGCTGGCCGCGACACTCGCCCACCAACTGCTCACCGGGTGAGCTTCGGGTAATCCAGCAGCGAACGCCAGTAGTCCTCCGGGATCTCGGCGTCGGAGCGGAGCACCATGGCCAGACCCGTGGCCATCGCGACACCGAGCAGGCCCAGCCACAGCCCGGCCAGCGCGATGAACACCCACAGCGCAGCGGTCAGTGCCGGCCACGGAGACACCAGCGCCAGCACCGGCGCGAAGAAGAATCCGGTACCGATGTACCAGGACGACCCGGCGCGGTCGCAGATCAGCACGAAGCGCAACCACCGGGGAATCGGGTCGGCGTTCGGGTGTGCGGTTGTCATGTCGCTCGCCTCCTCGGGTGCCTACCTTCACCGTGCGCCCAGGGAGGTAACCACCGCAATTACCTCGGAGGTCATGGCCCGGCCGCGCAGCACCGGTCAAACTGAAGAAGTGACCACTGTCGAGCGGCCGGCTCCGTTCGGGGCGCTGATGCGTGAATGGCGGCGTAGGCGCCGGCTCAGCCAGCTCGATCTCGCGCTGGCCGCCGGCGTATCCGCGCGCCACGTCAGCTTCATCGAGACAGGCCGCTCCTCACCGAGCCGGGCGATGGTGCTGCGGCTGGCCACGGCTCTCGGTGTGCCGCAACGAGAACAGAACCGGCTGTTCGTCGCCGCGGGCCTGGCCCCGGTGTACGCCGAGCGCTCTCTGGACGCGCCCGAGATGGTCGCGGTGCGGGACGGGGTGCGCAGGGTGCTCACCGCCTACGAGCCGTACCCGTGCGTGGTGGTCGACCGTGGCTGGTGGATCCTGCAGGCGAACGCAGGGGCCGGCGTGCTGCTCGACGGCGTGGCGCCGGAGCTGCTCGAGCGGCCCAATGCGCTGCGCATCGCGCTGCACCCCGGCGGGCTGGCCCCCCGCATAAGCAACCTCGGGCAGTGGCGGACCCACCTCGTCGAGCGGCTCCGCCGCGAGGTCGGCAGCGCCGGAGATGCAGAACTCGGTGAGCTGTTGTGTGAAATCGAGTCCTATCCCGGAGGTTTCGAGGACTCCCTCGACCTCGGCGGCGTCGCCGTGCCGCTGGAGCTGGAGGCCGCGGACGGCCGGGTGCTGAGGTTTCTGAGCACGGTCACCACATTCGGCACCGCCCTCGACCTCACGGCGGCCGAGCTGAGCATCGAAGCGTTCCTGCCCGCCGACGACGCCACCGCCGCCGCATTGCGTTGACTCCACCCCGTTCATGCCTCGCGGCGTTCATCGGCGCCACCAACCGCATCGGGATCGCACTGTCGGTACCACCCAATCCCGAATACACCGGCATTCCGGCCGGGAACGGGCGGTCGAGCGAATAGAGTCGGGCGCCATGGGGACTCGACACTTCATGGCGACCGTCGTCGGCGGCGTCGCGGTACTCGGCGTGGCCGGCTGCGCGACACCCGAGCCGGCCCTGGGCGGTACCACGGCGACCGTGACGATCGACGGCAACGACACCGGCGGCGCGCAGGCCGTGCAATGCCGGCAGACCGGATGGTCGTGGTACATCGAGACCCCGGGGGAAGAGAACGGCTTCACCGCGGTGCTGTCGACCGACGGCGATCTCACCGCCGAGTCCGTCGAATTCCGCGGCGTCGGCGGTTTCAGTGGCACGTTCTGGAGCGACAACATCGGCCAGGCGGAGGTCAGCGGCAACAACGGGCGTTACACGATCACCGGAAAGGCCGACGGGGCGTTCGACGACAAGCCCAGCGACGCCGTCACCGCAGACTTCCGGATTCAGACCAACTGCTGACCGGGATCCTCAGGCCTGCACGATGATCGGGTCGCCGACCCGGACGGTGTCGAAATACCACGCGGCGTTGTCGGGGCTGAGGTTGATGCAGCCGTGGCTGACGTTCGCATAGCCCTGGGATCCGACCGACCACGGTGCGGAGTGGACGTACACGCCACCCCAGGTCACCCGGACGCCGTACTCCCCCTTGATCAGGTAGCCCTCGGGATCGTCGAGAGGGATGCCGATCGTGCGGGAGTCGAAGGTGACGTTGCGCTGCTTCTCCAGCGCGGTGAACCGGCCGGTGGGCGTCGGGAACTTCGATTTGCCCATCGATGCCGGCATCCGGCGCGCCACCTCACCGTCGATGCTGACCGTGAACGAGTAGTCGCCGATGTCGGCCACGCTGACGACCGACGATCCGGTCTGGAAGCTCGTCGTGAAGCCGCCCACCGTGACCGAGATCGGCGTATGGGCGGGGAAGAAGTCAGTGGGTGTCCACTCCAAGACTCGGTCGTCGAGCCAGGTGAAGGATCCGGACGCCGGGACCGGCGACCCGGCCGGGACCACGGCCACAGACCGTTCCGCGGCCGACCTGTTCGGCACCTCCCCGGCGAACCTGACGGTGACCGGATGCGCGACGCCGACGGTCTGGCCGGGCGCGGGGGTCACCCCGGCGACCCGCGTTCCGGCGGTTGACCCGGCATTGCCCGCGGGAAGCGGCCCGAGCAGCGAGCCGCCCGTGAGCAGCGCAGCGCACCCGAGCGCGCTCACCATTTGCTGCAGACGACGTCTCAGCACGTTGCCATCCTAATTGGTCGTGGCGGGTGCCGCGGCCGAACACGAGCTCGGCAAACGACAACTGTCTCCCCTTCTATCGGTCCCGCAGGCGGCGATGTTTCAGGCCCGGGCCTCGGACGCCGCGCGGTTGAGCGCCAGCAGCGTGTATCCCAGTGCGAGCACGCACGCCGACAGCGCGGCGACGTTCATCGCCACCGTGGCGGTGCCCACGCTGTCCGGATCGAGGAAGTAATAGGGCGGGCGCCGGCCGGCATCGTTGAGCACCAGCAGGGCCAGCGCGAGATATGCCGCCGGATACGTCAGCCACGCCACCGGCTGCCACCACGCCATCGGGATCGCGCCGCGACCGACGAGCAGCCAGTCACCGAGCACCAGCACCGGGACCGCGACGTGCAGGAGGAAGTTCGCCGGCGTGTACCCCATGCTGTGCTCGGTCAACAGGAGGTTCCAGATCACCCCGGCCATGACGACATACAGCACCACCGCGCCCCGCAGCCCGATCCGACTGTCGGCCCGCGGTGAGCACAGAGTCCACAGGTAGTATCCGGCGGCCAGCAGATTGGCCTGGTAGGTGAACGTGATCAGCCGCCATCCCACTCCCCGGGTGGAGGTCAGTTCCACCAGCAGCAGCGCGGCCGCGACACAGCCGACGATCGCCAGCCTGAGAACGGTGCGCACGAGCGACGGGTGCGTGGGGGCGACGGGGAGGCTCATTCCCGCCAGGATATGACTTGCGGCAGCGGCAGCAGCCGCGGAGAGCAGCGCGACCCGGCCACGGCCGGCCGGCGGACCTGCCCGGTACGCCCTGCGCTCGTCGTGCTCGAAGGGCTCGAAGGGTCGGGACGGGTCGAGTCCTTCGCTGCCGGAGCACGCCAGCGCCGCGCCCACACACCACTGAGTCGAAAACCCGGTGGACCCTACCCGCCGAGAATCTGCGCGAGCATGCGCGCGTCGATGTTGCCCCCGGACAGGATCAACACGGTCGGCCCCGGCGGTGTCATGCCCTGCCGGTAGGCCGCCAGGGGCACCGCACCGCTCGGCTCGCTGACCAGGTGCGCGCGGTACGCGTACTCGCGCACCGCCGCGCGGATCTCGTCCTCGGACACCGTCAGCATCCCGTCGAGAACCTGCTGCAGATGGGCAAAGGTCAGCTCCGAGGGCTGCGACCGCAGCCCGTCGGCGATCGTGCGGTTACGGTCTTCGATCGACCAGTTGACCCGGTGGCCGAGGCGCAATGCCTCGGTGGTGTCGGCGGCGAGCTCGGGCTCGACCCCGAAGACCGCGGCGTCCGGGCACAGCGCACGCATCGCGGTGCCGATGCCCGAAGCCAGTCCCCCGCCACTGACGGGGACGAGCACGGTGCGCACCGACGGCAGGTCCTCGGCGATCTCCAGGCCGATCGTGCCCTGTCCGGCGATCACATCCGGGTGGTCGAACGGCGGGATCATCGCCCCGCCGGTGTCGCTGCGCACCTGCTCGGCGACCGCCTCGCGTTGCCCTGCCGCGCACAACACCACCCGCGCGCCGAGATCACGGGTGGACTGCACCTTGACCGTCGGCGTCTCCTCCGGCATCACGATGTGGGCCCGCAACCCGAACGCCGCCGCGGCGTACGCGACGGCCTGCGCGTGGTTGCCGCTGGAATAGGCGACGACGTCGGTGACGGCGCCTTCGCCGGCCGACGTCAACGCCGCCACGGCATTGAAGGCGCCACGGACCTTGAACGCGCCGATGGGCTGCAAGTTCTCCGGCTTGATCCACAGCGGCCGGTCCGGGTCGCCCCAGCGGGCGGCGAGCAGTGGCGTACGCACCACATGCGATCGGACCCGGTCAGCCGCCGCCCGGACATCGTCGATCGTCACCAGCTTCATGGATCCCAGTGTCCTGCATACCGCCCGTCCCCGATCTCTAGGGTGAGTCGGGTGACGGACTTCTCGCTGGCGATCGCGCCGCGCTACGCGGAGATCGACCAGCAGGGCGTGGTGTTCAACGGCCATTACCTGACGTGGTTCGACGAGGCGTGCACCGGGCTGCTCGACTCGCTCGGCATCGGCTATCCCGCGTTGAACGCCGACGGGTACGACTTCCAGGTGGTGCACGCCGAGATCGACTTCGCGGCGCCGGTGCGCTGGCGAGACGAGGTGCGGGTCGAGGCACGCTGCACCCGGGTGGGCACGACGAGCTTCACCATCGGCTTCACCGTGCTGGCCCGCTCGGGCACCGACGCGGAGCGGGTCGCGGTGCGGGGACACAACGTCTATGTGCTGGTGTCCACGACGGATTGGGCCAAGCGGACGATCCCCGACAGGCTGCGGTCGGCGCTGGATGTGAGCGCGGCGAGTGACCGGTAGCGTCGTTCGCATGGGCCACGAGCACGGACCTCGACGTGAGCTCCCGCCGGGGATGGCGGAGCAGTTGGATCTGCCCTACGCGGGCGTGGCTTCTTTCGGGCACCGCCCGTTTTTGACCGAGCCCGAACAGCTCGACGCTTGGCAGCCCGACGCCGCCATCGTCGGGGCGCCGTTCGACATCGGGACCACCAACCGTCCCGGTGCGCGGTTCGGGCCGCGGGCGATCCGGGCCACGGCCTACGAGCCGGGCACCTACCACTTGGATCTGGGCCTGGAGATCTTTGACTGGCTGGAGGTTGTGGACTTCGGTGACGCCTACTGTCCGCACGGCCAGACCGAGGTGTCCCACCGCAACATCCGCGAGCGCGTGCACGCGGTGGCCAGCCGCGGCATCGTCCCGGTGATCCTGGGCGGTGATCACTCGATCACCTGGCCGGCGGCGACCGCGGTGGCCGACGTCCACGGTTACGGCAACGTCGGCATCGTGCATTTCGACGCCCACGCCGACACCGCCGACGAGATCGAAGGCAACCTGGCCAGCCACGGCACCCCGATGCGCCGGCTGATCGAATCGGGCGCGGTGCCCGGATCGCAGTTCGTTCAGGTCGGTCTGCGCGGCTACTGGCCGCCGCAGGACACCTTCGAGTGGATGCTCGAACAGCGGATGACCTGGCACACGATGCAGGAGATCTGGGAGCGCGGGTTCAAAGCGGTGATGGCCGACGCCGTGGGCGAGGCGCTGGCCAAGGCCGAGAAGTTGTATGTGTCGGTCGACATCGACGTGCTCGACCCGGCGCACGCGCCCGGCACGGGCACCCCGGAACCGGGTGGCATCACCAGCGCCGACCTGCTCCGGATGGTGCGGCAGTTGTGCCGCGAACACGACGTCGTCGGAGTGGACGTGGTCGAGGTGGCGCCCGCCTACGACCACGCCGAACTGACCGTCAATGCCGCGCACCGCGTGGTGTTCGAGGCGCTGGCCGGGATGGCGGCCCGGCGGCGCGACGTGGCGGGAGCCGAGCCGGGCCAGCCGGCGCGTTCCTACCGGGAAATCAGGCCTTCTTCTCCAGAGTGAACTGGCAGACGTCGGTGTAGCCGTCACGGAACAGATCCGCGCAGCCGGTCAGGTACTTCATGTACCGGTCGTAGACCTCGCGGGACTGGATGGCCACCGCGTCGTCTTCCCGCTTGCTCAGCGCCTCGGCCCAGATGTCGAGCGTCTTGGCGTAGTGCGGCTGCAGACGCTGCTGCCGCGTCAGCGTGAACCCGGCCTTGGTCGCGTGCTCCTCGACGGTCTCTGGCTTGGGCAGATCACCGCCCGGGAAGATCTCGTCCATGATGAACTTCGAGAACCGGATCAGCTTCATGGTCACCGGCAGCGCTTTCGCGGCGAACTCCTCGTCGCTGGGCTTGATGATGGTGTGCAGCATCATCACACCGTTCTCAGGAAGCACCTGACAGGCCTTCTTGAAGAACTCGTCGTAGCGGTCGCGGCCGAAATGCTCGAACGCCCCGATCGACACGATCCGGTCGACGGGCTCGTCGAACTGCTCCCAACCGGCCAGCAGGACACGCTTGTTGCGCGGGCTCGGGTGCGCATCGAGTCGCTTCTGCACGTGCGCCTGTTGATTGCGGCTCAGCGTCAGGCCGATGACGTTGACGTCGTAGTTGTCGATGGCGCGCAGTAGCGTCGCACCCCACCCGCATCCGATGTCGAGAAGCGTCATACCGGGTTCGAGGCCGAGCTTGCCCAACGACAGGTCGATCTTGGCGAGCTGCGCCTCTTCGAGCGTCATGTCGTCGCGCTCGAAGTAGGCGCAGCTGTAAGTCTGGGTGGGGTCCAGGAACAGCCGATAGAAATCGTCCGACAGGTCGTAATGGGACTGGACGTCCTCGAAGTGAGGCTGCAGTTCCGAAGAGCCGCTCGTGGTTTCTGGCAAAATACAGGCCCTTAGATTCTCAGAAGCTGATCGGGTGGGGCGGCCCCACCGGGCTTGAGGGCCTGTCCCGTTGTCGCAGTTTACGTAGCGTACCCGAGAGCCCCACGGACCCGTGAATCACCAGCCACACCCCCAGAGCAAGACCGGAACGAAAGCGGGTGATCTTGTCGGGCCGCCCCCGTGTGCGGCGGGTGCAAGCGGGTAATCGGGTCGGGTCCGGCATCCGCCGGCGCCCGGACGCGCCTATCGTGGAGGCAGCGCGTCATGTCCTCAACGTCCCCCGAAAGTCCCCGACCATTCTTGGGAGAGATCGCCGATGACCACCCCCGACAACGACCAGTTCATAGACGCCGCCGAGGCCGACGTGGTCGAACAACTCACCCCGGCCGTCGACGTCGACGTCGACGAGGAGACCTGGCCGGACGCCGAGCGGGTCGGCGCCGAGCGCGACTGGCAGGCCAGCGAGGCGGATCTGATCGAGCAGTCCATCCCCGTGCCCGAGGACGAGCCGGAATTCGATCGCTGACCGGCACGGCGACGGTGTCGCGGCCACTACCCTGAGCCCGATGATCACCCGTGTCGCCACCGCTGCGCTCGCCGTGGCCCTCGGCGCGGCGGGGTGCGCACAGCCGGTAGAGGCGCCGCACCCGGCGCACCGGGAGCGTCCCGGCCTCACCGCGACCGCGGCCACGATGGCCGCCCCACTCGCCGACCGGCTCGACGGTGCGGTCGAGCGGGTGATGGCCGAGGCCGGCATACCGGGGGCGATCATCGGGATCTGGACCCCCGACGGAGACTACGTCCGCGCGTTCGGAGTGGCCGACAAGAAGACCCGGGCGCCGATGAAGACCGATCTCTACAGCCGGATCGGAAGCTTGACACGTACTTTCACTGTCACCGCGGTGCTGCTGCTGGCCGATCAGCGCAAGCTCGGACTCGACGACCCGATCGCCGAACACCTCGACGGCATCCCCGGTGGGGAGGCCGTCACGCTGCGCCAGCTCGCCAGGATGCGAAGCGGGTTGCCCGACTACACGACGAACCCGGAGTTCGTGTCCGCGGCGTTCGCCGATCCTGCACGGGCGTTCACACCCGCGCAACTGCTCGAGCTCGCGTTCTTCCCACCGACGGTGTTCGCCACCGGTGCCGGCTACCACCACAGCAACACCGACACCGTGCTGCTCGGCCTCGTGGTGGAGAAGGTCAGCGGACAGTCGCTGGCGGACTACATCCGCGAGCACATCAGTGCGCCACTGGGTATGGAGGCGACCAGCTTCCCGACCGACGCCAGTTTTCCCAGGCCTCATGCCGCCGGCTACACCGTGCAGACGCCCGATGACGGAGAGACCACCGCCACCGACTGGAATCCGTCCCGATCGTGGGCCGCCGGCAATATGGTCTCCACACTGCACGACATGCGGATCTGGGCCCCGGCGCTGGCGAACGGGACGCTCCTGAGCCCCGCGATGCAGCGGCAGCGGCTGGTGGACGGTTCGGGAGGGCCCGCCCCAGAGGGCTACGGGCTCGGAGTGTCCAACTTCGCCGGGTGGGTGGGTTACGCAGGCAGCGTGCCCGGCTACCAGTGCGTGTCGGTGCACCTGCCCGGACGGCAGACCACACTGGTCATCATGACCAACACCGACATCGCGTTCCGGGGCGCTCAGCCAAGCGCGCTGCTGGCCACCGCGGTCACCGCCGAACTGACCCCCGACCACGTGTACCGGACGGACTGAGCGCGGTTGCCGGGGCCTCCCGGCGGGTATCTCGCCTCGGTGACTGACGCGAGTGACGAGACGGTCGATGCCGTCGGCAAGGTGAGCGAGGCTCTGGAGTACGTGGAACGGGCCCGGGGCCATCTGTACTCGTTCCATCAGCTGATCGGCCGGGCCGATCTTCTGCTCGGTGAAGGTGCGGAGGCGCTGCGTGCGGCCGGCCACGACGCGATCGCCGAGCGGCTTGAATCCGACGTGGTGGGACGCAACGTGCTCCACGGGCGGTGGACCTTCCAGATCGTCGAGGAGTTCGACGACGAATACTGGTCGCTGTTCGGCGAGCACGTGCGCCGGGTCCGCGACGAACTGGTGGGCGGCGAACGGCATACGCACGAAGCGCGCATGAAGGAACAACGGCGCACGCACGGCAGAAAGGGTCATGAACGCCTGCCCTGAAGCTACGCTGGGGCCGTATGGGCCTGGGCATCGACGACGCGGCGGTCATCCGGCCGAACGGGGTGGCACCGCCCCCGGTGCCGCTGGCCGACATCGATCTGGGGTCATGGGATTTCTGGGGTCTTGACGACGACTACCGCGACGGCGCGTTCGCGACGCTGCGCCGCGAGGCGCCGATCTCGTTCCACTCCGCCTACGTGGTCGACACCGACTCCGAAGTCGCCGGACACTGGGCGCTGACCCGACACGAGGACGTCTTCTTCGCCAGCAGGCATCCGGAGATCTTCAGTTCCGCGTTGGGGATCACCGTCGGCGATCAAACCCCTGAGCTGGCCGAGTATTTCGGCTCGATGATCGCGATGGATGACCCCCGCCACACCCGGCTGCGCAACATCGTGCGCAGCGCGTTCACCCCGCGAGTGCTGGCCCTGATCGAGGACTCGGTGCGGCAGCGGGCCCGCAGCCTCGTCGAGGACATGGTGGCCGCCCATCCCGACGGCCGGGGCGATATCGTCGCCGAACTGGCCGGGCCGCTACCGCTGCAGATCATCTGCGACATGATGGGCATCCCCGAGCAGGACCACCAGAAGGTCTTCCACTGGACCAACGTGATCCTCGGGTTCGGCGACCCCGACATCGCCACCGACTTCGACGAGTTCGTCTCCGTCGCAATGGATATCGGGGCTTACGCGACGGCCCTCGCCGACGATCGCCGGGACCGTCCCGGCGACGACCTGACCACCAGTCTGGTCCGCGCCGAGCTCGACGGTGAGCGGTTGACCTCCGCCGAGGTCGCGTCGTTCTTCATCCTGCTGGTCGTGGCCGGCAACGAAACCACCCGCAACGCGATCAGCCACGGCGTGCTCGCGCTGAGCCGCTATCCCGAGCAGCGCGACCGGTGGTGGTCCGATTACGCCGGTATGGCGCCCACCGCCGTAGAGGAGATCGTCCGGTGGGCCTCCCCCGTGGCCTATATGCGGCGCACCGCCACCCGCGACGTCGACATGGGGAACGTGAAAATCGCCGCGGGAGACAAGGTCTCGCTGTGGTACGGATCCGCGAACCGGGACGAGGCCAAGTTCGCGGATCCGTGGCTGTTCGACGTCGGCAGGAACCCGAATCCGCATGTGGGTTTCGGCGGCGGCGGAGCCCACTTCTGTCTGGGCGCCAATCTCGCGCGCCGCGAGATCACGGTCGCATTCGAGGAACTACACCGGATGGTGCCCGACATCCACGCCGTGGCGGAACCGGACCGGTTGCACTCGGCCTTCATCCACGGCATCAAGCGGCTGCCGGTTTCCTGGCGCCGTTAGCGGCCGCGCACGTCCGGGTGCATCTGCTGGGCGGTCCCGGAGTGCTTTCCATCGCGCGCGGTGTCGTCGAGTTTGTCGTTCGAGGTGTTCCGCGGGTCCAGCTGGTCGGCGTGCTCGCGGCGAGCGTCCAGGTGCTCCTGCGAGTGGCTCAACGCGTCGCGTCGGCTGGCGGCCGTGTCGGCCAGACGCGCCGCCTCGGCGGCCTTCGCCTCGGCCTCGGCCTTGGCAGCACGGGCCTTGGCCTCCGTCTCTTCCACGATCGAGGCCTGCCGCTGCACACGCCTGCTGTCGTGGTGGACCTCCTCGCGGATGCGGTCGGCTTCCTCGGCGCGGCGCCGGTTTCGGGTCTTGCGCGCCAGAAAGACGATGACCCCGATGACGATGATCGCGATCACGGCGGCAATCACGATCCAGACGACGTTGTTGGTGTCCATGCCCGGCTCCTTAGCTCGCGGGACGCCGCGACTGACGGCCCCGTTGATTCGTCGGGTGCCCGGGCGGTGCCGGCGCTAAACCGGGGGCCGGCTCAGAGGGTGGCGGTGAGCGGACCGCTCTCCTGGCAGTGCTGCTGCGGCGGATTGCCCTTCGACGCGCACCCGCGGCCGGTGGCGGTGTAGGTGAGCCCCGGTCGATAGGGCTGGAAGAACACCTGCGCGGGGACGAGGCCGAAGCCCCGCGCGCACTGCCCGGGTCCGGCGTCGCCCTGCATCTGGATACAGACGGTGGTGGCGTAGGTGACTGCGCCGTCGCAGGCCCCGATTGTCAGGGCGGCGGCCACCATGTCGGTGCCGGAGACGTTCACCACGGCCGGGGAGCTGAGCTCATAGGCGCAGGCAGAGACGGGAGCGGGTTGCGCGGCGGCGGAGGCCACCGTCGATCCAAGCAGCGACGCGGTGGCGGCCAGCGCTGCGAACGTCCGGAACATCTATGGATCGTAGGTCACCCGGCGCCGAGAGCGGTCAGCATTCCGGCGGCTGCTCGGGGCCAGGTGAAGTGTTCGGCGCGCCGTCGTGCGCTGTGCCTGCGAAGGTGCTCGGGGCGGGTCAGCACGGTGCCCACGGCGGCGGCGATCGCGTCGGCGTGGTTGTCGGCGGTGGCGCCGCTGTCGTGGGTGAGGATCTCGGCCAGCGCCGAGGTGCGGGACACCACTGCGGGCGTGCCGCACGCCAGCGCTTCGAGCGCGGCAAGGCCGAACGTCTCGTGCGGCCCGGGAGCCAGGGCGACGTCGGCGCTGGCCATGATCGTCGCAACGGTGTCGCGGCAGCCGATGAACCCGGCGAACTCGACCGGCAGTCGAGCCGCCCTGCGCTGCAGCCGGGCGCGCAGCGGCCCCTCGCCGACCACCACGAGTCTGGCATTTACGCCCGATTCCTCAGCGCGGCAACAGCGTCGACGCTGCGGTGTGGTTGTTTCTCGACCGACAACCGTCCGCAGTGCACCAGCAGCAGCTCGTCGGGCGCTGCCCAGCGACGCCGGGTCTGGGCGCAGCGCCGGCGCGGGTGGAACTGGTCGAGGTCGACGCCCAGCGGCACCGTCACCACATTGGTCGCGCCGATCCTGTCGAACTCCTCCCGCGCGAACGCCGTCGTGCAGACGACGGCGTCGTAACCGGCCGCGGTGCGCCGGTTGGCGACATCGGCCACCGCCCGCGCGACAGCGCCCGGAAGTGCCTGCCCGACAAGACGGTCCAGGCGTTCGTGAGAGATCATCACTGTCGACACGCCGCGCCCGCGCCCCCACGTGCCCAGCGACCTGAGGGTCAACCGGTCCGACACCTCCAGAGCGTCGGGTCGCAGCCGCTCCAGCAGCTCGACCACCGGCCGCGGGTGAACCGCGCGGTAGCCGCCGGTGGCGGGGATCAGTCGCGCGGGCACGCCGATTCGGACCACACCGGAGGGCAGGACGGTGTGGTCCGGCCGGGGTCCGGGCACCACGAGGAACACCGTGTGCCCGGCCGCGCGGTATTCGGCGCCGAGCCGATCCACCGCGGTGCGCAGCCCCCCGGATCGTGGACCGTAGAAGTTCGCCACCTGGACCACCCGCATGGCTGCATCAGAGCGTGTACGGGTGTTCGGGGAGCAACGCCAGGTCGGCCGCGGGCCGAACAGGCGGTGTCGTGCCGGTGCCGCTAGCCGACGTGGGCGGCCAGCCAGTCCAGGGTGCGTGACCAGGCGTCGGCTGCGGCGGCCGGATCGTAGCGGTCACCGGTGTCGTTGAAGAAGGCGTGGTTGGCGCCCGGTTCGGTGACGAGCTCGTGAACCAGGCCGGCCTTCTGCAGCGCGGCAGCGGCGACCGGTTCGGTGGCGTTGACGCGCTGGTCGAGTTCGCCGTAGAAGCCCAGAACGGCCACGCCTTTCGACCCGGCGAAGTCCGGATTGTCAGGTGTGGGCCCGTAGAACGGAAAGGCCGCCGCCAGTTCGGGTGAGCCGGCAGCGAGCAGTCGCCACACCAGCCCACCTCCCATGCAGAAGCCGATCACGGCCGTGTTCTTCCCGGGGGTGCGGCGCGCCACCTCGGCGATCCCGGATTTCAGATCGGCCACCATGTCCTCGGGTGGCCGGTTGCCCAGCGCGGCGGTGGCCTCGGCCGGATCGGCGAAGGTCGCGGTGCCACCCTGCTCCGAGAGCAGGTCGATGGCCAGGCTGGAATAGCCGGCCCCGGCGAGCCGACCCGCCACCGAGCGCACCCAGTCGTTGAGCCCCTTGTTCTCGTGGATGACCAGGATGCCGCCGCGGGCGCCGGGCGTGGTGTCAGATGCCGTCGCCTGGTCCCCTCCGACCGGCGCCCAGGCCCCTTGCAGTTCCCCGCGCGGGCCGGCCCAGGTGACCGGCGTGGTGGGCAGGGCCCGGTCCATGCCGGGCGGCGGGGTGGCCGGGGGCGTGCCGGACTCGGGGGGCGCCGCCGCGCTCTCGGCCTCCTGTCTGTTCTCCCCGCACGCCGCGATCAGCGCCGAGGCCGCCGCGGCGCTTCACCCCCAGCAGTGCCAGCCGGCGCATCGCCTCGCGTCGGGACATCAGACCGTCCACGTGGTCGGTCGCGATCTCTTCGGCGATGTAGCGCTGCAGAGGCGTCACAAGCCCTGATTATGCGCTTTCGGCCAGCTCGGCGACCGCGAGTAGACACTCGGAAAATTCTGTTCACGATTTCGTTGACACCCGTCTGCGGGGGCTGTTCGATGAGCGTTGTGACTTACGACACGATCATCCGCAACGGCCGGTGGTTCGATGGCACCGGTGCGCCCTCGGCGGTGCGCACCCTCGGCATCCGGGCCGGGCACGTCGCCGCCATCAGCGAGGACGACCTCGACGAGACAGGGTGCCCGCAGGTGATCGATGCGGCCGGCAAGTGGGTGCTGCCCGGGTTGATCGACATCCACACCCACTACGACATCGAGGTGCTCGACGGGCCGGCCCTGTCAGAGTCGCTGCGGCACGGTGTCACCACCGTGATGCTCGGATCGTGCTCGCTGTCCACCGTGTACGTCGACGGCGTGGACGCAGGCGACATCTTCGGCCGGGTCGAGGCGATCCCCCGCGAGCACGTGATCGACGCGGTGGACCGCAACAAGAACTGGTCGAGCGGTGAGGAGTACATCGCGGCACTGGAATCGCGTCCGCTCGGCCCGAATGTCGCGGCGTTTCTCGGGCATTCCGACATGCGCACGGCGGTCATGGGGTTGGACCGGGCCACCCGCAAGGACGAACGGCCGACCAGTGGTGAACAGCTACGGATGGAGCAGATGCTCACCGAGGCGCTGCGTGCGGGGTTCGTCGGGATGTCTTCGCAGCAACTGCTTTTCGACAAGCTCGACGGCCAGGTGTGCCGGTCGCGCACACTTCCGTCCACCTATGCCAGCGCCCGCGAACTGCGCCGGCTGAAATCGCTGCTGCGCCGGTCCGGCCGGGTGCTGCAGGCCGGACCGGACATCACGAACCCGGTCAACGTGGGCTCGCAGGTCTTCCAGTCCCTCGGCCTGTTCCGCAACCCGCTCAAGACGAGCCTGCTCTCGGCGGCCGACATCAAGTCCAACCCGGTGGCGGTCAAGACGCTCGGACCCCTTGCCCGGCTGGTGAACCGGCTGGGCGGCAATTTCCGTTGGCAACACCTGCCGGTGCCGTTCGAGGTGTATGCCGACGGCATCGACCTGGTCATCTTCGAGGAGTTCGGGTCGGGTGCGGCGGCGCTGCACCTCGCCGACGAGGTGGAGCGCAACGCGCTGCTGCGCGACGAGGCCTACCGCCGCCGGTTCCGCAAGGACTACGACGCGAAGTTCGGCATGCGGGTATGGCACCGCGACTTCTTCGACGCCGAGATCGTCGCCTGCCCCGACGCGTCGGTGGTCGGCAAGTCGTTCGGCGACGTGGGACGTGACCGCGGCGGCCTGCACCCGGTGGACGCGTTTCTCGACCTCGTGCTCGAGCACGGCAAGGCGCTGCGGTGGCGCACCACGATCTCGAATCACCGGCCGGAGATGCTCAAGAAGCTCGCCGCCGACGGCGGTATCCAGATGGGCTTCTCGGACGCGGGCGCGCATCTGCGCAACATGGCGTTCTACAACATGGGACTGCGACTGCTCCGTCACGTCCACGACGCCGAGCGGACCGGACGGCCGTTCATGACCGTCGAGCAGGCGGTGCACCGGCTCACCGGTGAACTCGCCGACTGGTACCGCATCGACGCCGGCCACCTGCGCCTCGGGGACCGTGCCGACGTGGTGATCGTCGATCCCGCGAAGCTCGACGACACGCTGAACCGTTATGCCGAGGAGCCGGTCGCGCAGTACGGCGGGCTCTCGCGGATGGTGAACCGCAACGACGACACCGTCAACGCCGTATTCGTCGGGGGCCGCGCGGTGTTCCTCAACAGTGAAGCCACCGCCCTGGTCGGTACCCGGCGCACGGGGCGGTTCCTGCGCGCAGCGCACAGGGCGCCCGCACCGGCCGCACAGGAAGAGGCGCTGGCGCATGCCGGTTGACCAGGCGGCGCGCACCGCAGAGGTCGAAGCCACCGTGCACGGCATGTGGGCCGCGCTGTCGGATCGCGATTGGGATGCGCTCAAGACCTTCCTCGCCCCCGGGTGTATCTATCTCGACGTGCCGGTCGGCCCGGCCGTGGCCGCCCGCGGCCCCGAGGACATCGTCAAACGGCTGAAGATCGGCATCGAGCCGCTGGCGGCCTACCGGAACTTCCCCGGGCTGATGGTCAGCGACGGCGTCGACGTGATGTACGAGCACAGCGAAGAGTGGCATTGGGCCACAGGAGAATTCGCGCTGTTGAAGTTCGTCAGCGTGCACCGCGTGCAGGACGGTGCGATCACGCTGTGGAAGGACTACTGGGACATGGCCGCGCTGGCCGACCATGCCCCGCCGAGCTGGTTGGCGGACTTCGCCGAGGCGGACATGTCGTGGGTCTTCGACGCGACCGGACTGGTGTGAGGGGCGATCGATGCTGGATCTGAAGATCACCGGCGGCACGGTCGTGGACGGCACGGGCGCCGACCGGTTCCGAGCCGACATCGGCGTCAAGGACGGCGTGATCGTCGAGGTGCGCCGCCGCGACGGTGACGACCCGGGGTTGCAGACCGGAGCAGCACACGAGATCGATGCGACGGGACGCATCGTCGCACCGGGCTTCGTCGACGTGCACACCCACTACGACGGGCAGGTCAGCTGGGACGAGACGCTGGAGCCGTCGAGCCGCCACGGCGTCACCACGGTCGTCAGCGGCAACTGCGGCGTCGGGTTCGCGCCGGTGCGTCCCGGCCGCGAGCAGTGGCTCATCGAACTGATGGAAGGTGTGGAGGACATCCCGGGCTCCGCGCTGGCCGAAGGCATCACCTGGCGGTGGGAGAGCTTTCCCGAATACCTTGACGCGATCGAGAAGCGCACTTTGGCAGTCGATTACGGAACCCAGATTGCGCACGGCGCGGTCCGCGGCTACGCGATGGGTGAGCGCGGGGCCAACAACGAGGAAGCCACCGCCGACGACATCGCAGCGATGGCGCGCATCGTGCAGGACGCGATCGAGGCCGGCGCGCTGGGCTTCTCGACCTCGCGCACCGAGGCGCACCGCGCGGTCGACGGCCAGGCCGTGCCGGGTACCTACGCCGCCGAGGCCGAGCTGTTCGGGCTGGGTCGTGCCATGGCCGCCGGTGGCCGGGCGGTCTTCGAGGTGGCACCGCAGGCGAGAGTCCGGCCGACGCGTGCATGCGTGAGATGGAATGGATGGCAAAGCTTTCCGAGGACATCGACCGGCCGGTGTCGTTCACGCTGATCCAGGCCTCCCACGCACCGGATCTGTGGCGTCAGCAGCTCGACCGGGCCGAGAAGGCTCACGAGAACGGCGTCGAACTCTATGCACAGTTCGCGGCGCGGCCGTTCGGCATGCTGCTGGGCTTTCCCGGCTACCACGCCTTCACCCACCGGCCCACGTTCCGTGCGGTGTCGGCAGGGTCGGCCCGCGACGAACTCGCGGCGCGGCTGGCCGACCCGGCGGTCAAGGCGGCAATCCTCGCCGAGGAGGATCTGCCTCCGACGCCCGGTGCCCTGCTCGACGGTCTGTTCGCGCTGGCGCAGTACAGCACCGACCGCATCTACGCCATCGGCGATCCCCCGGACTATGAACCGACGCCGGACAGGACAGTGGCGGCCATCGCGGCGGCCCGCGGCCAGAACCCGCTGGAGACGATGTACGACCTGATGCTCGAGGCCGACGCCGGGGCGATGCTGATGCTGCCGTTCTTCAACTACGCCGAGGGCGACCACAGCGCGATCCATCAGATGATGCAGAGCCCGGCTGCGGTCTCGGGGTTGTCCGACGGCGGCGCCCACTGCGGCCTGATCTGCGACGCCTCCTACCCCACGTTCCTGCTCACCCACTGGGCCCGGGACCGCCACCGCGGCCCGAAGTTCTCGCTCGAATACGTGGTGCGCAAGCAGACCTTGGACACTGCAACGCTGTTCGGGCTGTCCGACCGCGGGGTGATCGCGACCGGTAAGAAGGCCGACCTCAACGTCATCGACATGGACGCACTGCGGCTGGACGTGCCGCGGATGGTCTACGACCTGCCCGCCGGAGGACGCCGCCTGATCCAGGGCGCCTCGGGGTACGACGCGACCGTGGTCAGCGGCGTGGTGACCCGGCGCCACGGCGTCGACACCGGCGCCCGGCCGGGCAGGCTCATCCGCGGGGTGCGCTGAGTTCTGCGCCGAAATCGCATTCCACGTGGCGCTTTCTCGAATGAGACCGCGTGGAATGCGATTTCGGCGCAACGGTCAGCCGGCGAGCAGGCCGTCGATCTGGTTGATCGCCGACGAGGCGCCCTCGATCACGCCCATGTCGAGCACCTGCTGCAGCGCTTCGGCGGACGCGTAGGTGCTCACGAACGTCGACCGGGTCCCGCCGTCATGGGCAGTGAAGGTGAACACGTTTTTCGACACCGGCAGATCGGGGTTCGGATCGAAGTTCAGATCGGCGAACCCGTCGTCGAACTCGAACCGGTTAGGCGCGTCGACCGCCGTGACGTGCCAGTACCCGGCGTGCTTGTCGCCCTCCGGGCCGGTCATGAAGTAGGTGACGCGACCTCCGGGGCGCAGGTCGTGGTCGACCACCGTCGCGGGGTATTCCGGTGGACCCCAGATCTTTTCGAGCTGACGCGGATCGGCGTAGATCTGCCAGATCCGTTCCACGGGCGCCGCGAAGTCGGCGATGATGGTCAGCGTCGCGGTGTCGAGGTCGTGGTGGACGTCGGTCACGGGCATGGTGGTTCCTCCTGCTTTTCCGGGTCGGCGGCGACGAGCTCGTCGATGCGTGCGACGCGCCCGCGCCAGATCTGTTCCAACTCGGCCAGCAGAGACGCCACCGACCGCACGGCGGTGACGTCCCCACTGGCCAACTGCTCACGGCCGTTGCGCCGCTTGGTGATCAGACCGGCCTTACCCAGTACGGCGACGTGCTTCTGCACCGCGGCGAAGCTCATGTCGTAGTTGGACGCCAGCGACGAGACCGAGTGCTCCCCCGTCAGCACCCGGCGCAGGATGTCGCGGCGGGTGCGGTCGGCCAGCGCGTGGAACAGCGCGTCGGTCCGGTCGTCGTCCAGGTCGATCACGCCTACAACATACAACCAATTGGTTGTATGTTGTCAAGGGTCAGCGCCGGTCCAGGTGGTACACGCGCTCGGCGTTGCGGTGCGCGATCAAGTCGACCACCCGGATCGCGTCGCTCTGGCTCCACTCGTCGGCGTCGACGAAAGACTGCAGGACCGCGGCGATTCCGTCGCGCCACAGCCGGGCGCCGAGGAAGTGCAGTTCGGCCGGACCGAACCCGTCCGACGAGTACAGGATCTTGCGGAACGGCGCCAGCTCCAGCAGCCGGGCCACGAACGCCGCCGAGCGGGCGCCGAGATGGTTGATCGACAATCCGCCGTCGAGGTAGACGTTGTTGAACGCCTGCGCCAGGTAACCGGCCTCCCGTTCATACGGGTAGCAGTGCAGCAACATCACCGGCGTGTCCCCGCTGACTCGCAGAAAGTCCAGCAGGTGAACGGGGTTGGCGGCGTGCAGATCACAGTCGCGGTCGCCGAGCCCGACGTGGAACTGCAGCGGCTTGCCCAGTCGCAGCGCCCGGTGCAGCCCGAAGCGCAACAGCACCCGATCGGTCAGCCGGGTCCCGCCCGCGTCGCGCCAGCGGGCGGCCGCGTCGGCCACCTCCGCCGGGGGCGGGTCGGACAGCTCGCCCAGGAAGCCGCCGCGGTAGGCCAGGATCGACTTGGTGCCCACCGCGGTTGCGGTCTGCTGCCAGAGCAGCTCGTCGAACGCGGCGGCGTAATCCCCCGGCGCTGCGGCGGCCTGCTCGGCGACCGTCTCCAACCGCACGATCTCGTGCACCCGCCCGGCGCCGAGGGCGCCCAGCTCTGACAGATCGGCCACCCCGCCGGCGAACCCGGTGTCCACCAGCCAATCCGACACCCCAGCCGCACGTAGGAACCGTTGCGCCAGAACATCTTCAGGCAATGCGCAGCGCGCCGCCCAGTACACGTCGGCATCGGCGTGCCGGTCGAGCCCGAGCAACGGCGCGCAGTGCGCGCGCACCGCGAAGCCGAGCTGGGTGTCGAACGCGGAGTCGAACGCCGCCACCGGCTCGGGGTTCGCCTCGTTGAGGGCGTTCTCGAACCACGACCGGTCGCCGGATCGGAGCCGGCAGCCGTGCACATGGTGGTCGACGAGCCGGACGGTCGCGGCGTGCTCAACCAGTGCCGTCACCTACACGCTCCAGGCGAGCCGGAACTTGTCGGCGAGCTCGTCGGCGCTGCGCTGCCCGTAGTTGCGCTGTTCGTAGCGCCGCACCGCGACGACGGCATCGACCACCGCGTCGCCCAGGATGGCGCGCATCCGCGCCGAACCGTCGAGCGCGTCGAGGATCTCGGGCTGGTCGGTGGGCAGCAGGGCCACACCCGCGTCACCGGCCAGGCTGGACGGGTCGACGGTCACCTCCCCGGGCAGGGTGAGGCCGCGCTCGATGCCGTCGAGTGCCAGCCCCAGGATCGCCGCCGAAGCCAGGTACGGGTTCGCCGACGGATCGATGATCTTGACCTCGACGTTGGCGCCGTACGGGTTGGCCTCCCCGCCGGTCAGGAACCGCACCGCGGCCTCCCGGTTCTCGGTTCCCCAGCACGCGTAGGCGCCCGCCCAGTGTCCGGGCTGCATCCGCATTCCGGACAACACCGAGCCGCCCAGCACACCCTGGGCGTCCGTAAGCCCGGCGAGCACACCGGCCACGGCCGAGGCGCCCTCGGCCGTCATGCCGGCGGGTCCGTCGCCACCGGAGAACATCGGCCCATCTTCACGACTCAGCGAAAAGTGCTGGTGCGCACCATTTCCCACGCTACCCGCGAAGGGCACCGGGGACAGGCTCGCGCGCATGCCGTACTTTCTGGCGATCCGGCCCACGATGATGCGCATCAGCGTGACCTGATCGGCGGCGATGACCGGCGGCTGTGGTGCCAGTGAGATCTCGAACTGGTTGACGCCGTACTCCGGATGGAACTGCTCGATGCTGACGCTGGAGGCCGTCGCCGCGGCGGTCACGTCCCGGACGAAACCCTCGAACTCCAGGACCCCCGCCAGGCCGTACTGCGCCCAGAGGTGCCCGGGCAGCGGTGCGCCGTCGGGACCGACGAGGACGAACTCGATCTCATGCCCGACCAGTGCCTCGATCCCGGCCGAGGCAAGGGCCTCCTGCACCCGGTGGAGCGCGCCGCGGGTGCAGTACGGATCGGGCGAGCCGTCCTGACCGAAGAACGAGCCCGGGGCCCAGGCCAATCCGTCCCCGAGGATGCGCAACCCCGCGAGATCGATACGGATCCGCTGATCGCCGACGACGCCGGTGGCGTCGCTGAACACGATGCCGGTCTGGTCGATGGCGAACACGTGCCACACCGGACTGGCGCCCAGACCGGGGTCGGCGAACGATCCCATGCGCCGCAGAGGCACCGTCTTGGCGTGGATCAGGCCGGCGGGATTGACGACGGTGCCGATCAGGGTGGCGACGCCGTCGGCCTCCAACTGGGCGATGGCCGCAGCGGCCAGGGGTTTGGCTGCCATCTCGCCATTCTGCAGCCGATCCGGGTTCCTTACAGGGTGATCTTGCAGGCCTGACCGATGTCGAGGGTGCGCAGCATCCGGCCCATGCCGACCCACATGGCGCAGGAGATCGCCAGGTCGGTGAGCAACTCGTCGTCGAAGTGGACCGCGGCCCGCTCCCAGAAGTCGTCGTCGTCGCGCAGCCCGGTGTGATCGGTGGCGAAGCGGTGCGCATACTCCATCGCGATGCGCTCCTGATCGCTGTAGCCCGGCCAGGTGCGCCACTGCGTGGCGTAGTCGTAGAACTCCTCGCTGATGCCGTTGGCCTCGCCCTCGGAGTCCCTGGTGTTCTGGCACACCACGCACTCGTTGGCATAGGCGATCACGATCCGCGCGGCCTCCCGCACCCGCATGGGCAGCCGGTTCTTGGTGTAGACGGCGTTGGTGAACTGCGCCATCGCGGTGCCCAACTCGGGTGACTTCACCGCGAAGCCGGTCACATCGTCGTCGGCGAAATCTCCGATTCGGCTCATGGCCCGCATCGTAGCCGGGTCACCTTGCCGCGGTGGCGAGTTGCGTCCGCTCGTCGTCCCAGTCGCGCTGCACCAGCAGACGCTGCGCGATCTTCTCCAGCGCGGCCTCCACCTCGGCGCGGTCCGGACGGCCCTCGAAACTCGGTGAACTTTCCAGCTTCGCCACGATCCGGCTGACCAGTGCCGTGGACGCGGCGTCGACCTGACGGGCGCCCGACTGCGTCAGCCACAGTTGGTCGCCGGTGCGCAGCGCGTGCCCGGACGCGGCCAGCCGGTCGAACGTCGGCTCGAGCACCTCCGGCGGTACGCGCAGCCGCTCGGCCATCTCGCTCAGTCGCGCCGAGCCGAACACCTGGCTCTGCCGGTAGATCTGGATCAGCGCCCATAACAGCGCCACGTCGGACTCGCATCCGCGGGTGCCCGCGATGCTGCGCAACCTGATCTCGGGTGACTGGCGCACCATCCGGGCCACGGCGGTCTCCAGCATCTCTTCGGGAGTGCCGCTCGAGGGCATCGCGAAGCCCTCTCCCATGTCCAGTGCCGCGGACGTCTCGAGCTCCTGCAGCGGCACCTGCTTGAGTGTCAGCGCTACGAAGAAACCGATCGCCGCGACGGGCGCCGCGCACAGGAAGACCAGGCCCAACGAGTCCGCGTAGGCGGTCACGATCGGCGCGGCGACGGCGTCCGGAAGGCGGTGCAACACCTGCGGCGACTGCGCTGCTTCGGGCGGCGCTCCGCCCGCGGCCAGAGCCGGGGCGATGCGGGCGTCCAGGAAGT
The DNA here is from genome assembly GCF_054786995.1 of Mycobacterium sp. ZZG. Classification (NCBI taxonomy): domain Bacteria; kingdom Bacillati; phylum Actinomycetota; class Actinomycetes; order Mycobacteriales; family Mycobacteriaceae; genus Mycobacterium; species Mycobacterium sp. ZZG. The sequence goes on from NZ_JBTBFV010000001.1 coordinate 95,564, forward strand.
TGGCGAACAGCGAGCCGAAAATGGCGGCGCCGAACGAGCTTCCGATGGTGCGGAAGAACGTCACACCGGACGTGGCGACACCGAGATCGGAGAATTTCGCGGTGCTCTGCACGATCAGGACCAGCACCTGCATGCACATGCCGATGCCGGTGCCCAGGATGAACAGGTACGCGCTCTGCTGCAGCATCGGCGTCGTCGCGTCCATCCGCGACAGCAGCACGAAGCCCAGCACCATCACCGCGGTGCCGACCACCGGGAAGATCTTGTAGCGGCCGGTGCGGCTGACCAGCACACCGCTGCCCATCGAGGTCAGCAGCAGGCCGCCGACCATCGGCAGGGTGCGCAGGCCGGATTCGGTCGCCGACACCCCGTCGACGAACTGCATGAACGTCGGCAGGAACGTCAGCGCGCCGAGCATCGCGAAACCCACGATGAACGACAGGATGCAGCACACGGTGAACACCGGGCTGGCGAACAGCCGGATGGGCAGGATCGGCTCGGTGGCGCGCATCTCGACCCGCACGAAGAACGCCAGCGCGACGGCGGAGCCGACGAACAGACCGATGATCGTCGGCGAGGACCAGGCATAGGTGCTGCCGCCCCAGCTGGTGGCCAGTGTGAGGCCGGAGGCGCCCAGCCCGATCAGCACGATGCCGGCGTAGTCGATGACGGGCCTGCCGCGCCTGCCCAGCGCCGGGATCGCCGTCAGCGCCACCAGGAGCACCACGATCCCGATCGGCACGTTGATCCAGAACGCCCAGCGCCAGCTCAGGTGATCGGTGAAGTAGCCGCCGAGCAACGGGCCGATGACCGTGGTGACGCCGAAGACGGCGCCGAGCGCGCCCTGGTAGCGACCGCGGTCGCGCAGCGGGATCACCTCGCCGATGAGCGCCGCGGCGGTGACCATCAGCGCGCCGCCGCCGACGCCTTGCAGCGCGCGCGAGGCCACCAGCATCTCCATCGACGAGGAGATGCCGCACAGCACCGAACCGGCCAGGAAGAACAGGATGGCCGCGGCGAAGATCACCTTGCGGCCGAACATGTCACCGAGCTTGCCGACGATCGCGGTGACGATCGTCGAGGCCAGCAGGTAGCTGGTGACCACCCAGGACTGATGTCCCGCACCGCCCAGATCGGCGACCACGGTCGGCAGCGCGGTCGCCACGATCGTTTGATCCAGCGCCGCGAGCAGCATGCCGAGCGCCACCGCGATGAAGATGACGTTGCGGCGCTGCGGGCTGACCGGCGCCGGTTCCGCCGGCTCGGTGGTCTCTGGGTGCGCTGCAGGGGACGCCATGCCTGCCTTTCTGGTCGAGCGAGAACTCCGCATAGGACATCGTTAGATGAGCTATGAAAGTTACGCTTGTCCGGCAGGTGTCATTCCCGCGGGTGTGGGAGCCGAACCGTCAGGACGGCGGGCGAGACACGCACTGGGCCAGATACAGCTCCTCGCCGAGCTTGTTCATCAGCTCCAGCTGGGTCTCGAGGTAGTCGACGTGCTGTTCCTCGTCGGCGAGGATCTTCTCGAACAGGTTCGCCGAGGTCGAGTCGCCCTTCTCCCGGCACATGATGATGCCCGGCTTGAGTCGGGCCACCACCTCGTACTCGATCGCCAGGTCGGCCTCGAACTGCTCCCGCACCGTCTGTCCGACCCGCAGGGAGAACAGCCGCTGATAATTCGGCAGCCCGTCCAGGAGCAGGATGCGGTCGGTGATCTCCTCGGCGTGAACCATTTCTTCGAATGATTCTTTCCGCGTGTGTTCGGCCAATTCGGTGAAGCCCCAATTGTCCTGCATCTTGGAATGCAGAAAATACTGGTTGATCGCCGTCAATTCGCTCGTCAATTGCTCGTTGAGCAATTTGAGAACCTCGGGATCACCTTGCATGACTTGCTCCTAAAGGCCTAGCTGGGTGAGGCGTGCGATATCTGCACGGGCTGTGTACGAGCACCTCCAACTTAGTCCACTTCACGCCTCGAGTGAGCGCGAACCTCGGTGTGGGAGACGTGTTGTCGGCGTGCCGGCGCGGGAACGGGCCTCGGATCGAGGCCGAGATCTGGACTGCCTACGCTAAGTAAGGTTAGACTGCGCTAAGTGTCTGCGGCCGTTCCGAGGTAAGGGTGACCACATGGGTGAGTACGATCTGCACTCATTCATCCTTGCCTGTGATTTTCGCGTGGACGACCTCGACCGTATGTGGAAATGGCTGAAAAAGCACCGCGACGGACTTTCCTCGATCGGCGCCCATCACGTGGTGGTCTATGAATCGATTTGGGAACCGCGGCGCGTGCTCGTCACGATCGGAATTCGAAACGCTCATTCGATCCGCGATGTGCTGCGCTCCACCGCGATATTCGAATGGTTCGACATCTCCGGCGCCGACGACATCCCGCCGATCTTCGGGGGTGAGGTCGTCGAGAAGATCGATATGGACGGAACCGAATCCGAGGGCCGGATCGGACGGGTGGTCGTCGGCGTGATGTCCTCCGTCGAGGATGTCTCGCAGCTCATGATCAAGGTGCACGACGGCCTCGAGCGCTTCAAGAGCGGCGGCGTGCGCAAGATCTGGGTGTACCGCGCGCTCGACGACGGTCACGAGGTGCTGATCCTGCAGGAGATCGCCGACGAGGCCAGTGCCAGGCAGTGGATCGAGCATCCCGACGCCGCCGCCGAATGGATGACCAGTGCAGGCATGGGGCCCTATCCGACCCGCTTCGTGGGCCGGTTCGCCCACCTGATGAGCGTCGGCGAATCGGGTTAGCCGTCATGTTCGTCTGCCTCTGCACCGGAGCCACCAGTCACGTGGTCGGCGAGGTCGTGGCCAACGGCGCCCGGACATCCAAGGAGATCGCCGAGGCGTGCGGCGCGGGAGGCGACTGCGGGCGCTGCAGGCGCACGCTGCGGGCCATCATCGAGGCGCATTTCGCCGGGAAGCCGGAGCGGGTCGCGCAGTAGCTTTCAGCTGTTGCGCCGGCCGGTGAAGTCCGCGAGCGCCGCAGCGTTGGCGGCTCCGCCGAGCAGCTCCTGAAAGTGCGCGTTCTCCCGCTGCGTGGCGGCCGCGATCTCGGCGCGCAGCGGTGCGACGATCGTCTTCTTGACGGCGACCAGACTCGGAATCGACCGGGACGCAAGGATTTCCGCGTGCCTGCTAGCGTCAGCCAGCAGCTCCTCGGGTTCGCAGACCTTCCACGCGATCCCCATCTGCTTCGCCTCGGCGGCGTCCACCCACTCCGAGGACAGCAGCAGCCACGCGGCGTTCTGCCGGCCGATCAGCTGCGGCAGGAGATAGGACGACGCGGCCTCCGGTGCGACGCCGAGGCTGGTGAACGGGCACTTCAACCGCGCGGTCGTCGACATGAACACCAAGTCGGCGTAGCCGAGGATCGTGGCACCGATGCCCAGCCCGACGCCGTTGACCGCGCAGATCAGCGGTTTGGACAGTTCGGTCAGCGCGTCGATCATCGTGGTGAAGTGGCTGCCCTCGTTGGTCAACGACCCGTCGGCGATACCCGCCTGCATCTCTTTGAGGTCGTTGCCCGCGCTGAACGCCCGCCCGGCGCCGGTGAGCAGCACGACCGCAACGTCGGGGTCGGCGTCGGCGTCCCGCAGTGCGGTCGCGGTGGCGAGATAGAGCTCCTGATTGAACGCGTTGAGCGCCTCAGGACGGTTCAGGACCAGGGTCCGAACCCGGTTCTCGTCGCTGATCTGCAGTGTCACGGCCGCAGCCTATCCGCCGCGGTGAACGGGTCGCGGAGCACGTAGCGACTCGTCGGCACCGTGTCGACGTTCCGGTTGGCTCCGAACGCCGTGGTGCTGGCCACCATCCGGCGCATGCGGTCGTCGAGGTCGGCGTCGTCGGCCGCGCCGAAGAACGCATGCAGATCCGCGGTCGCCTCGATCGGGAACAGCTCCTCCACGATCGCCGAAATCGCCGGCGCCCCGTCGGTGAGGGGCCGCACCACCGAGTTCTGGGTGTAGCCGAACGTCGACTGGGTGTCGATGGCGACCTGGGTGTGATCGCGATGCCACCGGTGCAGCCACGTCGCCTCGTCCATCTCGGCGGGCCGGCGCAGCAGCGCGATGTTGGCCAGGCCCGGGGTGCGCTCGCCCGGCTCGGTGGCAGGAGCGGCCAGCGGCACCGACTCGGTCACCAGGTATGCGGCGAGCAGATCGCAGTGCTGACTCAACAGCGTTGTCGCGGTGCGGATCTGATCGCCGTAATACTGCTGCGTCCACAGCGTGACGAATGCCAGCGCCGGCGGATCCAGCGTGGTCAGCGTCATCAGCGAATCCCGTACCGATGCGTCCCGGACGTGGACCGTCAGCCCCGGCACCCCCGTCCCGAGCAGGGTCTCGGCGACGTCCGTGCGGAGCCTGGTGCACCAGTCGTCGTCGCCGGACGCGCCACGCAGGGCGAACATGACTTTCTCCACCCGGCGAACATAGCCGGGTCAGAATGGATCCGTGATCAGAGGGCTGGTGCTGCGGTGGGCGATGCCGGACCTCGCAGCGGTGCTGCGCAGCCTGCTGTGTGTCGCGGTGGTGGCGGTGGCGGCCGTGCAGTGGGGACCGCCGGGGGCGGTGACCCCTGTCGTGGGCGCCGCCGCGGTCACATGCGCGACCGCGCTGCAGGACCGTCCCCGTGGACGGGTCACGGTGCTGCTGCTGGTCTCTGCGGTGACGGGGACGGCGGTGGCCCTGGGCACTCTGACAGCCGGGTTCTCGCCCGTCTTCATCGCGGTGGCGGCCCTGTGGTGCTTCTTCGCGTCGATGCTGTGGACCCTGGGCGCCAACGCGGGGCTGATCGGCGCAGCGTCGGTGGCGCTGGTGGTGGCGGCCTCGCCGGTCGCCGCGGGGCCGGGTTCGGCGCTCGTCACGACGCTGCTGGCCGTCGCCGGAGGACTGCTCCAGGTGTGGGTGATCGCGCTGTGGCCGCCGGTGCGCTGGCGCAGGCAGCGCGACGCACTGGTCGGCGCCTATCGTGCGCTGGCCGCCGACGCCCGCACGATCAGCGGCGGCGCGCAGGGGCCGGTGGTGGACACCGCACCGCTGACACTGTTGCGCGACGTGTTCACCGCCGTCGGTCATCAGCGCCGCCCCGTGTCCTACCGCGGGTGGTACGCCCTGCCCGAACGCATCGCCGCGGTGTTGACCGACACGGCGAACATGCCGGACCGGTCCGAGGCGCTGAATCTCGCGCTCGCCGAGGCGGCGGACACGCTGGCCGCCGTGGCCGACACCGACAGATTGGGTCGGGTACGTGCCGATGTGGCCATCGGCCGGTTCGACACCGTCGCGTCCGCGGTCGGCGGCACCGAACGGGCAGTCGGGCACCGGTTGTCGGTGCTGTTGCACGAGGCGGTGGCGATGCGACTCGGCGATTTCGTGCCGTCCGCGCCGGACGCGGTGCGGCTGCGTCGTCCCGAGTTGCGCACCTCTGTGCGTTCTGCCGTAGCCGCGGTGCGCGATCACTTCGACCGCCAGTCACAGGTGTTGCGGCACGCGGTGCGGTTGTCCGCCGCGGTCGCCGTCGGCTGCGCGATCGACCGGTACGCCGAGGGTGCCTACGGCGTGTGGATTCCGCTGACCGTGCTGCTGGTGCTCCGGCCCGAGACCGCGCACACCTACACACGGGCCGTGGGCCGGCTGGCGGGCGCGGTCGTGGGGATCCTCGCCGCGTCGACGGTGCTGCTGATCCTCGACCCCGGGGTCGCGATGGGGACCGCGCTGGCCGTGGTGGCGATCGGGGTGGGTTGCGTGCTGTCGGGTTCGGGCTATATCGCGCTGGCCGCCGCGGTGGCCGCGGCAGCGATGTTCCTCGTCGATGCCGGCCGGCCCGACGTGCCTCCGGCGCTGGGCGACCCGCTGCTGGCCACTCTCTTCGGCGGGGCGCTGGCACTGGTCGCCCACGTGGTGGTGCCCGACGATGCCATGACGCGGCTCTCACAGCGTGCCGGGGAATTGCTGAAAACCGAGATCGATTACGCCGCAACGGTGATCAAGGGTTATGTGCACGACGACGGTAATCCTCGAGAAGCGATGACAGCCGCCTGGCAGCGAGCGTTTCGCGCGCGCGCGTCATTCGAGGCGACCTCCGGCGCGATGCGGATGGAGTCCCGCGAACTGCGGCACTGGCTGCGCGCCTACCGCACCGCGTTGAACACCGTGACCAGTTCCTGCGCAACCTTGGAAGAACAGCTGCCCGGGCACCCGATCACCGACGACCGCGACTTCGTGATCGCCGTCGACGAATACGTCGAGGCGCTGCGTGGGGACCCGCCGACGGCTGCGTCGCCGTGGACGGTCGACGGGGCGGAGCTGGCGGTCGCCGAACAGCGGCTGCGCGACGCCGTGCCGCGTCAGGGCGCCGGCGAGGGTCCGGCACGCATGCTGGTCGCCGAGATCGGCGCCATCACCCGCAGCGTGTCGTCGATCAGCGTCAGCCCCGTGCCCATTTCGGTTCGATGAACACGGCCTCGGCCTCGACCGTGACACCCGTGCCGTCGGCGATGTGGCCTACCGCGTAGGTCTTGAACCCGTCGGTGTGGGTGATCCGGGCTTCACAGCGCAGCCGTCCGAGCGGCGTCAACCGCCGGTAGCGTACCGAGATGGTGCCGGTGAGCCGGTGCACGCCGGGCGCACTGGCCGCGTCTCCGAGCACGTGGTCGAGGATCATCGCCGACACTCCGCCGTGCACGTGCCCGGGTGGGCCTTCGAAGGCGGCGCCGAGGTAGAAGTCGCTGCGCACCGAACCGTCGGGATCCTTGCGGATCACCACCGGCGGGGCGCTCGGGTTGCGCACGCCGATCACCGCGTTGCCCCACGGCATCATGGTTCCGTCGGCGGCGTACTGCACCCCGAACGCGCCGTCGAGCTGTGCCGCACGCAACCGCGCGGTGGCCGAGTCGATTTCGGCTTTCGCTGCGACGACGGCGTCGGCATCGGCCTCGGTGCGGATGGTCGCGTCGATCAGGGCGCGCACCGATTCGGTCAGGGGTTCGTACACGGCCCGCAGCCGCGCGACGTCGGTGGCGCTCATACCGTCGACTTGGGTGTACTCCAGCACCCCTCGACTAGAACATGTGTCAAGAAACGGGTCACGCCGGGGGTGGTCCGGTGAGCAGGTCGCCGATCTCGGATGTGCTGTTCGTGCGCGTCGCGTTCGGCGCCTCAGATACTTCTTTGGTCGCTACGGCATCATTGGTCACTTTTTCGAATTCGCTTGTCAGACCTTCGAACTAGTGTTCGATGTATGGAGTTGGTGTCGGAGGCGGTGGGGGCGATCGCTGAGCAGATCGCTGTGCTGTCCAAGGCGGCCGAGGAGCTCTCGCACCGTGAGTTGATCGGGCTGCTGGTCGAGCTGACCACGGTGCTGCGCAGCGTGCCGGCCCTGGAGCACAAGGTGTTGGCCCGCTTGATCGAGGAGACCCAACCCCACCGACTCGGTGAAGGATCGTGGAAGGGCGTGCTGGCTACCGCGCTGCGGGTCAGTGGCGCCGAAGCCGGGCGGCGGTTGCGACGGGCCGAAATGCTGGGGCCCCGGCGGGCGATGACGGGGCAACCGTTGGCGCCGCGGTGGGAAGCCACCGCCGCCGCCCAGGCCCTTGGCCTGTTGGACGAAGAGCACATCACCGTGATCGCCAAGTTCCACAAGAAGCTGCCCGCCTGGGTGGATGCGGACACCCGCGCGCACGCCGACGCGCAGTTGGCGCGCAAAGGCTCGGGGATGGGCCCGGAAGAGCTGGATGAGGCCGCGGGGCGGTTGTTGATGATGATCGATCAGGACGGCCCCGAACCCCCCGACACCGACCTGGCCCGGAAACGCTGGCTGAAGATCGGCAAGCAGCAACGCGACGGGTTCAGCACGATCTCGGGCTACCTCGACGCCGAAACCCGCGCCTACCTGGAGGCGACCCTGGCCAAAGAAGCCGCCCCCGGAGCCAACATGCCCGACCAGGACAAGGAGCCAGGCGAGGATGGGGCACCGGAGACCGCGTGCCGGGATACCCGCACCGAAGGGCAGCGCAATCACGATGGCCTCAAAGCCCTGGTGCGCCGCAACCTCGAATCCGGGGCACTAGGCAGCCAGAACGGGTTACCGGTCACCGTGATCGTCTCCACCACCCTGCAGGAGCTGGAAAAACGTGCCGGGGTGGCGGTCACCGGCGGCGGTTCACTGCTACCGATGCCCGACCTGATCCGCATGGCCGCCCAGGCCCATCACTATCTGTATGTCTTCGACGAGCACACCGGTCAAAGCCTGTACCTGGGCCGGGCCCGACGGCTGGCCAACGCCGCGCAACGCATCGTGCTGCACGCTCGTGACCGCGGCTGCACCCGCCCGGGCTGCACCGTGCCCGGTTACTGGTGCCAGGTCCACCACGCGGTCGCCGACTGGAAGAACGACGGCCAGACCGACATCGACGACCTCACCCTGGCCTGCGGACCGCACAACCGGATGATCGAAACCACCGGCTGGACCACAAGCAAAAACGCCAAAAACCAGACCGAATGGATTCCACCACCAGAGCTCGATACCGGCCAGCACCGCACGCAGCTGATCAACGGCTACCACCACCCCGAACGCCACCTACTCCCAGAAGATGACCAAGGACCCTGAGGCGCTGGCCGGTGAAATGCATTGACAGCCAAGTGAACTGCGGTCCAGCGACCAGGATCACACCGGCCGCGGAGCGGTGGCATAGATTACCTAAGTTGTCGTAGACAACTGTAAACGAAGTCTTTAGTCTCGTGGAATGACCGAACGCGGCCGAAGTGCCGACCCACGCGCCGAACGGGTCCACACCCGACTGCGTGAGGCCGCGTTCGCGCTAGCGCACGAGTATCCCGTCGAGGCGATCACCGTCGGCGATCTCGTTGCCCGGGCCGGGGTCAGCCGTCAGGTGTTCTATCGGCACTTCCGTGACCGCGACGACGCGGTGGCGCAAGCTTTCTCGCATGCGTTCGGCACGATCGCCCAAGTCGAGCACGACGACGCCCGCGCACGGATCCAGGACCTCTTCGGCTTCGCGGCCCGGCATGAACGGTTGTGCCGCCACGTCGCCTCCAGCACCGTGCACCAGCACGTGCTGGCCGCCTACCGCGACGCGCTCTTGACGCCTTGCCGCCAGATCTCCGAACAGGGCATGACAGTCCTGGACATCGTGTCTGACGTGCCTGCCGAGTCGGTCACCCGGTTCCTGGTGGGCGGGCTCATGGAGGTGCTGCGGTCCTGGATGGAAGACGACCACGTCACCGATCTCCGAGCCCGGGTCAGCGCGGCTCTCGACACCGTCGACGCGCTGCTGGGCATCTCCTCACCGACGAAAGGCTCCACCCATGGGTAGACATCACGTCCCCGAAATCCCGCCGGTGCGTGATCGTTCCGCATTGCGCATCACCGTGCTGGCTCTGACCGCCTTGACGGTTTTCGTGCTCGCCATGGTGGCCAGTTATGCCGGGGCATTCGCGAAACCGACGTTGCATCACATGACCGTCGCCGTGTCGGCGCCCCAGCCGATCGTCGACGGACTGCGTGCCCAAGATGCGCTGTCGGTCAACGAAGTCGGCGACGCCGCCGCAGCCAGAGCCCAGGTGTACGAGCGCGTTGCCGACACCGCGTTTTCGGTGACCTCCGATCACCAGCTGACCGTCTACGTCGCCGGCGGCGGTGGCCGCAGTACCGCGGCCGCCGCCGAGAGCGTCGGCCGCGCCGCCGCCGAACGCGCCGGCCTCACCACCGTCGTCGAGGATGTCGCCCCGACCACCGCCGCCGACCCGTCGGGCACCGTCGAGTTCTACGCGGTGATCTTCCTGTCGATCGGCGCATCGCTGGGTGCGGCGCTGCTCGGCCGGCTGATGGGCAGCGTCCGCACACCGGCCACCTTCGCGTTGCGCACAGCGTCGCTGGCCGTGTTCTCGACGGTGCTCGCCGGTGTCGTCACCGCCTACGTCGGGCCGGTGCTCGGTGCCCTCACCGGGCACACCTGGCAGGTATTCGGCGGGCTGTGGCTCTATGCGATGGCAGTCGGTGGTGCGATCACCGGCGTCGCGGCCGCCTTCGGGTCCGCCGCTTCGATCGCGCTGGGAGTCTTCCTGGTGGTCGTCGGCAACGCGGCCGCCGCCGGTCCGGTCGGCCGGCCGCTGCTGTCGAGTTTCTACGCCACGTTGACCGCCGTGGTGCCGCAGGGCTCCGGTGTCTCGCTGCTGCGCAGCATCTCCTATTTCGGCGGCAACGGCGCGGCCACTCCCCTGGTCACGCTGGGGATCTGGGCCGGCGCCGGCTGTTTTCTCGCAGTTGCCGCCATCGCCGCGCGGCTGAATTATCGTGCCTGGTATGAGCGCCGAGCCGGGCACCGCCGAGCCGTATTACGACCTCGGCTCCTTCCATCGGCCGACTGACACCCCATCGCCCGCCGCCCAGGTCTGGTTCGACCGCGGCATGGTCTGGTCCTATGCGTTCAACCATGAAGAGGCGATCCGCTGCTTCGAGCGCGCCCTCGAGCTCGACCCCGACTTTGCGCTCGCACACTGGGGCATCGCCTACGCCGTCGGCCCGAACTACAACAAGGGCTGGGAAGCCTTCGACCCGGTGGATCTCGCGGCGTCGCTGCAGCGGGCGCGGACCGAACTCGGCTTGGCCGCACACGGCCGGGCGACCGCCGTCGAACGCCGCTTGATCGCCGCGCTGACCGCCCGCTTCCCCACCGAGGACCCCGCTGACGCCGAGGCGCTGCAGGCCGGGCACAGCGCCTACGCCGACGCGATGTCGGCTCTCGCCCAGGACTATCCGGACGACATCGACGTGGCCACGCTGGCGGCCGACGCGTTGGTCAACGTGACCGCGTGGGCGTTGTGGGACAGCCGGACCGGTCAACCGGCACCCGGGTCGCGGGTGGTGGAGGCCAAACGCATCCTCGACGACGCGCTGGCCACCCCGGCCGGGCGTGACCATCCCGGCGTTCTGCACCTCTATCTGCACACCATGGAGATGTCGGCGACTCCCCAGGACGCGTTGCCCGCAGCGGACCTGCTGCGTGGACTGGTGCCCGACGCCGGCCACCTGCGGCACATGCCAAGTCACATCGACGTGCTGTGCGGCAACTACCACGACTCGGTGACGGCGAATGTGGCTGCGACGACGGTCGATCAGCGCTTCGTCGAACACCGGGGCCCGTTGAACTTCTACTCGCTGTACCGGGCGCACAACCTGCACTTCATCGTGTATTCCGCGATGTTCGAAGGCAATTCGAGGGTGGCGCTGCAGGCCGCCGACGAGCTCGCCGGCCAGCTGACCCCCCAATTGCTGGCCATCGACTCGCCGCCGATGGCGGACTGGCTGGAAGCGTTCGTACCGTTGCGGGTGCACGTGCTGGTGCGGTTCGGCCGCTGGAGCGAGCTGATCGCCACGCCGCTGCCCGACGACCCCGCGCTGTACTGCACCACCACGGCCACCATCCACTACGGGCGCGGGGTGGCGCACGCCGCGAGCGGCCACCCGGACCGGGCCGCCGCCGAACGGGAGTTGTTCGCCGCTGCCTACGACCGCATCCCGGAGACCAGATATCTGTTCAACAACACCAGCCGCGATATCCTGGCCGTCGCAGCGGCGATGCTGAACGGCGAGATCGATTACCGCGCAGGACGATTCGATGACGCCTTTGCGCATCTGCGACGCGCGGTCGACCTCGACGACAACCTGCCCTACGACGAACCGTGGGGCTGGATGCAGCCGACCCGGCACGCCCTGGGCGCCCTGCTCCTCGAGCGGGGCCGGGTCGAGGAAGCCGCCCAGGTGTACGCCGCCGACCTCGGGCTGGACCCCACGCTGAGCCGCCCCTGCCAGCACCCCGGCAACGTGTGGAGCCTGCACGGATACCACGAATGCCTGACCCGGCTCGGCCGCGGAGCCGAAGCGGCCATCATCGGCAAACAGCTCGAGCTGGCCTCCGCCCGCGCCGACGTGCCGATCGAAGCGTCCTGCGCCTGCCGGCTGCAGGCGCACTGCTGCGACTGACTCAGGCGAACGCGACACGTCCGGGCCGCAAGTGCACCAGTCCGACCGTAGACTCCGGCTGTGGCGGTCACCGACGACGACCTGGCATTCCTGCGCCGATGTGTCGAACTCGCCCGCGAGGCGCTCGACGACGGGGACGAACCTTTCGGTTCCCTGCTTGTCGATCCTCAGGGTTCGGTCCGGTTCGAAGACCACAACCGGGTCAAGGACGGCGACGCCACCCGTCATCCCGAGTTCGCGATCGCCCGCTGGGCGGTGGCGCACCTCACCCCCGAGGAGCGGGCCCGCTGCACCGTGTACACCTCCGGCGAGCACTGCCCGATGTGTGCCGCGGCGCATGCCTGGGTAGGCCTCGGGCGCATCGTCTACGCCGCGTCGGGGGCGCAACTGACCCGATGGCTGCAGGAATGGGCCGCGCCAGCGCCACCGGTCGCGGCGCTGCCGATCACGGCCGTGGCGCCGGGGGTGGACGTGCACGGACCGGCCGAGGAGTTGACCGAGGAGATGAAGGCGTTGTACCAGAGGGCGTTTCGACCGTGACCGACCATCGCTCACGCGAGGAGCCGAAGTGACCGATCCCGGCTGGGTGGAACACGTCATCTGGTGGCAGATCTATCCGCTGGGGTTCGTCGGCGCCTATCCGGCCGACCCTGCCCCGGGACCGGACGGGCACCGGTTGCGCCGGGTCGTCGACTGGCTCGACTACGCGATCGAGCTCGGTGCGTCCGGGGTGGCGTTGGGCCCGGTGTTCGCGTCGCGCACCCATGGTTATGACACCACCGACCACTACCGCATCGACCCGAGGCTCGGTGACGACGAGGATTTCGACCACCTGGTGGCCGAGGCCGGCAAGCGCGGACTGCGGATTCTGCTCGACGGGGTCTTCAACCACGTGGGCACCGAGTTCCCGCGCTACCGCGAGGCCCTGGCCGGCGGTGACCGGTCGTGGTTCCGCGCTCGGGGCGACGGGTTCGCCACGTTCGAGGGGCACGACGGGCTGATCGCACTGAACCACGGCAACGCCGAGGTCATCGACTACACCGTCGAGGTGATGGAGCACTGGCTGGACCGCGGCGCGCACGGATGGCGGCTCGACGCCGCGTACGCCACCCCGGACCGGTTCTGGTCGCAGGTGCTGCCGCGGGTGCGGCAGCGGCACCCCGACGCGTGGATCGTCGGCGAGGTCATCCACGGCGACTACCAGGCGCGGGTGCGTGACTCGGGGTTCGATTCGGTTACCCAGTACGAGCTGTGGAAGGCCATCTGGAGCAGCCTCAACGACGGCAACTTCCACGAGCTGGACTGGGCACTGACCCGGCACAACGAGTTCCTCGACAGCTTCGTGCCGATGACGTTCATCGGCAACCACGACGTCACCCGCATCGCCAGCCGGCTCACCGACCCCCGGCATGTCGAGCAGGCGCTGGTGCTCCTGCTGACCACCGGCGGCACCCCCAGCGTCTATGCCGGCGACGAGGTCGCCTACCGCGGGGACAAGGAGGAGAGATTCGGCGGCGACGACGCCGTCCGTCCCGAATTCGGTTCGCCGTTCGACGGAGTCGGCGAGCACGGGCACCAGATGTTCCGTTCACATCAGCACCTGATCGGGTTGCGACGCCGGCACGCGTGGCTGCACACCGCCAGGACCACGGCGCTGCGCGTCACCAACACCGGATACGTCTACTCCTCCCGTCACGGCGGTGACGAGCTCGTCGTCGCGCTCAATGTCGCCGACGATCCGCTGCCGGTGCCGCTCGCGGACTTCGGGATCGGTCGTGCCGAGGTGGTCGCAGGGTCCGGCGCACCGCCGGCCGAGATCGTCACCGACACCGCGGTGCCGCCGCACGGCTGGCTGATTCTGGCGCCACGGTAAAGGTCAGCCGAGCAGCTCCAGCGTCGCGGGATCTTCGTGGCCGTCGTAGAACGCGTCGAGCACGGTGCGGAACACCCCGTCCCCACCGGCCCGGGCGAACAGCGTCATCGACGACCGCACCTTGAGATCGTCGGGATGTCCGAGAATGGTTGTCGCCGAACGCCCTTGGTGAGTCATCAGTAGCGTCGCGCACTCGCGCAGGCGCGGACCGAGCACCGGATGGCTCAGGTAAGCCCCGGCCTCCTCCAGCGAGGAGATACCGTATCGCTGCGCGGTGGCGCTGCGGCCGAGGCCGCGCAGCTGCGGGAAGATGAACCAGATCCAGTGCGAGCGCTTGCTTCCGGCGCGGAGTTCGGCCAGCACCGCGGGGTAGACCCGCTGCTGTGCGGTCACGAAACGTTCCAGATCGAACGGGTCATCGGAATCGGCCATCGTCTTCTCAGGCTGGCACGCCGGGGTCCGCTCATCAACCTGCGGTGAGTCCGGCCCGAGTCGCAATCGTTGCCCAACCGCGATATGGGTTCGCCGTGTCGGGGCGGTATGGGCTCAGTTCCAACGTGTTTCATTACGACTGCAAAGCGACGGCAATTTTGCGAGCTGTACGAGACTTGATGAGAAAGGTGGGTTGGTTGCCGTTATGAAGTTCACAGAGAAGTGGCGGGGTACCGCAAAAGCGGCGATGCGCAGGGTGGCGGTTGCCGCCCTGGCCGCCGTTGCGATGCCCGGGCTGATCGGCTTCGCCGGGGGTTCGGCAACGGCAGGAGCATTCTCCCGTCCTGGTCTTCCCGTCGAATATCTCGACGTGTTCTCCCCGTCGATGAACCGCAACATCCGCGTCCAGTTCCAGGGCGGTGGGCCGCACGCGGTCTACCTGCTCGACGGCCTGCGCGCCCAGGACGACTACAACGGCTGGGACATCAACACTCCCGCGTTCGAGTGGTTCTACCAGTCCGGCCTGTCGACCGTCATGCCCGTCGGTGGCCAGTCCAGCTTCTACAGCGACTGGTACCAGCCGTCGCGGGGCAACGGGCAGAACTACACCTACAAGTGGGAGACGTTCCTGACCCAGGAACTGCCCGCGTGGCTGGAGGCCAACCGCGGGGTCTCGCGCACCGGCAACGCCGTCGTCGGCCTGTCGATGGCGGGCAGCGCGGCGCTAACCTACGCGATCTACCACCCGCAGCAGTTCGTCTACGCCGGTTCCCTGTCGGGCTTCCTGAACCCGTCCGAGGGCTGGTGGCCGATGCTGATCGGGCTGGCGATGAACGACGCGGGCGGCTTCAACGCCGAGAGCATGTGGGGCCCGTCCTCTGACCCGGCGTGGAAGCGCAACGACCCGATGGTCAACATCAACCAGCTGGTGGCCAACAACACCCGCATCTGGATCTACTGCGGCACGGGCACCCCGTCGGACCTGGACTCGGGCACCCCGGGCAACAACCTGATGGCCGCTCAGTTCCTCGAAGGGTTCACGCTGCGGACCAACATCAGCTTCCGTGACAACTACATCGCAGCCGGCGGCACCAACGGTGTCTTCAACTTCCCCACCTCGGGCACCCACAGCTGGGGGTACTGGGGTCAGCAGCTGCAGCAGATGAAGCCGGACATCCAGCGGGTCCTGGGGGCTCAGGCGACAGCCTAGCCACCCACCCCACACCCAGAGAGCCTGCCGTTTCCCCCGAGCGGCAGGCTCTCTGCCGTCGGGTCACCGGTCATAGCCGTGTCCGGACGTCGATGTCCTCGCCGAACTCGTCGAGCATCGCGTCGGTCAGCGTCGGTCGGGTCTCGGCGATCGCGGCCAAGTAGTCGGCGGTGCACGCAGGTTCGCCGCGCCGGTGTTCGATCTCACGCTCGAACGCGCACTGGGCGCCCTTTCGGGCCGCGAATTCGATGTCAGCCGGGGTGAACATGTGAGTGGCCTCGACGAGCTCGTCGACAGCGACGGTGGCGGCGTTGACACCGAGGTAGCGATTCCAGATCGCCGTGCGCGCGGCGTCATCCGGCGGACCGACCGGGATGATGTAGTCGAATCGGCCGGGACGTAGAAACGCCGAGTCCAGGGAGCGCACCGAGTTCGTCGCGCAGATCAGCAGCCGCTCGTCGTGCTGACGGAATGTCGGGATCAGTTTGAGCAGCTCGTTGGTGACCCCGTGGGCGGGGTCAGACGGGATCCCTGAGCGCGATCCCGCGATCTCCTCGACCTCGTCGATGAAAACCACGGCGGAGTCGAGTTCGTTGAGGTTGGTGAACACCTCCCGCAGCGCGGTGGGCATCGCGACGTCCGGGGCGGCCAGCCGGGAGGGGAAGATCTCGACGAATGGCCAGCCCAGGCCGCCGGCAACCGCTTTGGCGAAACTGGTCTTTCCCGTTCCCGGCGGACCGAACAGAATGACGGCCTTGGGCGGCGACACGCCGTATCGCTCCGCCAGATCCGGCTGGGCCAGCGGCAACACGATCCGGCGCTCGATCAAGCGCTTCTCGGTTTCCATGCCCGCCATGCCCTCCCACAGTCCCGGACCCATCAGCTGACCGACCAGCGCGGACAGCAGGCCGGCATCTGAGGCCCCGACGTGATCGATCTTCTCGAAGAAGCACAGGTCGGAGCGTTCGGTGTATCCCGAATTGCGCAGCGCGGCGGTGCCGGTGGCCTCGGCATGCAACAGTCCACTGATGCGTCGCGCTCCCAGCGTCCGTAGGCGCACCTCCAACTCCGCGATCAGCGCGCTGCCGATGCCGCGGCCCCGCCACCGCTCGCTCAGCGCCATCATCGAGATCCAGGCCCGATCACCCGTGACCTGCGCGACGGCCATACCCACAAGTTGATCGCCGACGACCGCGACGACAGCTGGCTGCCCCGAGCGGGCGGCCGCGATCACCTCCGAGACCGGGAACGCCGGCGGCGGTTCCCCCGGTTCGCGGCTCTGGTCCCAGACCGAGATCGCCCGGTCGAGGTCGTCGTCGTGGAAATCGCGCAAACGCCATGGGGGCATACCGCACAGATCTACCCGGGCAGGTGCGGCACGGCATCACCCGTGCGGGTGGTCAGACCGGGGGACGGCACGGGGCGGGAACAAAACCACCACCCACAAGGTTGAGCGCATAAGGTTCAACTTTGGAGGTTTAGTGCCTGAAGCTATACATACGCCGGGGGCCGTGCCGGTCCTCTTCGCAAGCGAGCCGATCGTGCTACCCGGCATGGTGGTGCAGATCGAGCTCGACGACGCCGCGCGTGCCGCGGTGGATGCCGCGCAGGCCAGCGAGACCGGCAAGCTCTTGATCGCACCGCGGCTGGACGACCGCTACCCCACCTCCGGCGTACTCGCGTCGGTGGTGCAGGTCGGCCGGGTTCCGGGCGGCGGAGCGGCCGCGGTGGTGCGGGGTGAGAAGCGTGCCCACATCGGATCCGGGACCACAGGCCCCGGCACCGCGCTCTGGGTGTTCATCGAGGAAGTGGCCGAGGCGGAAGCCACCGACGCCACCAGGGCGCTCGCCGCCGAATACAAGAAGCTGCTGCTGGCGATGCTGCAGCGCCGTGAGGCCTGGCAGATCGTCGACGTGGTCAACAAGATCACCGACCCGTCCGCGCTCGCCGACACCGCCGGCTACGCGTCGTATCTGAGCGACGTGCAGAAGCGGGAGTTGCTGGAGACCGCGGATGTGGACGCCCGGCTGCGTCAGCTCATCGACTGGACCGGGTCCCAGCTGGCCGAGGTCGAGGTCAACGACAAGATCGCCGAGGACGTCCGCGCCGGAATGGACAAGCAGCAGAAGGAATTCCTGCTGCGCCAGCAGCTGGCCGCGATCCGCAAGGAGCTCGGCGAAGGCGAGCCCGACGGTTCCGATGACTACCGGGCCCGGGTGGAAGCCGCCGACCTGCCGGAGAAGGTGCGCGAGGCCGCGCTGCGCGAGGTCGGGAAGCTGGAAAGGTCCAGCGAGCAGAGCCCCGAGGGCGGTTGGATCCGCACCTGGCTCGACACCGTGCTGGACCTGCCGTGGAACGTCGTCACGGAGGACTCGTCCGATCTGACGATGGCCCGAGAGATCCTCGACGCCGATCACCACGGGCTCGACGACGTGAAGGACCGCATCGTCGAATACCTGGCTGTGCGGGCCCGCCGCGCTCAGCGCGGAATGTCCGTCGTCGGCGGTCGCGGCTCCGGTGCGGTGATGGTGCTGGCCGGTCCGCCCGGTGTCGGCAAGACGTCGCTCGGTGAGTCTGTCGCCCGCGCGTTGGGCCGTAAGTTCGTGCGGGTCGCCCTGGGCGGTGTGCGCGACGAAGCCGAGATCCGTGGGCACCGCCGCACCTATGTCGGCGCGTTACCCGGCCGGATCGTGCGGGCCATCGGCGAGGCGGGATCGATGAATCCCGTTGTGCTGCTGGACGAGATCGACAAGGTCGGCTCCGACTACCGGGGCGACCCGGCGGCCGCACTGCTGGAGGTGCTCGATCCTGCGCAGAACCACACGTTCCGGGACCACTACCTGGATCTGGATCTGGATCTGTCCGACGTGGTGTTCCTGGCCACGGCCAACGTGATCGAGAACATCCCGCAGGCACTGCTCGACCGCATGGAGCTCGTCGAGATCGACGGGTACACCGCCGATGACAAGCTCGCGATCGCACGTGACTTCCTGCTGCCGCGACAGTCCGAACGGGCCGCGCTGACCACTGACGAGGTCACGATCACGGAGGCCGCGCTGCGCAAGATCGCCGCGGACTACACCCGTGAGCCCGGTGTGCGGCAGTACGAACGGCTCCTGGCCAAGGCGCTGCGCAAGGTCACCACCCAGCTGGCGGCGCGCGTGCGAGGAGCACAGGAGGGTTCCGAACCCGGGCCGATCGTCGTCGACGAGCCGGATCTCGTCGAGTACCTGGGCCGTCCGCGGTTCTTGCCGGAATCGGCCGAACGCACGGCGGTGCCCGGCGTCGCGACCGGGCTGGCGGTCACCGGCCTGGGTGGCGACGTCCTCTATATCGAGGCGGGCGCCACTGACGGAGAGCCAGGGTTGCAGCTGACCGGTCAGCTGGGCGACGTGATGAAGGAGTCCGCGCAGATCGCGCTGTCCTACGTCCGCTCGCACGCGGCGCAACTCGGCGTCGACCCGAAGGCGCTGGACCGCCGGATCCATGTGCACGTGCCCGCGGGCGCGGTGCCCAAGGACGGTCCGTCGGCCGGCGTGACGATGGTGACGGCGCTGGTGTCGATGGCCACCGGTCGGCAGGTGCGCGCCGATGTCGGCATGACCGGCGAGGTCACGCTGAACGGGCGAGTGCTGCCGATCGGCGGAGTCAAGCAGAAGCTGCTGGCTGCGCAGCGGGCCGGATTGTCGACGGTGTTCATCCCGCACCGCAACGAGGCCGACCTCGACGACGTGCCGGCCGAGGTGCTCGAGGCGCTGGACGTGCGGCCGATGACTGACGTCGCCGAGATCGTCGCGCAGGCCTTGGCGCCGGCGGGCGACACGCAGGTGGCCGCCGCCTAGGGCGGCCACCGGCGGGGGTTTCCGCGGGGTGGATTCGGGAAAGCCGTGCCGGCATGGCCACGTCGGCACAGGAACAACTCGTCGAGCGTCTACTCGGCCGCGCCGGAACCACGTACGCCGAGGAGGCCGGGATCCGGCTGCGGGACAAACCGATGCCGCTGTTCCAGCTGCTGTTGCTGTGCATGCTCGCCAGCAAGCCGATCGACGCCGCCATCGCCACCCGGGCGGCCCGCGAGATGTTCCGCGCCGGGCTGCGCACCCCGCGTGCCGTGCGCGACGCCGAGCGGTCCGCGCTGATCCATGCGTTCGGACGGGCCCGCTACGTCCGCTACGACGAGAGTTCGGCCACCCGTGCGGTCGACATCGCCACGATGATCGACCAGGACTACGCGGGCGACCTGCGGCGGATGGCCGTCGCCGGCGGCCGTGACCCCGACAAGACCAAGCACCTGCTGACCCGGTTCAAAGGCATCGGCGACACCGGCGCCGACATCTTCCTGCGCGAGATCCAGGACACCTGGACCTGGGTGCGGCCCTACTTCGACGATCGGGCGGTCACCGCGGCGGCCGCGCTGGGACTGCCGCGCGACCCGGACCGGCTGGCGGCGCTGGCGCCGAGGCGGGCCGCGAACCTGGCCGCCGCGCTGGTGCGGGTGTCACTCGACGGCGAACTGCGTGACGAACTGCGATGAGCGACCGCCGGGCATGGCAGGCTTGGACACCGACATGCATCCCCTTCTCCGCGCCACGCTGCCCGTGCTCGTCGTCGCCGGCGCCGCCTGCTCCGGTCCGACCGTGATCACCACCGACGACGGAACCCGGCCCCCAGCTCCCGCTGCGCAGTCCCCGACCTCGACCACCAGACCCAGCAATGCCCACCTGGCCAACGCCCACGACTTCCTCGCCGAGGTCGACGGCCGGACCGGTTACTACTTCACCTCCCCGAGCGGGCGGTGGGAGTGTGCGATCGTTCCCCGCGTGCGGGCGGGTTGTCAGAACGCGCAGAACGCCGCGAGTATCGGGGTCAGCGCGGCACCCGAGGAGGTACCCGGCGACGACGGCGAACCCGGCACACCGAACGCCGTCGTGGTGGACCGTGACTCCGACCCGAGTTTCATCGCGCTGGAGGCGCCCGCGTTCGGCCTCGACTCCGAGCCGGCGACCGCGCTGCCGTTCAACCGGATCCTCGCCGCGGCCGGATTCCGGTGCAATGTGCAAGAGGCGACCGGTATTTCGTGTCTCTCTGAGACCAGCGGCAAGGGTTTCACCTTCTCGGCGGACACCTACGTGCCGCGGTACACCGATGTGCCCGCCGACGCCCCGTGACCAGGGTTACCCCATGCCTATTCCAGCGACGCGGTACCGTCCGGGTGCACCCGCACCGCGGCGCCGGCGATGTCCTCACGCACCGTGACCTCGGCGCCTGCAGGGTCGGTGATCACCGCCAGCGCCCGGGCGTCGTCGGGCGTGCGCACCGCCAGGAACGCTTTCTCCGGTGCGCCGTCGCGGTCGACCGGTGTGGTCCAGGACTCGACGGTGCCGACCCCGGTCCACTCCACCGCGGCGCGGCGGGTCGGCTCCCGGTCGACCTCGGATTGCACGTCCTGCCAACGAAATTCATGTGACGGCGGCTCGGTGCCGTACACGCCGAAGCTGTGCTTGGTCAGGTAGCCGCCGTTGGCGGTGATCAGGCCGCGGCGTCCGGGTTCGGCGGCGAGCCGCTCGGCCATCGTCGCGATCGAGTGGGTGACGTAGTTGTTCCACGGTCCGCCCGCGAACGTCAGGCCGCCGGTGACCGTCAGCGGCCGCGCCGGATCCCCGACCGGCAGGCCCAGCTCGGCGGCGGCCACCTGGACAGCTGACGGGAAGCACGAGTACACGTCGATCAGGTCGATGTCGTCGACGGTGGTGCCGGCCAGTTCCAGCGCCCGCCGGCCCGCGATGCGGATGGCCGGCGAGGTGTGGAACTCGGCCCGCTCGGCGATGGCGTAGGTGTCGTGGGAGTCCGCTCCGGCGTAGGGGAAAACCCAACGCTCGGTAGGGATCTGGAGATACCGGGCCTTCTCGGCCGAGGCCAGGATCAGCACCGCCCCCTGATCGACCATGTTGTTGGAGTTCATCAGCTTGGTGTACGGCCAGCTGATCATCCGGTTCTTCGGCGACGGCTGCCAGATCTCCTCGGCGGTCAACGCGTCGCGGCTCCACGCATGCGGATTGTCCGCGGCCACCGCCGAGAACTGCGACCACAACCCTCCGATGCGCCTGCGATGCTCGTCGGGTGATTCCCCGGCGGCGATGCGCACCGCCTGCTCGAACATCGGGTAGACGTAGGCCGGTCGGTCCAGGTTGATCCGCATGTCGGACGGGCCCGCCATCGGCACGCCCTCGTCGGCCCCTGGCGGCACCGGCACCGATTCGTCCTGCTTGGTCCACGCCGGTTTGCGGCCCGCGGCGCGCAGCCGGGTCCGGGTACGCCACGTCTCGGCGCCGGCGATCAGCACCACGTCGGCCCGGCCCTGCTGAATGTCCAGGCACGCCAGGTTCACCAGGGTCTGCGGCACGTTGCCCCCGATGCCGGTATAGCGCGTCGTCGCCTTGTCGGCCCCGATGCGTTGCGCCAGCAGTAGTCCGGGGTCGCGGTAGCGCCAGGACAGCAGATTGACGACGCGGACCGCGTCGACGGCCTCCAGGACCCGGGGGTCGGCCGCCTCGCGGGCCGCCGCGGCCATCAGGTCGATGGGCTCGACGCCGGGATCCTCCTCGTGCTGGTTGACCTGGCCGTAGCCGACGAGGACGGGCGTCCTGGGATCGATGGGCATCTAGGCGGGGGCCTTTCGCTCAATGGGCTGATGGGTGAACAACGCGCCGGCGGCGACCAGGTCGTCGACGTGCGCGGGGGTCATGCCGAGCACGTCCCGGCAGATCTCGGCGGTGTGCTCGCCCGGCATGGGGGCCGGGCCCGAACCGGCGCGTGGGATCCGGGCCAAAGGCGCCGGCGCGGTCTCGGCCGGCATCACCGGCTCGACCAGCGGATGGGTCATCGGGCGCAACAGCTTGCGGGCCCGGATCTGCGGGTCGGCGAGAACATCGGCCGCGCGGTACATGGGCGCGGCGGGGATTCCCGCCTCCTGCAGGCGGCGGGCGACGCCGATGTTGGTGCGGCTGCGGGTCCACCGCGACACCGCGTCGATGAGTGCGGCTCGGTCGTCGGGCAATCGCGGGATCCCGAGCAGGTCCGCCAGCGTCGCACGGTGTGCCGCGGTGCGCAGCGAGATCACACACCACTCGTCGTCCCCGGCGCACGGGAACACCGCGTCCATGTCCTCGCCGAGACGGACGGGAAGGCCTGCGCCGGTAGCCGATTCGACAGCGAAGTGTTCGGCCAGCTGACTCATCGCGGCCTCGGCCTGGGAGATGTGGACATGACCGCCGGGCCCGCCGGTCAACGCGCGCCGGATCAGGGTGGCCAGCGCGGCGATCGCGGTGAGCCTGCCGACGAGGTGGTCGGGAAAGACCGTGGTCGCATCGTAGGTCGCGCCGGGCGCCGCATCCGGGGACGTCCACAGCCGCGTGACGCCCGAGGACGCCCGGACCAACGGTCCGTAACCCATCCGCGCGCTCCACGGACCGCGATCGCCGAACGCGCTGCTCTCGGCGAGCACGATGCCTGGATTGAGCTCCCGCAGCCGCTCGTAGCCGAAGCCCAGGGAGGCAAGGGTTCCGGGCCGGAAGTTCGCGAACACCGCGTCGGCGCCTCCGACGAGGCGGCGGAACACCGCCGCGCCGGCCGGATGGCGCAGATCGAGCCCGAGGCCGCGCTGGTTGCGGTGCGCGAGCGCCCACGACCGGCTCATCAGCGTCCCCGGCGTGGTCTGGCGTAACCCGTCCGGATAAGCCGCGCTCTCGATCTTGATCACGTCGGCGCCGAAATCCGCGAACAGCCGGCCCAGCTCACCGCCGGCCACGATCACCCCGAGATCGAGGATGCGCAGTCCCTCGAACGGACGGGCGCCGGCGGCTCCGGACGCCGGCGCAGGCTCGACCCGGTGCCGCCACTCGGCGATCTCGACGGACTCCGGCCCGTGCCGGTACCCGTGGCGCATGCCGTCCACCACCAGCGCGCCCCCCGGCATCACGATCGTGGCTGCAGGCGTCAGCGATGCCTCGGTCAGCGTGCCGGCCTGCTGGAAATGGTCGGCCGACAACGCCTCTGACGGCGAGAGCACCGCCACCACCGGGACGCCGCGGGCCTGGCCCTGCGCGACGAGCTCGGCCCTGGTCTGGGTGGCGAACAGGGCGCCGATGGCGGCGTTCAGCGTGCGCGACGCGGCATACCTGGCGGCGATCGTCTCGAACTGCGGTCCGGCGAACTCCTCGGGCCGCCCCAGCCAGTCCCACATACTCCGCCACTGCCGCGGCGACAGCAGGCACAGCCGCACCTGCCCGTCACGGCATTCGACGATCGGGTAGATCTGCTGGTTCCGTGGCCGTCCACGCCACAACCGGTCGGGCGACTTCACGCCGACCACGGCCTGGCCCTCGGTGCCGAACGGCGGATCCAGCGCCTGCACAACGGCCTCGAAGCGCGAGGCGTCGATGAATTCTCCCCTGCCGCAACGCAATCTGTCGAAGTACGCGACCAGTGCGGCCCAGGCCGCCTGCGCCGCCGCGGTGCCCGACGCGACACCGCGAGGGGGCAGCACCGGCGTTCCCGTTGTCGGTCCGGTCCGCGAAAGCGCCGAGGACATCGCGTAGAGCACCGCGTCGGTGGCGCGCCACCGTGCGTACGGACCGGTGGTGCCGAAGTCGGTGACCGACACGACGACCAGGTGCCCGAACCGTGCCGCCAGGCCCTGCCCCGACAGTCCGAAAGCCGCTGCGATGCCGTCACTTCCGGGTTCGGCATGTCCCGACTCCACGACGATGTCGGCCGCGGCAGCGAGGTCCGTCAGCCGTCGGCGGTCCGCGCT
The DNA here is from genome assembly GCF_054786995.1 of Mycobacterium sp. ZZG. Taxonomy (NCBI): domain Bacteria; kingdom Bacillati; phylum Actinomycetota; class Actinomycetes; order Mycobacteriales; family Mycobacteriaceae; genus Mycobacterium; species Mycobacterium sp. ZZG. The sequence continues at coordinate 119,906 of NZ_JBTBFV010000001.1, forward strand.
GCTGCCCGGATCCAGCCGGACGCATCGCTTGTTCGCGTTGTTCACGGTGAACCCGACCCCGACGCCGTCGACCGCCGGCGCGGCGGTCCGGGTCGTGGACCCACCCGGGGGTTCGATCTTCAGCACGTCGGCGCCGAGGTCGGCCAGGATGCGGCTCACTGCGTCGGCGTCCCCGGACGCCAGGTCGAGCACGCGCAGCGACGGCAGCAACGCACCCTCGGACATCCGAACACGATAACGGTGCGCAAAAGATTAACGCGCACGCCATCGGGTACGGGTTGACTGGACCTCGATGCCGAGTTGGATGAAGAGATGACTGCCACGACCACAGCCGATACCTCCCCGATCGCATGGAAGACCGTGGAACGCCGTCCGCTCAGCGACGCGGAGATCGATCAAGTGGACCGGTGGTGGCGCGCCGCCAACTATCTGTCGGTCGGTCAGATCTATCTGCTCGACAATCCGCTGCTGCGCACGCCGCTGAGCCGCGACGACGTGAAGCCCCGATTGCTCGGGCACTGGGGCACCACGCCGGGGCTGAACTTCCTCTACGCCCACCTCAACCGGGTGATCAAGGAACGGAGCCAGTCGACGATCTACGTGACGGGCCCGGGACACGGCGGCCCCGGCCTGGTGGCCAACACCTACCTCGACGGCACCTACAGCGAGATCTACTCCGACGTCACCCAGGACGACGAGGGACTGCGCCGGCTGTTCCGCCAATTCTCCTTCCCCGGCGGCATCCCCTCGCATGTGGCGCCGGAGACCCCCGGGTCGATCCATGAGGGCGGCGAACTGGGTTACGCGCTGTCGCACGCTTACGGTGCGGCATTCGACAACCCAGACCTGCTGGTGGCCGCGGTGGTCGGCGACGGCGAGGCCGAGACCGGGCCGCTGGCGACCAGCTGGCATTCCAACAAGATCTCCAACTCCGCGCACGACGGCGTGGTGCTGCCGATCCTGCACCTCAACGGCTACAAGATCGCCAACCCCACGGTGCTGGCCCGCATCCCCGAAGACGAGCTGCGCGCGCTCATGGTCGGATACGGTCACCGCCCGTACTTCTTCGAAGTCCCCGACGACGAGGGCGGGCCGGGCGTGGATCATGCCGATGCCCACCGGCGCTTCGCCACCCTGCTCGACGACGTCCTCGACGAGATCGCCGCCATCAAGGCGAGGGCCCGCGCCGGTGACGAGTCCCGCCCGATGTGGCCGATGATCGTGTTCCGCACACCCAAGGGCTGGACCGGTCCGGCCACCATCGACGGCAAGAAGACCACGGGTTCGTGGCGGGCCCACCAGGTACCGCTGGCCAGCGCCCGCGACACCCCGGAACACCTCGCGGTGCTCGCCGACTGGCTCGCCTCCTACCGCCCCGGCGAACTCTTCGACGACGACGGGAAACTGATGCCCGACATCGCCGAGCTCGCGCCGCGAGGGCAGCTACGGATGAGCGACAACCCGCACGCCAACGGCGGGCTGCTGCTCAAGGACCTCCGGCTGCCCGATTTCCGTGAGTGCGCCGTCGACGTCCCGGCACCGGGAGCGACGGTGGCCGAGGCGACCCGGGTGCTCGGCCAGTGGCTCACCGGGGTGATCCGGCTCAACCCGGACAACTTCCGCATCTTCGGCCCGGACGAGACGGCGTCCAACCGCCTGCAGGCCGTCTACGACGCCACCGACAAGCAGTGGAACGCCGAGTTCTTCGGCCCGGAGGTCGACGAGCACCTCGCCCGGGTGGGCCGGGTGGTGGAGGTGCTGTCCGAGCATCAGTGCCAGGGCTGGCTGGAGGGCTATCTGCTCACCGGCAGACACGGGCTGTTCAACTGCTACGAGGCGTTCATCCACATCGTCGACTCGATGCTCAACCAGCACGCCAAGTGGCTCAAGGTCACCAACGGCATCCCGTGGCGGCGGCCCATCGCCAGCCTGAACTATCTGCTGTCCAGCCACGTCTGGCGGCAGGACCACAACGGGTTCTCCCACCAGGACCCCGGCTTCATCGACCACGTGGTCAACAAGAGCGCCAAGGTGGTGCGGGTCTATCTGCCGCCGGACGCCAACACGCTGCTGTCCACCTACGACCACTGCCTGCGGTCCCGGCAGTACGTCAACGTCGTGGTGTCGGGCAAGCAGCCCTCGCCCAACTTCCTGACCATGGAGCAGGCGGTCGCGCACTGCATCCGCGGCGTGGGCATCTGGGAGTGGGCCGGTTCGGAACAACTGGGAACCGATCCCGACGTCGTGCTGGCCTCCGCCGGGGACATCCCCACGCTGGAGGCGCTGGCCGCCGCCGACATCCTGCGTCGGCACCTGCCGGATCTGTTGGTGCGGTTCGTCAACGTCGTCGATCTGATGCGGCTGCAGGACCCGACCGAGCATCCGCATGGGCTGTCCGATCGCGATTTCGACGTCATCTTCACCACCGACCGCCCCATCATCTTCGCCTATCACGGCTATCCGTGGCTGATCCACCGGCTGACCTACCGCCGGGCCGGGCACGACAACCTCCATGTCCGCGGATACAAGGAGGAGGGCACCACGACCACCCCGTTCGACATGGTCATGCTCAACGATCTGGACCGGTATCACCTGGTGATGGACGTGATCGACCGGGTTCCGTCCTTGGGTTCGCGGTGCGCGACGCTGCGGCAGCAGATGGCCGACAAGCGGATCGCCGCGCGTGAATACACCCGCGCGTACGGCGACGACATCCCGGAGGTGAAGGACTGGGTGTGGCCCGCCGCGCGCGAATCGGGCTTCGGCACAGCCGGCAGTGACGCCACCGCGTCCACCGGGGGGGACAACGAATAGCCGGTAAGCTGGTGCGGTTATGTCAGATGCCGTCGCAGCCTCCGCCGAGCCGCACCCCGTGGTGGCCCAGCTCGCCGCGCTGCATCACTTCCGGATCTATGTCGACATCGCGGTCGTCGTCGTCGTTTTGGCGCTGACCAACCTGCTGGCTCACTTCACCACCCCGTGGGCCAACGTCGCCGTGGTGCCCGCCGCCGCGCTGGGACTGCTGGTGTTGATCCGCTCGCGAGGGCTCGGCTGGTCGGAACTGGGGCTGGGCCGGGAGCACTGGAAGTCCGGCGCCGGGTACGCCCTGGGCGCGGTCGGTCTGGTCGGGACCGTGATCGCGATCGGGGCGCTGCTGCCGTGGACGCGGCCGATGTTTCTGAACAACAATTACGCGACGCTGTCCGGTGCGCTGATCGCGTCGATGATCATCATCCCGCTGCAGACCGTGATCCCCGAGGAGCTCGCGTTCCGGGGCGTGCTGCACGGCGCGCTGGACCGGGCCTGGGGCTGGCGCGGCGTCGCCGCGGCCGGCTCTGTGCTGTTCGGGCTGTGGCACGTCGCCACCTCGCTGGGCTTGACGGCCAGCAACGTCGGGTTCACCAAGATCCTCGGCGGCGGGGTGTTCGGGATGGTCGCCGGGGTGGTCGGCGCGGTGCTGGCGACCGCGGCCGCCGGTTTCGTGTTCTCCTGGCTGCGGCGCCGCAGCGGCAGCCTGATCGCGCCGATCGCGCTGCACTGGTCACTCAACGGACTGGGGGCGCTGGCCGCCGCACTGGTGTGGCACCTGTCATGACCTGCCGGGCGGCCGGGGCGGGCTAGACGACCAGCACGGCCGCCCCGGCGACCCGCCCGGCGGCCAAGTCGCCGAGCGCCTCGTCGGCGCGGTCGAGCGGATACCGCGGATGGGTGACCTCGAGCCGGTGCCCGGCGGCGAAATCGAGAAACGCCTGCGCGTCGGCGCGGGTGTTCGACGTCACCGACCGCATCTGCCGCTCCTGGAACAGGTGTCGCTGATAGTTGAGCACCGGGATGTCGCTGAGGTGGATGCCGGCGATGGACAGCGTGCCGCCCCGGTCCAGGGCCGCCAACGCGGGCAGCACCAGATCGCCGACCGGGGCGAAGAGGATCGCCGAATCCAGCGGCACCGGCGGCGGATCCGCGGGCCCCTGCGCCGACGCTGCGCCGAGCTCCAGCGCGAGCTCGCGGGCTCGCTGCCCCCGGGTCATCACATGGACCTCGGCTCCCTGAGCCAGCGCCACCTGCGCGGTCAGGTGCGCGCTGCCCCCGAATCCGTAGATTCCCAAGCGCCCTCCGGGCGGCAGGTCAGCACGCAGCAATGCCCGATACCCGATGATTCCCGCGCACAGCAGCGGAGCCAACTCGGTGTCGGCGTAGCCGCCGGGCAGGCGCAACGCGAACGCCTCCGGAACCGTCGCGTACTCGGCGTAACCGCCGTCGGCGTCCCACCCGGTGTACCTGGACTCCGGGCACAGGTTCTCCCGCCCGCTCACGCAGTATCGGCAGGCCCCGCAGGTGTGGCGCAGCCAGGCGATACCGACCCGGTCGCCGACCGCGAAGCGCGGTGCCGCCTGCCCCTCCGGCGACGCACCGATCTCGACAACCTCCCCGACCACCTCGTGGCCGGGGACCACCGACGGACGGTGCACCGGCAGGTCGCCCTCGGCGACGTGCAGATCCGTCCGGCACACCCCGCACGCCCGCACGGCGACCAGCAGTTCACCGGGTCCGGCCCGCGGCACCGGCACGGTCACCGAGACCAGCGGGCGAGTCGACATCGGACTGGGTGTGCGCACCTGCCATGCGCGCATCACGGGTCCGGGGTTCAGACGCGCGACTTGGTGAACTTACCGACGATCCACAGCAGGATCACCGAGCCGAGGATCGCGGTGAACAAGGTGAACCACCAGCCGCCGCCGGCGGTGTCGAGGAAGAAACTCAAAAGGAAACCGCCGATGAGGGCACCGACGATGCCGATCACGATGTTCATCAAAATGCCCGAGCCGGAGCCCTTGACGATCTTGCCGGCGATCCATCCCGCGATCGCCCCGATGATGATGTAGCCGATCCAGCCGACGCTGGTGAGCGTTGTCGAACGGGCCAGAATTTCGGTAGCTGCCACGACGTCCATCACGAACTCCTGTCTGTCACCGCGTCGACCCGGTGCGGCCGCGACCGGGCCATGCCCCAGGTATACCTACCTCGGGTAACGAAAGGGTCGTGCAAACAGGCAGCGAACGGACACGATCAGGCGGGCGGCAGCATCCCGGGGGCGGTGTTCGGATCGACCGGGACCGGCACACCGACCGCGGGCCGCGGGGCGGGCGCGTTCGGATCCGGCGGCGGCGCATTCGGATCGGCGGGCGGCACCGGAGCGTTCGGGTCCGCGGCCGGCGGAGGCGGCGGAGGCGTCCAGCGGCGGATCGAGTTCGCCAACGCGACGGCCTGCTCCTGCGGAATCGGGTTGGTCGCCGTACCGAGCCACACCACGAACCACCGCTCCGGGGTGCGCTGTCCGCGCGGGGTGCCCGGCGCAACCGGCGTCCCGACCACACCGGCCCAGATCTGGCCGTTGGGCTTGTTGGTGTCGGTGAACTTCACCTCGTAGGACGACGCGACACCGTTGTTCTCCAGCGGAACGGTCTGCTGATTGATCCGGGTGCCCGGGAACGGCATGAAGAACTCGCCCATGTCCGAGGCGAGCCGCTGGGCCGCCTTGGTGTTGTCGGTCTCCGCGCCGGCGAACAACTTCAGGTCCAGCCGGCCCAGCAGCACACTGGTGTCATTCGGCGGCTGCGTGTCAGGCGGAGATCCTGCGGGCGGCAGCTTGGTCAGCAGCGCCTGCCCGTACGACAGCTGGGTGGAGTCGGAGACCTCCCAGCCTTCGGGCACCACGTAGCTGAAACCGCCGGCGGCGTTGTCAACGCGGCCCGGTTCCGGGGCGGGCGCCGCCGGAGCGTTCGGGTCGGCCGGCGGCACGGGGGCGTTCGGGTCGGCCGGGGGCGGTACCGGGGCATTCGGATCCGCCGGCGGCGGCGGAGGCGCAGGAGCCGGCGGCACGGGGGCGTTCGGGTCGGCCGGGGGCGGTGCCGCCGGGGGCGCCGCAGGCGCCTCGACGGCGGGGGCCGGCGCGGGGCTGGGCGGCGGTGCGGGTTGGGCGTAGGCCACTGCGGGCACGGTCAAGGCCGCGGCCAGTGCTGCCGCGGTGGCGCCGGTCAGCGCCGAGCGTCGCAACGACGTCGGCAGCCCTTTACGGCGCGGGAAATGCACGTCCGGCTGGTCCATGGGGAAGAAACTACCGTGTTGCTGGCGTGACGCAAGTGTGAGGTGCTCAAAATGTGCCGAATCGTTACATTGCTGACCAACGCATACCTGCTGTTAAAGGCGCTGTCGTAGGTAGCTGACGCGCAAGACCACCCGCGCGTGGCGCGGGTGGTGTCACGGTGCCGAAGCGGTCTGGTGTTCTCTCGCTCTGTCCATCGCCGCCCGCCCCGGGCGTGTTACCGGGTCGGCGCGTCGCATTTTCCCATATAGCTACTGTCCAGTAACATTGGCGCCACTCGCTGGGGTTCAGCGTCGAACACAACAGGAGGCTCGCCGATGGATGTGCTGATCACAGGATGCGACACGGATCTGGGACGCACGATCGCGGAGAGCTTCACCGAAGCCGGCCACACCGTGCTGGTCGGCGGCCGGCGCCGCGAGGAGGTCGAGGTTCTCGCCAAGGAACTCGACGCCGACGCGTTGGTGTTCGACAACACCAATCCCGCCTCGGTCGCCGAGCTGCACGGACACGTCCCCGCGCACCTGGACACCATCATCAACGTTCCCGCGCCGACCTGGCCGGGCGGCGACGTCCGCACCTACACGCTCAACGACCACGCCGCCGAGTGGCGCGGCCTGTTCGACGCCACCGTGGTGGCCGCGATGCTGACCGTGCAGGTGCTCGGCGACCACATGCGGTCCGGCGGCTCGATCGTCAGCGTGATCCCGGACTTCACCCACGAGGGTGGCGCCGCGTCTGCGGTCAAGGCCGCGGTCTCTGACTGGACCGCCGGCCAGGCCACCCACTTCGGCATCCGCGGCATCACCGTCAACGCCGTGGCTGTGGGACGCGCCGTGGAACCCGGCTACGACGGGCTCGGCACCACGCCCCCCTCGGTCGCAGCCGAGATTTCCCGGCTCTCGCTGTTTCTCACGACTCCGTCCGCTCGTCACATCACCGGACAGACCCTGCACGTCACCCACGGCGCGCTCGCCAACTTCGGCTGACGCTGGCGTCCCGCGCGGGCTGACGAACGGGCCCGCGCAACGTTTTTCCGCGATCGTTTATTCCGCGGTTCGCGGCGCGTGAAAACGGGCGTCGCCGCTGGGAGCCGGATCGTAGGATCGACCCGACGCCGCGGGCTTCGACTCGGTGTTCGTGATGGACCACTTCTATCAACTGCCCGGCATCGGAACCCCTGATCAGCCGATGCTCGAGGCCTACACCGCCCTCGGCGCGCTGGCGACGGTCACCGAGAACGTGCAACTGGGCACGCTCGTCACCGGCAACACGTACCGCAATCCCACGCTGCTGGCCAAGAACATCACCACACTCGATGTGATCAGCCAGGGCCGCGCGGTGCTGGGCATCGGGACCGGGTGGTTCGAGCTCGAACACGACCAGCTCGGCTACGAGTTCGGCACGTTCACCGACCGGTTCGACAAGCTCGACGAGGCGCTGGAGATCATCCTGCCGATGCTCAGAGGTGAGCGACCCACCTTCACCGGGCGGTACTACCGGGTGCAGGAAGCGATGGCCAATCCCCGCTTCCGCGAACACATTCCGCTGATGATTGGCGGCAGCGGCGAGAAGAAGACGATTCCGCTCGCGGCGCGGCACTTCGACCACCTCAACGTGATCGCCGGCTTCGACGAGCTCGCCAGGAAGGTCGCGGTGGCCCGGCAGCGGTGTGAGGAGATCGACCGCGACCCCGACACGTTGGAGACGAGCATGCTGGTCGGTGCCGTCGTCGGCGAGGGGGTCTCCCCCGATCTGATCCCCGAAGATTTCCGGCAGCGGATGGTGGCCGGAACACCCGGGCAGATCGCCGAGCAGTCAAGGAGAAAGTCCTCGACGCAGGCATCGACGGTGTCATTCTGTTCGTGCCCACCCAGACCGTCGGCTACCAGCCGGGACAGGTTTCGGCGCTCGGAGAGGCACTCAAGCCGCTGGTCACGGCCTGATTCCAGGGGTGGGGCATGTCACCGCGCCGCCCGGAAGCGCAGCGACTAAGGTTCTCGTTGTTCGGAACGGGTAAAGCAAGGAAGGTCTCAGACCGCCCAGGGGACGACCGCATCCGACAAGGACCCGACAAGGAGTTGCAATGAGCCATCCCGGAGCCACTCCGTCCGATCGCCACAAGGTGGTGATCATCGGATCGGGATTCGGCGGGTTGACCGCAGCCAAGACGCTCAAACGAGCCGATGTCGACATCAAGATGATCGCCCGCACCACCCACCACCTGTTCCAGCCGCTGCTCTACCAGGTGGCGACGGGCATCATCTCCGAGGGAGAGATCGCCCCCGCCACCCGGATGATCCTGCGTAAACAGAAGAACGCGCAGGTGCTGCTCGGCGACGTGACGAAGATCGACCTGAAAACCAAGACCGTGCGCTCCGAGCTCCTCGGCCACACCTACATCACCCCGTTCGACAGCCTGATCGTGGCCGCGGGCGCAGGTCAGTCCTACTTCGGCAATGACCATTTCGCGGAGTGGGCGCCCGGCATGAAAACGATCGACGACGCGCTGGAGCTGCGCGGGCGCATCCTCGGCGCGTTCGAACAGGCCGAGCGGTCCAGCGATCCGGCCCGCCGCGAGAAACTCCTCACCTTCGTGGTCGTCGGCGCCGGCCCGACCGGCGTCGAAATGGCCGGTCAGATCGCTGAATTGGCCGACCACACGCTCAAGGGCGCGTTCCGGCACATCGATCCGACCAAGGCGCGGGTGATTCTGCTCGACGCCGCGCCCGCGGTACTGCCGCCGATGGGTGAGAAGCTCGGCAAGAAGGCGCAGGCCAGGCTCGAGAAGCTCGGCGTCGAGATCCAGCTCAACGCGATGGTCACCGACGTCGATCGCAATGGCATCACCGTCAAGGATCCCGACGGCACCATCCGCCGGATCGAGGCGGCGTGCAAGGTGTGGTCTGCCGGTGTGTCGGCCAGCCCGCTCGGCCGTGACCTCGCCGAGCAGTCCGGTGTCGAGCTCGACCGGGCCGGCCGGGTCAAGGTGCTCCCCGACCTGTCGATCCCGGGGCACCCGAACGTGTTCGTCGTCGGTGACATGGCCGCGGTCGAAGGGGTGCCGGGCATGGCCCAGGGCGCGATCCAGGGCGGCAAGTACGCCGCCAAGGCGATCGAGGCCGGCATCAAGGGCGCAGACCCGTCCGAACGGGAGCCGTTCAGCTACTTCGACAAGGGTTCGATGGCCACGGTGTCGCGGTTCAGCGCGGTGGCCAAGATCGGCCCGCTGGAGTTCGAGGGCTTCATCGCCTGGCTGGCCTGGCTGGTGCTGCACCTGGTGTATCTGGTCGGCTTCAAGACCAAGATCGTCACGCTGCTGTCCTGGACGGTGACGTTCCTGTCGACCAAGCGCGGCCAGCTGACCATCACCGAACAGCAGGCCTACGCACGAACACGGATCGAGGAACTCGAGGAGATCGCGGCTTCGGTGCAGGACACCGAGAAAGCGGCGAGCTAGAGTCGCTCCCCCTGCCAGGTGGTCAGAGCACCGCCGGCCGCCAGCGCCAGCGTCACCCCGTCGGTCTCGGCATCGGTTCGGGGGTAGTGCAGTTCGCTGACCGCGGCGCGAGGTCCGGCGATCTCGTCGTCGGTGCAGGCTCCCGTGCCGAGTTCGACGCGGTGTCGCAGCAACGGGGCGCCGTCGAGGTCGGCGTTCAGTGAGCCGCTCCAGAAGCCTTGCCGCTCCCCGGATCTGCCGATCTGGATGCGCTCGCGCAGCCGCACGGCGCCCGTCCCGGCCAGCGCCAGCCGCGTCGACGTGAAGTGCCGCGAGGTGGCTGCGACGATCGTCGGCTCCGGGTCGAGGTCGAGCTCGCCGGCGACCTCGAGCTCCCAGGCCGAGTGGGATTCGGCGGTCATGCGTCCCGGCAGCGTGATGGTGGCAGCCACCGTCCTGATGACGAGTCTGGCCCCCGATTCGACGACGACGCGCATCGCGATCGCGTCGCCGCCCAGCGGGGTCGCCACCGACGACACCAGATGCACGGTGTCCCTGGCGGTGCGGCGTGCCGCGATCCCGCCGCTGCACTCGATGTGAGGCAGGCGGTCGGGCCGGGCGACGATCACGACTTCCGAACGCACTAGAGCGCCTGCGCGACCCGCAGTTGCTCGCGCACCCAGCCCAGCACCGGCGTGGCCGCCGGGTCGGCGGTCAGCGAGATCAGTTCGAACGGACGGACGCCGCGCACCGCCGCCGCGTCCCGCCGCATGACGTCCAGATCGGCGCCCACCAGCGGTGCGAGATCGGTCTTGTTGATCACCAGCAGGTCGGAGAACGTGACACCGGGCCCGCCCTTGCGCGGCACCTTGTCCCCGCCGGCGACGTCGATGACGAAGATCTGCACATCGACAAGACCTGAGGAGAACGTCGCGGTGAGATTGTCCCCGCCCGATTCCACCAGGATCAGGTCCAGGTCCTGCCCCGGACCCGAGTGAGCGGCGATGAGGTCGTCGATCGCGTCGAGGTTGGCGGTGATGTCGTCCCGGATGGCGGTGTGCGGGCAGCCCCCGGTCTGCACCGCGGCGATACGGTCGTCGGGCAGAACGGCGTTGCGGCGCAGGAAGTCTGCGTCCTCGGTGGTGTAGATGTCGTTGGTCAGCACCGCCAGGGACAACTCGTCACGCAACTGGCGGCACAGTGCCGCGACCAACGCGGTCTTGCCGGAGCCGACCGGACCGCCGACGCCGATGCGCAGCGGCTCCCCCACCCGGCGCTCCCGGCGGGGACGGTGGGTGTGGCCGTGCGGCTGGCCGGCCGAATCGGCCGACAGGAAATGCGGTGGCATCGCGGGACTCTCTCTAGGAGGCGAACAACGGGCGGTCACGGTCGGCGTGGCGTTGAGCGAGCACGTCGAGCAGTGGATCGGAAAGGTCGGCGAGCTCCTTGGCAGCCTCGGCCGCGGTCTGCTCGCACAGCGGGGACAACGCGAACGCGACCGCTGCGACGTCGCCGGGATCGAGCGCGAGCAGTCGCTGCGCGGCGGTCGCCGACCCGGTCATCGTCGTGTACACCAGCGACAGCGCGGTGTGTGCCGGTACCAGGCCGCCGGCCCGGCCGGCCACCCCCGCGGCGACGGCCAGGTGCGGTGTCGGGCCGAGGGCGTCCCAGTCGTCCTCCGGCCAGATCCGCCGGGCCAGCCGGACCAGGCCGCGGCCCTGCGCGCGCGAAGCCGCGCGTGCCGCCGGCGAAGGGGTGCGGGCATCTGTCTCGACGTCGCCGGCCCGGCCCGCGGCCGGGGCCAGGGACCCGCGGTGCACGGCCGCAGCCAGCGATGCGGTGACGAGGCCGCTGGTCCGGATCCTGCGCCGCAGAAACGCTTGCAGCGTGACCAGGTCGACGACCAGTCCACTGGTCACCGCCTCCTCCACACCGCCGGAATGCACGTGCCCGCCGGTGGGCAGCCGTGAGTCCGACAGCGCGAGCAGGGTGGCCAGATTGGTCATCGTGGGCAGGACTTCGCCTAGAAGAGGAAGTATCTCTGAGCCATCGGCAGTTCGGCCGCGGGCTGCTCCTGCCAGACCTCACCGTCGATGCGCACCGTAAACGTGTCCGGATCGACCTCGATGTCGGGAGTGGCGTCGTTGAGCGGCATCTGTGCCTTGCCGATTCCGCGGACATTGCCCACCGCGACGAGCCTGCGGTTCACTGCGATCCGGTCGGCCAGGCCGTCCTCGATCGCCTGCGGCGCGACGAAATGCAGTGACGTCGCGGCGGCCGCGGCGGGTGCGGCGCCGAACATCGGCCGCGGCAGCACCGGTTGCGGCGTCGGGATCGACGCGTTCGCATCACCCATCGCGGCCCACGCGATCATCCCGCCCTTGACCACCGCGTGCGGGCGCACGCCGAAGAACGCCGGTTCCCACAGCACCAGGTCGGCGAGCTTGCCGACCTCGATCGAGCCGATCTCGTGGTCGAGCCCGTGCGCGACCGCCGGGCAGATCGTGTACTTCGCGACATATCGCTGCGCGCGGGCGTTGTCGGCGCCGGTGTCCCCCGGCAGGAATCCTCTGCGGCGCTTCATGACATGCGCGGTCTGCCAGGTGCGCATCACCACCTCGCCGATGCGGCCCATTGCCTGCGCGTCGCTGCCGATCATCGAGATCGCCCCGATGTCGTGCAGCAGGTCCTCGGCGGCGATGGTCGACGGCCGGATCCGGCTCTCGGCGAACGCCAGGTCCTCGGGCACACTCGGGTTCAGGTGATGGCACACCATGAGCATGTCGAGGTGCTCATCGAGGGTGTTGACCGTGTGCGGCCGGGTCGGGTTGGTGGAACTCGGCAACACGTTCGGGTGACCGGCGACGGTGATGATGTCGGGCGCGTGCCCGCCGCCGGCGCCCTCGGTGTGGTAGGCGTGGATCGAGCGGCCTTTGATCGCTGCCAGGGTGTCCTCGACGAATCCCGCCTCGTTGAGGGTGTCGGTGTGGATGTTGGCCTGCACCCCGGCCGCCTCGCACACCGTCAGGCACGCGTCGATCGCCGCAGGCGTCGTCCCCCAATCCTCATGCAGCTTGAAACCGGCTGCGCCGCCGCGCAATTGTTCCCACAGGGCGTCGCTGCTGACCGTGTTTCCCTTGGCCAGCAGGGCCACGTTCAGCGGCCAGGTGTCGAGCGCCTCCAACATGCGCGCCAGGTGCCAGGCCCCCGGGGTGACCGTGGTGGCCTTGCTGCCCTCGGCCGGACCGGTGCCACCGGCCACGATCGTGGTGATCCCGCCGCCCAGCGCCTCCTCCATGATCTGCGGGCAGATCAGGTGGACATGGCAGTCGATGGCGCCGGCGGTGATGATGCGGCCATTGCCGGCGATGATCTCGGTGGACGGGCCGACCACCAGGTCCGGGTGCACACCGGACATGATGTCGGGATTGCCGGCCTTGCCGATCGCGGTGATGCGACCGTCGCGAATTCCGATGTCGGCCTTGATGATCCCCCAGTGGTCGAGGATCACCGCGCCGGTGATGACAGTGTCGGGGGCGCCGTCGGCACGCGTTGCGCGCGACTGGCCCATCGATTCGCGCAGCACCTTGCCACCTCCGAACACCGCCTCGTCACCGGCCAGCCCCGGGCCGCCGCTGCGATCCTCGGTGACCTCGATGAACAAATCGGTGTCAGCCAGCCGGATGCGGTCGCCGGCGGTCGGCCCGAACAAAGCCGCGTACCGCGCGCGGGACAGCAGGGTCATCTCGGTTCTCTCTTCGCGCGAGCGCTCATCGGTTTTCGTCCAAACGTCCCGGCGGATCCAGACTCAGGCCGTGCACCTCACGCGCGCCCGTCAGCGGGACCAGGCGAACACGTTGCGCCACACCGGGTTCGAACCGGATCGCGGTGCCCGCCGGGATGTCGAACCGTTGTCCGTGGGCGGCGGCGCGATCGAACCGCAACGCGCGGTTGGCCTGTGGGACGTGGACGTGGCTACCGACCTGCACCGGACGATCGCCGGTGTTGACGATCTCGAGTTCCATCCGCGGTGCGCCCGGGTTGATCTCGATGTCTCCGTCCCCGAAGACGACTTCTCCTGGAATCACCGTCGCACCTGCCTCACGGAATCGGGTGGTGGACGGTGACCAGCTTGGTGCCGTCCGGGAAGGTGGCCTCGACCTGGACGTCGTCGAGCATCTCGGGGACACCGTCCATCACGTCGTCGCGGGACAGCACCGCCTGCCCGCTGACCATCAACTCGGCCACGGTGCGGCCATCTCGGGCACCCTCGAGGATGTGATCGGTGATCATCGCCACTGCCTCGGGATGATTCAACTTCACGCCGCGGGCCTGCCGGCGGCGGGCGAGTTCGGCGGCATACGACAGCAGCAGCCGTTCCTGTTCATGCGGCGTCAAACGCATAGTGGGCGATACTGCCACGCCGTGGCGTACTCAGCAGCGCGCCCGTCCTGCCGCTACGCGTCCGGCTTTGATTCGCCGCTACGCGTCCGGCTTTGATTCGCCGCTACGCGTCGGTGATGTTCTGCAACCTGACCTGCCCCCGCGCGACCACCCGTTCGGTGTCGTCGGTGATGGTGATCAACCACAGCTGCTGGCGCCGGCCGCGATGGATCGGCGTCGATGTCGCCGTGACGGTCCCTGTCCCGATCGCCCGCAGGAAGTCGGTGTTGTTGTTCACCCCGACGACGGTGCCGCCACCGTGTTCGCAGAGCCAGACATGACCCGACACGCTGGCCATGCTCTCGATCACCGCGCAGTAGACGCCGCCGTGCACGATGCCCCACGGCTGCAACAGCTGTTCGGTGATCTCCAGCGTGGCGCGTCCGCCGTCGGGCGTCATCTCCAGATAGGTCAGCCCCAGCACCTTGTCGAAACCGTCACCGAGACCTTGGGGAACTTCACTCGTCACGCGTCGTGTCTACACGTCGCCGCCGCAACCTCCGACGCGGGGTCTGGAGAAAGCGGAAGGGCCCCACACCCCTGGTGTGGGGCCCTTCCTTCGATCGGACCGGGGGTCTCTGCAGCCCTCAGTGACTCCGGCGCGGTCCGTTGGTTCCGATACCAAGACAATAGGCAAGGCTTGCCTAATTAATCAAGACCTTCCCGGTATTCATCCGGGGGGTGCCGCGCACCGGCAGCCCGAAGCCGACCAGCGCGTCGAGCACCGCCTGTCCCCGGCGCATGCTGACGAACTCGCTGGTGCCGGCCAGCAGCGGGATCTGAGTCGCCGCGCTGACCACGGTGGCGCCGACGGTATGCCACATCGCCGGCACGCTCATCGTTCCGGCGCCGACCGCGGCGAGCTTGTCGAAGATGGGGCCGAGCGCGCAGTGGCTGCGATGAGCGATCCAGGTGGTCAGCGCGGCCTCGCTGGGCAGCGCGACGATGCCCTCCTGGGCTGCAACACCGTTGCCGCGCCGGGTGAAGTGCGGATCCTCGGGCAACGCGCGCAGCGTCGGATCCACCACGCCGACCCAGTCGATCGCGCCCTCGGAGTCGACATGGACCCAGAGGTTCTCCAGGCCGGTGTCCCACGCGCGGCCCTCGACCGCCAGCAACGGGACCACTCGCCCGACCACGACGTGGGCGAACGTAGCAGCCAGCTGCTGGGCCACCGCGGACCGGCTCTCGGTCTCGGCGACGCCCGCCTCGAACATGGCGTGCAGACGGTCGGTGGTCAAGATCTCGGCCAGCGGCCACCAACGTCTCCGCGAGAGGTCGCCCATCACGGCGACCCCGTAGACCCGCGGGCACTCGCGGTAGAGCTCCCGCAGGCGGCGGCTCGATTCATGGATCGGCAGCGCGCGCCGGATCGCCATACTCGCGATCAACGGATCCTCGACGAGAACCGTCATGTCACCTCCCGTTCGTGAGTTAGGTTAGCCTTACTATAGTCATAGGCCCCGAGGCCGCCAGGCTGTGTGATCGGACTCACGGCCGCCTGGCCTGCGACGTCATCTGGTACGACACGCGGTAGTAAGCACGTAGTAGGCTTTGGTCCTACTGCCGGTAGGAGATGAACGGAAGATGGCCAAGCTGACGAGGCTCGGGGAACTCGAGCGTTCCGTGATGGACCACTTGTGGTCCGCAGGTGAGCCGCAAACCGTGCGCCAGGTACACGAAGCCCTGGCTGCCCACCGCTACCTCGCCTATACGACGATCATGACCGTGCTGCAGCGCCTGGCGAAGAAGAACCTCGTGGTGCAGCACCGCGACGACCGCGCGCACAGATATGCGCCGACCCACGGCCGGGATGAACTGGTTGCGGGCCTGATGGTGGACGCCCTCGACCAGGCCGCCGATTCGGGCAGCCGGGAGGCCGCGCTCGTGCATTTTGTGGAGCGTGTCGGCGCCGATGAGGCGGCCGCCCTTCGGCGCGCGCTGGCCGAGCTTGAAGACAAGCACCGCATCGGAGGGCCAGGTGGCGATCCGGGTACCGGCTGAGAGACACTGACAGCGTGTCCGCGCTGGCCTTCACCGTCGTGGCCCTGCTGCTGTCAGGGCCGGTGCCTGCGATGCTGGCGCGGGCCTCGTGGCCGCTGCGCGCGCCGCGCGCCGCGATCGTGCTCTGGCAGTCGATCGCGCTGGCCGCGGTGCTCTCGGCATTCTCCGCCGGGATCGCGATCGCGAGCCGGCTGTTCGTGCCCGGACCCGACGGCAGGCCTACCGCCACCATCGTCAGCGAGATCGCTGTGCTGGGCTGGCCGCTGTGGACCGCGTACGTGGTGGTCTTCGTCCTGACCTTGATGATCGGCGCCCGGTTGATCGTGTCGGTGCTGCAGGTCGCCATCGCCACCCGCCGCCGCCGGGCCCACCACCGCATGGTGGTCGACCTGGTCGGTTCCCTCGATCCCCGGCACCGGGCCGGCAACGGCCTGCGCATCCTCGACGTCGCCGAACCACTGGCCTACTGCCTGCCCGGGGTCCGCAGCCGCGTGGTGGTCAGCGAGGGTGCTTTGAAAGCGTTGTCGGACAACGAGATGTCGGCGATCCTCGAGCACGAACAGGCGCACCTGCGGGCTCGCCATGATCTGGTGCTGGAGATGTTCACCGCGGTGCACGCCGCCTTCCCCCGACTCGTCCGCAGCGGGCACGCGCTCCACGCCGTGCGGCTGCTGATCGAACTTCTCGCCGACGACGCCGCGGTGCGGGCCGAAGGTCCGACCCCGCTGGCGCGGGCGCTCGTCGCGTGCGCGTCGGCTCGGGCGCCGCGAGGCGCACTGGCCGCCGGCGGGCCGACGACCGTGGTACGGGTACGCCGGCTCGCCGGCGAGCCCAACAGCAGGGCGCTGGCCGCCGCCGCGTACGCCACCGCCGCGGCGGTGCTGGTGGTGCCGACCATCGCGCTGGCGGTGCCGTGGCTGACCGAGCTCCAGCGGCTGTTCTCGGCGTAGACGCGGCCCCGTAGATTCTGCGGTGCCGCATTCAACGAACGAAAGGGATCCGTTCATGAGCTCGTCGCAGTCCACTACGGGGACGGCGCAGATCGGCGTGACCGGTCTGGCCGTCATGGGGTCGAACATCGCGCGGAATTTCGCGCGGCACGGCTACACCGTGGCACTGCACAACCGCTCGGTGGCCAAGACCGACGCGCTGCTGGCCGAGCACGGATCCGAGGGCACCTTCGTCCGCAGCGAGACCATCGCCGAGTTCCTCGACGCGCTGGAGAAACCGCGTCGGGTGCTGATCATGGTCAAGGCCGGTGAGGCGACCGACGCCGTGATCAACGAGCTGGCCGACGCCATGGAAGAAGGCGACATCATCATCGACGGCGGCAACGCGCTCTACACCGACACCATCCGCCGCGAGAAGGCGATCCGCGAGCGCGGGCTGCACTTCGTCGGCGCCGGGATTTCCGGTGGTGAGGAGGGGGCGCTGAACGGGCCGTCGATCATGCCCGGCGGTCCGGCGGAGTCCTACGCCTCGCTGGGCCCGCTGCTCGAGGAGATCTCGGCCCACGTCGACGGTGTGCCGTGCTGCACCCACATCGGGCCCGACGGCGCCGGCCACTTCGTCAAGATGGTGCACAACGGCATCGAGTACTCCGACATGCAGCTGATCGGTGAGGCCTACCAGCTGCTGCGCGACGGGCTGGGCAAGAGCGCGCCGGAGATCGCCGACGTCTTCGACGACTGGAACTCCGGAGACCTCGACAGCTTCCTGGTCGAAATCACCGCGAAGGTGCTGCGCCAGATCGACGCCAAGACGGGCAAGCCGCTGGTCGACCTGATCCTCGACGAGGCCGAGCAGAAGGGCACCGGCCGCTGGACGGTCAAATCCGCCCTCGACCTGGGCGTGCCCGTCACCGGCATCGCCGAGGCGGTGTTCGCCCGCGCGCTGTCGGGCTCGGTCCCACAGCGCAAGGCCACCACCGGGCTGGCGTCCGGGGACCTCGGCGGGCAGGTGCCCGCAGACGGTGAAGCCGCAGAGCAGTTCACCGAGGACATCCGGCAGGCGCTGTACGCGTCGAAGATCATCGCCTACGCGCAGGGCTTCAACCAGATCCAGGCCGGCAGCGCCGAATACGACTGGGACATCACACCCGGCGACATGGCGAGGATCTGGCGAGGCGGCTGCATCATCCGGGCGAAATTCCTGAACCGGATCACCGACGCCTTCGACAACGATCCCGACCTGCCCACGTTGATCGTGGACCCGTACTTCCGCGACGCGATCGAGAACGCTATCGACAGCTGGCGCCGCGTCGTGGTCAAGGCCACCGAGCTCGGCATCCCGATTCCCGGCTTCGCCTCGGCGCTGTCCTATTACGACGGGCTGCGCACCGAGCGCCTGCCCGCCGCGCTGACCCAGGGGCTGCGCGACTTCTTCGGTGCGCACACCTACGGGCGCATCGACGCCGACCGCGACCAGCGGTTCCACACCCTGTGGAGCGGGGACCGCAGCGAGGTCGAGGTCTAATTTCCGCGCGCGAGCAGACACATACTCCGGCGTGTCGCCGGCATGTCGCGCGAATTTGTGTCTGCTCGCGGGGGAAAGTCGCGCAACTAGACTCGGGTTTGTGAGATTTCTCGATGGGCACCGGCCGCCGTACGACCTGACTTACAACGACGTCTTCGTCGTGCCGAGCCGCTCGGAGGTGCTGTCGCGCTTTGACGTGGACCTGTCGACGGTGGACGGGTCAGGCACCACGATTCCGGTGGTGGTCGCGAACATGACCGCGGTCGCCGGCCGGCGTATGGCCGAGACGGTGGCCCGCCGCGGCGGTCTGGTGGTGCTGCCGCAGGACCTTCCGCTGTCGGCGGTCAAGCACACCGTCGACTTCGTCAAGAGCCGCGACACCGTGGTCGACACCCCGGTGACCCTGTCTCCCGACGACTCGGTATCGGATGCGAACGCGCTGATCCACAAGCGGGCGCACGGCGCGGCCGTCGTCGTCTTCGAGAATCGGCCGATCGGGTTGGTCACCGAGGCGTCCTGCGCGGGGGTGGACCGGTTCACCCGCGTGCGTGACGTCGCGATCTCAGACTTCGTCACCGCCCCGGTCGGCACTGATCCGCGCAAGGTGTTCGACCTGCTCGAGCATGCCCACATCGACGTCGCCGTGCTGACCGAGGCCGACGGATCACTGGCCGGCGTCCTGACCCGCACCGGGGCCGTGCGCGCCGGCATCTACCGGCCCGCCGTCGACGCCCGTGGCCGGCTGCGGATCGCCGCGGCGGTCGGGATCAACGGCGACGTCGGGGCCAAGGCGCGGGATCTGGCGGATGCCGGGGTGGACCTGCTCGTGGTCGACACCGCGCACGGCCACCAGCAGAAGATGCTCGACACGATCGAGACGGTGGCCTCCCTCGACCTGGGGCTGCCGCTGGCCGCGGGCAACGTGGTGTCGGCCCAAGGCACCCGCGACCTGCTCAACGCGGGCGCGTCGATCGTCAAGGTCGGTGTTGGGCCCGGCGCCATGTGCACCACCAGGATGATGACCGGCGTCGGGCGGCCTCAGTTCTCCGCCGTGGTCGAATGTGCTGCGGCAGCAAGGGAACTCGGCGGCCACGTGTGGGCCGACGGTGGCGTGCGGCACCCGCGGGACGTGGCGCTGGCCATCGCCGCCGGTGCGTCGAACGTCATGATCGGATCCTGGTTCGCCGGCACCTACGAGTCGCCGGGCGACCTGATGCACGACCGCGACGACCGACCCTTCAAGGAGAGTTACGGCATGGCGTCCAAGCGTGCCGTCGCGGCGCGCACCGCCGGCGACAGCGCGTTCGACCGGGCGCGCAAGGCGCTGTTCGAAGAGGGCATCTCCTCGTCGCGGATGAACCTGGACCCCGTGCGGGGCGGTGTCGAGGACCTGCTCGACCACATCACCTCCGGGGTTCGCAGCACCTGCACCTACGTCGGCGCGACGACGCTGCCGGAGTTGCACGAGAAAGCGGTGCTCGGCGTGCAGTCAGCCGCCGGTTTCGCCGAGGGACACCCGCTGCCCACTGGTTGGTGACGGGTAGGCCAGCACCTCACCGGCGACCTCCACGGTGACGACGTCACCGTCGTCCAGCGCGGTCGGCCCCGGGCTGCGCAGCTGCAGGCGGGTGCCGTCGTCGAGTTCGACGTGGACGACGGTGTCGGCGCCGTAGAACCGACGCGCCGTCACCCGTCCCGCCGCCCCGGACGCGCCGGTGCCGAACCGTAGCTGTTCCGGGCGCAGCATCACCACCGCCGCACCGGGTGTGGTTCCCGCATCACGCAGCCGCAGTGGTCCGAGCGTGGTGTGCGCGATGCCGGCGTCCACGGTCCCGGAGATCTCCACGGTGCTGCCGAGGAACCGTGCGGTCGCCAGCGAGCCCGGACAGTCGTAGAGGTCGCTCGGCGCGCCGTGCTGGGCGACGACACCGTCGATCAGCAGCGCCACCGAGTCGGCGAGCGACAGCGCCTCGGCCTGGTCGTGGGTGACCAGCAGCGCGGTGGTCCCGGTGTCGTGCAGGATCGTCGCGATGTCCTCGCGCACCCGGACCCGCAATCCGGCGTCCAGCGCGGCGAACGGCTCGTCGAGCAGCAGCACCCGCGGCCGGGCCGCCAATGCCCGCGCCAGCGCCACCCGCTGCTGCTGTCCCCCCGAGATCTCGTGGGGCCGGGCTCCGGCCAGACCGGTCAGGCCGACGACGTCCAGCCAGTGGGCGATCTCGGCGGCCGCTTGCGCGCGGGGGACGCGGCCCAGCCCGAACCCGATGTTCTCCCCCACGCTCAGGTGCGGGAACAACGCTCCTTCCTGCGGCATCAGCCCGACGCGACGGCGGTGCACCGGCACTACTCGGCCGTCCCCGGCCACCGTCTCGCCGGCGATCCTCACCGTCCCGGCGTCGGGATCCTCGAATCCGGCCAGGATGCGCAGCAGCGTCGTCTTGCCGCAGCCCGACGGCCCCAGGACCGCGGTGATGGTCCCCGCGGCCAGCTCGAGGTCGACGCCGCGCAGCACACGGCGCTCGCCGAACGACTTGTGGAGTCCGCGCGCGCTGACCGCGGTCGGGTCAGTCACTGCGCACGGCCCCCTCGTCGGTGCCCCACATCCCGAGCAGCGCCGTGGGGACCGCGGCGAACAGCAACAGCGCGGCCGCATACGGTGCGGCGGCCGCGTAATTGCTGACCGAGCTGTAGTTCCATAGCCGGGTGGCCAGCGTGTCGGTGCCGGTCGGGTGCAGCAGCAGCGTCACCGGAAGCTCTTTCATGCAGGTCAGCAACACCAGGGCGGCACCGGCCGAGATGCCCGGGAGCGCGACGCGGGCGGTCACGGTGCCGAAGGCGCGCAGGGGTGTGCGCCCGAGTGAGCGCGCCACCTCCTCCAGGCGGATCGGGGCGGCTTCCACCGCGGCACGGATCGAACCGATGGCCATGGGCACGAACAGCACGGTATAGGCCAGGATCAGCAGCGGCTCGCGCTGGTAGATCGGCCGCAGCAGCAGCACGCCGAGGGACACCATCGAGATCGCGATGACGATGGCCGGAAGGCCGTGGGCGACATAGCTCGCGCCCTCCAGCAGCCGGGTCGCCCGGTCGCGGTGACGGGCCGCGAGCACCCCCAACGGAAGCGCGGCGGCCGTGGACACCAGCGCGGCGGCGGCCGACAACCATACCGTCGCGCCGAGCGCGCCGGCCCACTCGGCGAAGTCCCAGGTCGCGCCGGCGGTGAGCAGCCACTGCGCCAGTTCGGCACCCGGCAGGACAACGGCGGCGGCCAGCACGGCCGCGGGCGCCATCAGCCAGACCGGGCCCCAGGATCCCAGACGGTTCAGCGGCGCCGGTCGCGGTGCGCCGCCGCCGAGGCGCGAGGCCGCCGCGAGTCCGCGGGCCCGGTGCTCGGCCACCACCAGCGCCACGGCGAACACCATCAACACCAGCGAGAGCACCGCGGCCCGGGACGGATTGAACCCGGAGCGGTACGCGCCGTAGATCACCCAGGTGAACGCCTCGAAACGCATCGCGGCGACCGCGCCGAAATCGCTGAGCACGTACAACGCGACGAGCAGCGCCCCGGCGGCGATCGCGGCGCGCGCCTGCCGCAGTGTGACCCGGAACAGCACCGCGACCCCACCCAGCCCGAGCGAGCGCGCCACCTCTTCCTGGGCCGGGTCGACGCGGGCCAGCGCCGCCATCGTGGTCAGCAGTACGAGCGGATAGCTGACCAGGGTGAGGACCAGCGCAGCGCCCCAGAAACCGGTGATGGCCGGGAACGCCGACACCCACAGGTAGGCGAGCAGGTAGCTGGGCATCGCCAGCGGCAGCGTCAGCGCCACCGCCAGACCGCGCCGCCCCCACAGATCGGTGCGGGTGACCAGCACGGCCAGTCCGACCCCCAGGACCACGCAGGCGGCGGTGACGACCGCGACGAGCACCAGCGAGCGGCCGACCAGGGCCGCGGTGCGCGGCTGCACGAGCTCGTCGACGACGAATCCCCAGCCGCGGTCCAGTGCGCGCTCGGCCAGGTACGCCAGCGGCACCAACGTGCAGACCGCGACCAGAGAAGCAGGGAGCAGCAGCAGCGCCGGCGGGCGGCTGCGGGCCGAACGGGCCGCGGCGGTGACCGCCACCGAGGTCAGTTCGTCAGGAGGCCGGTGTTCACCAGCAACTCCTGCGTCGCCTCGATGTCGTCGAGTTGCGACAGGTCCACCGCCGGCGGCTTCAGATCGGCCAGCGGGGGCATCTCAGATGATGGCGCCACCGACGCGATGAGCGGGTATTCGGCGGTCTCCTGGGCGAAGTACTTCTGCGCCGACTCGCCGACCAGGTAGGCCGCGAACTGCTGCGCACCGGCGGGGTTGGGCGCCGCCTTGAGCACACCCACCCCGGCGACGTTGATCAGGCCGCCGGGATCGCCGGGGGCCATGAACTTGTTCTCGGCCACCACGGCGTCGGGGCCCTTGGAGTGGATCAGCTCGTAAAGGTAGTAGTGATTGACCAGGCCGAGCGGAACCTGGCCGGAATCCACCGCATCCCGGACCGCGACGTTGTTCTCGAAGGCCTGCGGATCCTGGGCCTTGAATGCCCGCAGCCACTGCTCGGCACCGTCGTCACCGCGCAGCACACGCAGGCCGGTCACGAACGCCTGCCAGGACGCGTTGCTCGGGGCGAACCCGATCTTGCCCTTCCACTCCGGGGCCAGCAGTGCGTCGATGGTGTCCGGCGGGTTGGGCGCCAGCGTCGGGTTGTAGACGATGACGCGGGCACGCCCGGACACGCCCACCCAGGTGCCGTCGGCGGCGGAGAACTCGCCGGGCACGGCCGCCAGTGTCTCGGCATCGATCGGCGCGAGCAGGCCGGCCTTCGACACCGCGCCCAGCGCGCCGGCGTCCTGGGACAGAAAGACATCGGCCGGCGACTTGTCGCCCTCGGTGATCAACTGGGCGGCCATCTCCCCCGAACCGGCGTACCTGGCCTCGACCTCGATACCGGTGTCGGCGGTGAACTGCTCCATCAGCGGTGCGACGAGTTCCTCGCTGCGGCCCGAGTACACGACGATCTTGTCGGAGTCCTCGCCCTGGGGCTGTGAGCTGCACGCACTGAACGCAAGCATCGCGGCCACCACTGCGAGCGCGCCTGCCAACCGGGTGAACGACATCGACATTAGGTTCGCCTTTCCAATCTTTGGTAGAAAGTACCACTGGCTCCGAATTAGCCCGGCTAACGAATAGGGAGCGTGGGCGCGCGCCCGGATTCCGCTAGCATGTGTTGACATTCAGCAGAATTCGCGCAACGCATGCACTGCGCGTCAGCCATCTCAGACGAAAGGGACCAGGTGCCGCAGGCACTGGATGGAGGTCCATCCGAGCCGGCCACATTCGCCGGACAACCCGACCTCGACCCGTGCGAGGCAGAGCCCTCCTCTAGTCGGCCGGGCCTCGGACCCGGCTGCAGGCGCTGCGGGGCATCGCGATGAACGTTGCCACTTCGCTGCTCTCTCTGTTCGCGTTCGTGCTGCTCACCGCCGGTACGGCGGTTTTCGTCGCCGCCGAGTTCTCGTTGACCGCGCTGGAACGCAGCACCGTCGAGGCCAACGCACGCTCCGGCGACCGTCGCGACCAGTTGGTGCGCCGTGCCCACCGCACCCTCTCGACACAGCTCTCCGGTGCGCAGGTGGGAATCTCCATCACCACGCTGGCCACCGGTTTCCTGGCCGAACCCGTTGTCGCACGGCTGATCCACCCCGGGCTCGCCGCCATCGGTATCCCCGAGCGGTTCGTCGGCGGCCTGGCGCTCGCCCTGGCGATCCTGATCGCGACCTCGATCTCGATGGTGTTCGGTGAGCTGGTCCCGAAGAATCTCGCGGTGGCCCGCCCGGTGCCGACCGCACGCTGGTCGGCACCCCTGCAGCTGGCGTTCTCGTTCCTGGCCACGCCGCTGATCAAGCTGACCAACGGCACCGCGAACTGGATCCTGCGCCGGCTCGGCATCGAACCGGCCGAGGAACTTCGGTCCGCACGCTCACCGCAGGAGCTCGTCTCGCTGGTGCGGTCGTCGGCCGAGAGCGGAGCGCTGGATCCGGTGACCGCAGTGCTGGTGGACCGCTCTCTGCAGTTCGGGAACCGGTCCGCCGAGGAGCTGATGACACCGCGCTCCAAGATCGACACCCTCGACGCCGACGCCACCGTGGTCGACCTCAGCGAGGCCGCGGTCAGAACCGGCCACTCCCGGTTCCCCGTCATCCGCGGTGACCTCGACGAGACCATCGGCGTAGTGCACGTCAAGCAGGTGTTCGCCGTGCCCGCCGCGGCACGCGCAACCACCCGGCTGTCGGCGCTGGCGCAGCCCGTCACCAAGGTGCCGTCGACGCTGGACGGTGATGCGGTGATGTCGGAGGTGCGGGCCAACGGGTTGCAGACGGCGCTGGTGGTCGACGAGTACGGCGGCACCGCCGGGATGGTGACGGTCGAGGACCTGATCGAGGAGATCGTCGGTGACGTGCGCGACGAGCACGATGTCGAACCCCCCGACGTGGTGCAGGCGGGCCGCGGCTGGCAGGTGTCGGCGTTGCTGCGCATCGACGAGGTGGCCAAGGGCACCGCGTTCCGGGCGCCCGAGGGTGATTACGAGACCATCGGCGGGCTGGTGCTGGAGAAGCTCGGCCACATCCCCGAGGAGGGCGAGTCGGTCGAGCTGACCGCGTTCGACCCGGACGGAGCGCTGGAGGATCCGGTGCGGTGGCTTGCCACGGTGGTGAAGATGGACGGGCGCCGCATCGACCAGCTGCGCCTGACCGAACTCGGCCGCAAGGAGCCCGCCGATGGGTGACATCTTCGGTGTGCTGCTGACCTTCGTCCTGCTCGCGGCGAACGCGTTCTTCGTCGCCTCGGAGTTCTCACTGATCTCGGCCCGCCGCGACCGGTTGGAGGCGCTGGCCGAACAGGGCAAGCGCAGCGCGGTGACCGTCATCAGGGCCGGCGAGCATCTGTCGCTGATGCTCGCGGGCTCCCAACTCGGGATCACGATCTGCTCGATCCTGCTCGGCCGGGTCGCCGAACCCGCGGTGGCCCATCTGCTGGAGATGCCGTTCGCGCTGCTCGGCATTCCCGATCCCGTGCTGCACACGGTGTCGTTCCTGGTGGCGCTGACCATCGTGGTGACGCTGCACGTGCTGCTCGGCGAGATGGTGCCGAAGAACATCGCGATCGCCGGTCCCGAGTCCACCGCGATGCTGCTGATCCCGGTGTACCTGGTGTACATGCGCCTGGCCCGGCCGTTCATCGCGTTCTACAACTGGTGCGCCAACACGACCCTGCGCCTGTTCGGGGTCGAACCCAAAGACGAGCTCGACGTCACCGTCTCCACCGTCGAGTTGTCCGAGATGATCGCCGAGTCGCTGTCGGAGGGGCTGCTCGACCCGGAGGAGCACACCCGGCTCACCCGTGCGCTGCAGATCCGCAACCGGGCGGTCAACGACGTCGCGATACCGCTGCATGAGATCCGCGCCGTCCCGGTGGCCAGTGAGGGCGCGGGACCGACGGTCGCCGCGCTGGAGGAGGCACTCAAGGAGACCGGCTACTCGCGGTTCCCCGTCACCGACACCGACGGCGCCTTCATCGGCTACGTGCACATCAAGGATGTGCTGCCGCTGATCATGGCCGACGGGGAGGCGGACAGCACCGCGGTGATCGAGACGTCGATGGTGCGGCCACTGCCGAAGGTGCCGGCGTCGCTGCCGCTGCCCGACGCCCTGACCCGGCTCCGGCGCACCAACAGCCATCTCGCGCTGGTCACCGCCGCCGACGGCGCCGCGACCGCGATGGTGGCGCTGGAGGACCTGGTCGAGGACCTGGTGGGAACCGTCCGTGACAGCACGCACCGCATCTGACACCCGTCTGTCCGAGGCTGCCTGGATCCCATGCGCGGCCGCGCACGCCCGCCGCGCCGACGACATCCTGGCGCCTCACCTGCGGCGCCGCCGTACCGGGCAGGCCCATCCGGTCTACGACTTCCTGTTCACCTACTACAGCGTGCGTCCGCCGCGGCTGCGGATGTGGCATCCCGGGTTCGGGGTGGTCTTGGACGGACCCGAGGCCGACCGCTATCTCGGCAGAACCGGCTATGTGCGCCACGACGGCGGGGTGACCGTCGGACGCGACCATCTCCACCGCCGTAGCGGCACGGTGAGGTTCATCGCGGATCTGCTGGCGGCCACCGCGGCGCGGCCGCCCCGGTTCAACTGCTTCGGGCTGCACGAATGGGCGATGGTCTACCGGGCCGCCGAGGTCCGCCACGACCGGGTCCCGCTGCGTCTTTCGGCAGCCGGCACCGACGCAGTGGTCGAGTCGATGCCGTTGCGCTGCAGCCACTTCGACGCGTACCGCTTCTTCACCGAACCCGCCGCGGGTCGCAACGCCCGGCACCTGACCCGCGACACGCAGATCGCCACCGAGCAGCCGGGCTGCGTGCATGCCGGCATGGATCTGTACAAGTGGGCGGTCAAATTGGGCCCGCTGATCGAAGCGGGGCTGGTGCTCGACTGTCTCGAGCTGGCCATCGACGCGCGGGTGCTCGACATGCGGGCCAGCCCCTATGATCTGCGCGCGTACGGCTTCGACCCGATCGAGGTCGAGACACCGGGCGGCAGAGGCGAATACGCGCGCGCACAGGAGGAGATCAGTACGCGGGCCGCACCACTGCGGTCCCGGCTGCTGGACCGCGCCCGGGTGCTGCAGGACCGTGCCACCGGGGCATAGGCCCTGTTACCGGTGGGTAAGCTGAACCGTCGACACCGACAGACACTGCCAACGGCGGGACGCAGGCCCGCGTCAAGCGAGGGAGGAATCATGACCGATCGCGTGACGGTGGGTAATTTGCGCGTCGCCCCCGTGCTGTACGACTTCATCAACAACGAGGCGCTGCCCGGAACCGGCATCGACCCGGACACCTTCTGGTCCGGCGTCGACAAGGTGGTGGCGGATCTGACTCCGCGCAACCAGGAGCTGCTGGCCCGCCGTGATGATCTGCAGGCGCAGATCGACCGTTGGCACCGTGCCCGGGTGATCGGCGGATTCGAGCCCGAGGACTACAAGCAGTTCCTCACCGACATCGGTTACCTGGAGCCCGAGCCGGGCGACTTCGCCATCGCCACCGCCGGCGTCGACGACGAGATCACCACCACTGCGGGTCCGCAGCTGGTGGTGCCGATCCTCAACGCCCGCTTCGCGCTGAACGCCGCCAATGCGCGTTGGGGTTCGTTGTACGACGCGCTGTACGGCACCGACGTGATCTCCGAGGAGGGCGGTGCCGAACCGGGTACGAGCTACAACCCGGTGCGCGGCGACAAGGTCATCGCCTACGCCCGCACGTTCCTCGACGGTGCGGCCCCGCTCGCGTCGGGCTCGTGGACCGACATCACCGGGCTCACGCTCGACGACGGTCACCTGGCCGCCACGCTGGACGACGGTGGGTCGGTCGCGCTCAAGGATCCCGCGCAGTTCGTCGGATACCTCGGCGCGGCCGATGCGCCGACCTCGGTGCTGCTGGCCAACCACGGCCTGCACATCGAGATCCTGATCGACGCCGATTCCCCGATCGGCTCGACTGACAAGGCCGGTATCAAGGACGTCGTGCTGGAGTCGGCGATCACCACGATCATGGACTTCGAAGACTCGGTCGCTGCGGTCGACGCCGACGACAAGGTGCTCGGCTACCGCAACTGGCTCGGCCTGAACCGCGGCGACCTCGCCGAGGAGGTCAGCAAGGGCGGCAAGACGTTCACCCGGGTGCTCAATCCGGACCGCACCTTCACCACCCCGGACGGGTCGGGTGAGCTCACCCTGCCGGGCCGCAGCCTGCTGTTCGTGCGCAACGTCGGCCACCTGATGACCAACGACGCGATCGTGTTCGACGCCGACGGGCAGGACGGCGCAGAGGTGCCCGAGGGGATCCAGGATGCGCTGTTCACCAGCCTCATCGGCATCCACGGCCTGCGCACCGGCGACAACAACGGCCCGCTGGTCAACAGCCGGACCGGTTCGGTCTACATCGTCAAACCCAAGATGCACGGCCCGGAAGAGGTGGCCTTCACCTGCGAGCTGTTCAGCCGCGTCGAGGATGTGCTCGGCCTGCCGCCCAACACCCTCAAGGTCGGCATCATGGACGAGGAGCGGCGCACCACGCTCAACCTCAAGGCCTGCATCAAGGCCGCCGCCGACCGGGTCGTGTTCATCAACACCGGCTTCCTGGACCGCACCGGCGACGAGATCCACACCTCGATGGACGCCGGGCCGATGATCCGCAAGGGCGCGATGAAGTCCACCGAGTGGATCACCGCCTACGAGAACCAGAACGTCGACATCGGCCTGGAGACCGGGTTCTCCGGCAAGGCCCAGATCGGCAAGGGCATGTGGGCGATGACCGACCTGATGGCCGACATGGTGGAGCAGAAGATCGGCCAGCCCAAGGCGGGCGCCACGACCGCGTGGGTGCCCTCACCGACGGCGGCCACCCTGCACGCCATGCACTACCACCAGGTGGACGTGTTCGCGGTGCAGCGCGAACTCGCCGGCGAGCGCCGCAGCACGGTCGACGAGCTGCTGACCATCCCGCTGGCCAAGGAACTGGCGTGGGAGTCCGACGAGATCCGCGAAGAGGTCGACAACAACTGCCAGTCGATCCTCGGGTATGTCGTGCGTTGGATCGACGCCGGTGTCGGCTGCTCCAAGGTGCCCGACATCCACGACGTCGCACTCATGGAGGACCGCGCCACACTGCGCATCTCCAGCCAGCTGCTGGCCAACTGGCTGCGCCACGGTGTGATCACCGCCGACGACGTCAAGGCCAGCCTGCGCCGGATGGCGGCCGTCGTCGACGAGCAGAACGCCAAGGACCCCGATTTCCGGCCCATGGCAACCGATCCCGACAACAACATCGCATTCCAGGCCGCCCAGGAACTGATCCTGTCCGGCGCCGAGCAGCCCAACGGCTACACCGAACCAATCCTGCATCGCCGGCGCAGGGAGTACAAGGCAGCTAGTAACGTTGGCTGACGCAGGACAGCCCACCCCGACCGGTTACCGAACAAGGACGTGAGCAGCGTGTGCAGCGAAGGCTGGCATGGGCCGGCATAGCCTCCCCGATCCGGACGACTCGCGCGGCGGGTCCGAGCCTGACACCGCGGGTGAGGCGGCCTCGTCGAGCGGCGGTGCGCAGTACAGCGGTGACTGGCAGGGCGGCGAATGGACGGGCAGTCACCGCGCGGTGACGCCCGGCCGGCGCGGCGTCAGCATGGGTGTGATCGTCGCGCTGGTGGCGGTGGTCGTCGTGGTCGCCGCGGTCATCCTGTGGCGCTTCGTCGGCGATTCGCTGTCCGGTCGCTCCGATGAGGCGGCCGCCCGGTGCGTCGCGGGCGAGGTCGCGGTCGCGGTGGTCGCCGATCCGGCGATCGCCGGGCCGGTCGGTGCGCTCGCCGAGCGATACAACGAGACGGCCGACCCTGTCGGGGACCGGTGCGTCAAGATCGGCGTCAAGTCCGCCGACTCCGATCAGGTGGTCAACGGTTTCGCCGAACAGTGGCCGGCCGACCTGGGTGAGCGACCTGCGTTGTGGGTCCCGGCCAGTTCGGTGTCGGCGGCCCTGCTGGAGGCCGCGACGGGCGCCGAGACCGTCAGCGACAGCCGCTCCCTGGTCACCTCCCCCGTCGTGCTCGCCGTCGCTCCTGCGCTCAAAGCCGCTCTCGGTCAACAGAACTGGGGAACCCTGCCAAGGCTGCAGACTGATCCGGCCGCACTGGACGGTCTCGGCCTGACCGGCTGGGGCGGGCTGCGGCTGGCCTTGCCGCTCGAGGCGGACAGCGACGCGTCCTACCTGGCCGCGGAGGCGATCGCCGCCGCCGCGGCGCCCTCGGGCGCCAGCGCAAGCGCGGGCCTGGGGGCGGTCAGCACCGTGATGTCCCGCGCGCCCGACTTGGCCGACCGCACCGCAGACACCGCGCTCGACGCCCTCGTCAACGCCCCGGATCCCGCCGCGGCGCCCGTGCACGCGGTGGCCACCACCGAACAGCGGGTGTTCCAACGCGGTGCGTCGCTCACCGACGCCAAGAACAAGCTGACCGCGTGGATCCCGCCGGGGCCGACCCCGACCGCCGACTTCCCGACCGTGCTGCTGGCCGGGGACTGGCTGTCCCAGGAGCAGGTCACCGCGGCCAGCGAGTTCGCGCGGTTCATGCGCAAACCCGAGCAGCTCACCGACCTGGCCAACGCCGGGTTCCGGGTCGAGGGCACCGCCCCTCCGGCCAGCGATGTCGTTGACTTCGCGCCGGTGTCAGCGCCGCTGCAGGTCGGCGATGACGCGCTGCGCACCACGATCGCCGAGACGCTGACCACCCCGTTACAGAGCCCGACCGTCACGGTGATGCTGGACCAGTCGATGCCGACCGACGAGGGCGGCTCGCCGCGCCTGCGCAACGTCGTCAACGCGCTCAAAGCCCGGCTGGCGGTGCTCCCGCCCGATTCGGCTGTGGGGCTGTGGACGTTCGACGGTGTACAGGGGCGCCCGGAGGTCGACCTCGGACCCCTGGCCGACCAGGTCGACGGAACCCCGCGTGCTGACGCGCTCACCGCAGCACTGGACGCGCAGAATCCTTCCGGAGGCGGTGCGGTGTCGTTCACCACCCTGCGGCTGGTCTACGCCGACGCATTGTCGAAATACCGGGAAGGGCAGAAGAACTCGGTCCTGGTCATCACCGCGGGCCCCCACACCGACCAATCGCTGGGTCCCGCGGGCCTGCAGGACTACATCCGGGGGGCGTTCAACCCGGATCGTCCGGTGGCGGTCAACATCATCGACTTCGGTGACGATGCCGACCGGCCCACCTGGGAGTCGGTCGCGCAGATCACCGGCGGCAGCTATCAGCTCCTCGGTTCGTCGGACTCCCCCGAACTCGCCGCCGCGATCTCGTCGATGATGTCCTGAACGCCCACGATCGGCAGCTTTGCTGCACTGCGGCGGGGCGGCCACCGGAAACGCGCGTGGCCGGAGGTCTCCGTGTGTCGGCCAGCAATCGGTACCATGGGACCTGCCTGACAGCGCGCCGAGGGCTTGCTTCGCTCACACGATTGCCCCTGGCTTGCTCCAATGGTATGACGACGTTACCCAATCGTCGCTCGCCGTTGCGATGATCAGGAGACCGTCGGCTAAGAGGAGGAATCTTCGGGCAATGCCGATCCAGCAGCGCACTCAGGTACGGAAAGGTCTGGTGTCGGAGGTTGCTCCAGCCTGGCGGGACCGCAAGCGGTACGTCTGGCTGCTCGGCCTGGTGATTCCGACGCTGGTGCCGATGTCCTGGGCCGCCGCGACACTGACCGGGTGGGGCGGGTTCTGGTGGTCCGGCCCGGCGTTGATGATGGTGGTGATACCGGCGCTCGATTTCCTGGTCGGGCCGGACTCCGACAATCCGCCCGACAGCGCGCTGACGCATCTGGAGAACGACCGCTTCTACCGCTGGGCCACCTATCTCTACCTGCCCGCCCAGTACCTGTCCCTGGCACTGGCCTGCTGGCTGTGGAGCGCTGAAGCCGCCACGATGAGCCTGCCCGACAAGATCGGCCTGATGCTCACTGTCGGTGGCATCGGCGGCGTCGCCATCAACATCGCCCACGAACTCGGCCATCAGCGGGCGCGGTCGGAACGCTGGCTCAGCAAGGTGGCGCTGGCCCAGACCGGCTACGGGCACTTCTTCGTCGAGCACAACCGCGGCCACCACGCCCGCGTCGCCACCCCGGAGGATCCGGCCAGCTCGCGCCTCGGCGAGACCCTGTATGCGTTTCTGTTCCGGTCCATCCTGGGCAGCCTGCGCTCGGCGTGGTCGCTCGAGCGGCGCAGACTGGCCCGGCGCGGAAAGTCGGCGTGGAGCCTGCGCAACGACGCGCTGAACTCCTGGGCGATGACCGCGGCGCTGTTCGCGGTGCTGGTCGCCGTGTTCGGGGTGCAGGTCCTGCCGTGGTTGCTTGGCCAGGCGGTGATCGGGCTCTGCCTGCTGGAGTCGATCAACTACCTGGAGCACTACGGACTGCGGCGGCAACGCCGTCCCGACGGCAGCTACCAGCAGGTCCGCCCGGCGCACAGCTGGAACAGCAACTCGGTGATCTCCAACGTGTTCCTCTTCCATCTGCAGCGCCACTCCGACCATCACGCCAATCCGCATCGGCGGTATCAGGCGCTCTGCCACGCCGACGAGGCTCCCCAACTGCCGTCCGGCTACGCCACGATGGTGCTGCTGGCGCTCGTCCCGCCGTTGTGGCGGCGGGTGATGGACCGGCGGGTGGTCGCGCACTACGGCGGCGAGGTCCGGCTGGCGGCGCTGAGTCCGCGCAAGGAACGGGCGTTACTGCGGCGGTACGGCTGACTGCACCTCGCGGGTGCGTTTGAGCGCGACCGCGGCGGTGCGCATCGACAGCCCCGGTGACAGTCGCTCCAGATACCACAGCGCCTTCCACCATCGCGGCACCACGATGATGGCCTCGTTGCGCAGCACGGCGCGCAGGGCCCTGTCCGCGAACACATCGGCGTCCATCGGGCGCAGCGCCTCGCCGAGCTTGACGAGGTTCTCACGGCTGACACTCGTGTTGCGGCCGTAGGCCCCGCCGGACAGGATCGGCGTCCGCACCACACCGGGGCACAGGACCGACACGCGCACGCCGTGCGTGGCGGCTTCCACCCGCATGGTCTTCGACAACGCCACGACGGCATGCTTGGTCGCCGAGTAGCCGGCCTGCGCGGAGGTGGTGACCAGTCCGGCCATTGACGCGGTGTTGATGATGTGGCCGCTGCCCTGCTTGATCATGATCGGATAGGCAGCCTGGACACCGTGGATCACGCCGCGCAGGTTCACGTCGATGATGTCGGTCCAGTCGTCGAGGGTGAGGGTGTCGACCTCGCCGCCGATGCCGATACCGGCGTTGTTGAACAGATAGTCGATGCGGCCGGCGGAGTCGACGGTGCTGCCGACCGCTGCGCCGAACGCCGCCGGGTCGCGCACGTCGAGTTCGACCGCGTGCACCGGCGCGCCGACTCCCTGCAGCTGTTGTGCGAGGCTCTGCGCGGCCTGGTACTGACGGTCTGCGATCCACACCTGCGCGCCGGCCCCGGCGAGCTTGGCGGTGAGCGCGGCACCGATCCCTGATGCGCCGCCGGTGATGAAGGCGACTTTCCCGGACAGTCGTGCTGCGTCTACGGATGCCACCCGGGAAGGATAGCGGCCGCGCCGTACCCGGCTCAGGCCTCGCCGCCGCTCCCGTCGCCGGAATCACTGCCCTTCGGGCCCGAATCGCTGTCATCCGCGGCGTCGTCGGACTCGCCGGTCCCGGAGTCGGCCTCGGTGTCGGCGGCGGTGTCCTCGTCTACCGATGCCGACGGGTCGGCGTCGTCGGCGCCGGTCTCGTCGACGCCGGTCTCGTCGACGACTGCGTCCTCGTCCCGGTCGCCGGAGTCGCGCTCGGCCGTGTCGTCCTCGTCCGTGTCGCCGGTGCCGTTCACATGACCCACCGCGGTGACCTCGGCTGCGGCGTCGGTGACCTCGTCAGCGGCGTCGTCGGCCGTCCGGTCGCCGGTGGCCGCCGCGTCGACGGCGGCGCGTGCGGCCTGCTGCCCGCCCTGCGGCTCGCGGCCCTCCAGCCAGGTGCGGTCGTAGGCCTGGTCGATGATCGCGCGCAGCGGCTCCTCCCAGCTCTCGACGAGCCAGCCGAGGCCGAAATCGCGGAAACCCTGCAGCAGCGGCAGATTCTTGGTCGGCACGTGGACGTAGGTGGTGTTGCCCTCGGTCCACACGATGTTGTCGGGATCGTCGAGATCGACCTCGTCGTAAGCCATGTGGACGTAATCGAAGGCCGCGATCGCGTTGGCGAGGGCCAGCAGGTTGAACGGGTTGGCCGGGAAGTCGGCGATCGGGTCGTATTCGCGGGCGATGTCGACCACGGCGTAGTCGGTGTCGGTGGGCGTGAGCAGCGCATCGCCGTACCACCAACCGTTGAGCCCGCCGTACTTGCGCCCGCCGTTACCGATCAGGACGAACGACAGATCGTCCGGCGCCGGCGTCGCGGTACTGCCCTCGTGGTCGCGGCCGTGGTTCTTGAGCCACACCGAGGCCACCCTCGCGCCTCCGCTGAACGCGTAGACGATCTTGTCCTCGGGCGCCCCGGGGTCCGACGGCAGATTCTTGATCGCGAAATCGAGGGCTCGCACGTTTTCGGTGACCCCCAGCTCGATCGTCCCGAGCGGCAGGATCCACTGGTAGTTCACCGCATTGCAGACCTTGGGTTCCTCGCAGAGAACGCCGCCGAGGTTGTCGTCCATCGCCCACGGGGTCGGACCGTGATGCAGCACGGTGGCCGGACCGTCCGGGACGATCTGGGCTGCCGCGGCGACCGAACCACCGAATGCCAGCGGGAACGCAGCAAACGGCAGGGCAGCCGCGGTCATTGCAACCTTCGTCGCTCGATTCAAGAGAGTGCCTTCCTCGTGGACCATGGGTGAGCCGTGTTCCGGTGGCGCCCGCTACAGCCGGCCGTCGCGACTGCCGATCTGCTTGACCCCCGTCAAACGAAGAGCACTGTACCGGAGCCGGGCGCCGTCAGCGACCGCTGTAGCAAACTTGATCAAGTGCACGGGCAGACGGGTGTGGCATGCACGGCCATCGCCGTGCATCGCACGCATCCTGACCTGGTGCTTTAGCCGTCACAAGCGGATGGCAGGCCTTACGGCGCATACCGGCCGATTTCAGGCGTACAGCTGCTGATCGCTTTGCCGCGGACGGGGTTGGCGCATCCGGTAGGCGGACCGCGGGTGGCGCGCCCGTTATCACAGCATGGACACGTCGCCAGCGGGGGGTTACGTCGCGGGCCGTCAGGTCTGCTCACTGTCGATCTTGTGCTGATGAGGTTGGTACAGACCAACTAATTTTTTTAGCGGGCCGGTGGCCAGCTACGAGCGGATTGCAAATATTGACGCGCTATGCAGCATCAATTTACGTCAATGTAATTTTGTCTGGCATCGGCCCAAGTAGGCACATTTAGTACCTAAATCTGCACGTCAAACCCCGGGCTGGGCACACGTAGGTGAGACGCGGCCTTTCGCCGGTGGCGGTTAAATGAGATTCTCTACCATTGTAGAGAATGCATAACAGCGAATAACAGCAATATAAAGCAATTTTGCTACATCTACGTCAATTAGAAATATGCAGATTTTGCTGCGCAAAGGTTGACGGAAGCGCAATATGCTTCTGTCGCGTCTGAGACGGCGGATCACGTCATCGCTACACATCGGGGAGATCACATGCGTAAAGGCTTTCGTAGGGCGGGAGTAGCAGCCGGCACCGCCTTTGCTTCGGTGGCGCTGGCGCTGTCCACCGCCGCGGCGGGCACGAGCAGCCCGTCAGGGCTTGTCGTCGGCGGTCTGGCAACACCGTCAATGCACGATCTCGTGATGGCTCAGATCCTCAAGGACGAGCTGCACGGGATGGAGCGGGTCAGCATCGGGTGGCCCGCGGAGGCGAAGCCCTATACGGGCAGCACCTATACCCTGGGGCAGTCGATCAACATCGGCATCACCAACCTGCAGGCGGCGATCGGCACCGCCGTCGGCAAGCTCGAACGGGACGCCGACGGCAACCTGCTGCCCAAGGAGCAGGTCAAGATCGTCGGTCTGTCCGCCGGCTCGCTGGTGGTGACCGAGGTGCTGCGGCAGCTGGCGCAGGATCCCAACGCGCCGCAGGCCGACGAGCTCACCTTCATCGTGGTCGCCGACTCCAGCCGGCAGAAGCTGATCAACAAGGCGCGCTACAACAGCCGGTACGACTACACCTACCAACCGGCGCCGGATTCGCAGTACGAGGTCAAGGTGGTCACCGGGGAGTACGACGGCCTGGCCGACCTGCCGGACCGGTGGTGGAACTTCCTGGCGGTCGCCAACGCCATCGCCGGCGGCATCTTCGTGCACGTGCCGATGATGTTCGCCGACCTCAAGGACGAGTACATCACCAGCGTCGAGTACAACGACGCGGGCGGCAAGGTGACGAACTACCTGGTGCCGACCGCCAAGTTGCCGCTGGTTCAGCTGCTGCCGTTCCTCGCGCCGCGAGAGGCCGAGCTGAAGGCCAAGATCGACAAGGGCTACAGCCGCAACGACGTCGTGGACACCAGCGTGGCCCGCGTGGCATTCAACACGGCGCCGGTCACCGAGGACGACGTCGTCGACGCCACTCCCGCCGAGGAGGCCGAGGACGTCACCGAGGCCGCCGAGCCGGTGGAGGCGGTCGAGGACAGCGATGGCGCCAAGGACACGACCGGTGTCAAGGACGACGTCGAGGACCTCGGCGCCGTCGACGACGACACCGAGACGAGCACGGACGACGAGGCCGCCGCGGCCGAGGCCGACGAGGACGCCGAGACGCCCGAGGCCGCGAAGGACGACGATGAGGCCGGTGAATCCGAGGACTCCGCGGACTCCGCAGACTCCTCGGACTCCGACTCGTCGGCGGATTCGTCGTCCGGTGATTCTGGGTCGTCTGACTCCGGCTCCTCGGAGTAGCCTCCCCGAAACTCGAGGCCGCCGACGTCTCGGACGCCCGCCCGGAGCCCCGGCACACGCCGGGGCTTCGTGGTGTGCCGAGGGCGACCGACAAGCGCTCCCGACGCCGGCGGCCTAAGATCCACTGGTCGGGGGCTTGATTTGCTGTGAGGTAGCGTTGATGGCCATGGATGCGCAATACGACGCGATCGTCGTAGGAGCTGGATTCGGCGGCATGGGCGCCGCGATCCAGCTCAGGAAAATGGGTTACGACAACATCCTGATCGTCGACCGTGAGGACGATCTGGGGGGAACATGGCACGTCAACCACTATCCGGGGCTGGCTGTCGACATCCCGTCGGCGACCTATTCGTACTGGTTCGAGCCCAATCCGAAGTGGTCCCGGCTCTACGCTCCCGGAAGTGAGCTCAAGGCCTACGCCGAGCATGTTGCCGACAAGTACGACGTGCGCCGGCACATGCGGTTCAACAGCCCCGTCGACGGCGCGCGCTGGGACGAGGACGCCAAGCAGTGGCAGGTGACGCTGTCGAACGGCGAGACGCTGACGTCGCGATTCCTGATCACCGCCACCGGTTACCTGTCGCAGCCCCGCACCCCCGACATCCCCGGTATCGAGGACTTCGCGGGCCGCATCGTGCACAGCATGGACTGGGATGACGACTACTCCCCCGCCGGTGAGCGCATCGGACTGATCGGTACCGGCGCCACCGCCGTCCAGCTGATCCCCGAGCTGTCCAAGTCAGCCGCCGAGCTCACCGTGTACCAACGCACGCCGATCCATGTGGTGCCCAAGTTCGACTTCCCGATCCCGCCGTTGGTGCGCCGGCTGTTCACCCGGATTCCGCTGCTGCAGCGCGCCTTCCGGTTCACCACCGACGCGAATCTCGAAGTGATGATGATCCTGTCGGTGCTGAACTACAAGTACTTCCGCCAGCTCAACGTCGGCGCCTCCTATCTCTCGCAGGCCCTGCGGTTCGTGTCGATCCGGGACAAGGAGCTACGCACCAAGCTGACGCCGGATTACGACTTCGGATGCAAGCGGCCGACGTACTCGAACTCCTACTACCGCACGTTGGCCAAGCCGCACGTGCACCTGCAGACCTCCGGAATCGAGCGGGTGGAATCCGACGGCATCGTGGCCTGTGACGGCACCAAGAACGAGATCGACACCTTGGTGCTCTGTACCGGGTTCGATATCTGGGAGGCGAACATCCCGGCGATCGAGGTGATCGGCCGTGATGCCCGCAATCTCGGAAAATGGTGGCGCGACAACGGCTTCAAGACCTACCAGGGCGTCACGGTACCGGCCTTTCCGAACTTCCTGAGCCTGGCCGGACCCTACGCCACCAGCGGGTTGTCCTACTTCAACACCATGGAATACCAGATGCGCCACATGGATCGGCTCTTCGGTGAGCTGAAGCGGCGCGACGCGACGACGTTCGAGGTGACCGAGGACGCCACCACCCGGTTCAGCGAGCGGATGTCGAAGCTGTTGGGCAAGACGGTGTTCCGGCGGGGCGACTGCTCACGCTCGCGCTCCTACTACTTCAGCCCGAGTGGGGAGACGCTGGTTCGTCCCGCGTCGACCAACCAGACCAACCGCGAGAACGACAACTTCCCGTTCACCGACTACACCTTCGCCTGAACGCGCTGCTCAGAGGTGGTTCGGCCGGTGCACTCACAGCGATGTGACAGCA
This sequence comes from Mycobacterium sp. ZZG, assembly GCF_054786995.1. Taxonomy (NCBI): domain Bacteria; kingdom Bacillati; phylum Actinomycetota; class Actinomycetes; order Mycobacteriales; family Mycobacteriaceae; genus Mycobacterium; species Mycobacterium sp. ZZG. The sequence goes on from NZ_JBTBFV010000001.1 coordinate 158,643, forward strand.
TGGACACATGCAGGTGAGGCGCGTTCTCGGCAGTGTCGGTGCGGCAGTCGCGGTTTCGGCCGGGTTATGGCAGACCGGGGTCGCGGCGCCGACCGCGGCGGCGGACCCGTGTCCGGACATCGAGGTGATCTTCGCACGAGGAACCGGCGCCGAGCCCGGTCTCGGCTGGGTCGGCGACGCCTTCGTCAATGCGTTGCGGCCCAAGGTCGGCGGCAAGTCGGTGGGCGCATATGCGGTGAACTATCCGGCCGGTTTCGACTTCGATGAATCGGCGCCGCTCGGGGCAGCAGACGCGTCCGGCCGGGTGCAGTGGATGGCCGCCAACTGCCCCGATACCAAGCTGGTGCTGGGCGGCATGTCGCAGGGCGCCGGCGTCATCGATTTGATCACCGTCGACCCGCGGCCGCTGGGCCGGTTCACCCCCACGCCGATGCCGCCGCACGTCGCCGACCATGTCGCCGCCGTGGCCGTCTTCGGAAATCCGTTGCGCGACATCCGAGGTGGCGGTCCGTTGCCCGCCATGAGCGGCGCCTACGGGCCGAAGTCGATCGACCTGTGCAGCCTTGACGATCCATTCTGCTCGCGTGGATTCAACCTGCCGGCGCACTTCTCCTATGTCGATAACGGCATGGTCGAGGAGGCGGCGAACTTCGTCGCAGACCGGGTACGGTAGCGCGCACCGTTCCGGTAGCCAGCAAACGAAATTCACGTTTGCCGAAGGCGATGAGCGGTTACTCCTCGGTGACTGAACGGCCCAGGACACGATTCCCTGTGACGGTGCCACCAAATGCAGGTGATCATGACGCGGCACGCGTACGCTCAAGCCAATCAGCAAACGAATGGGATATGAGTGCTGGGGGGAGCGCCAATGACGACAAGTGGAGGGAACGGAACGGCTTGCGGAGGCGACGGGGACCGCGGGGGGCGGCGTCGGGCCAGATGGCTCGCGGCGGCCGCCGCCGCGGCGGCACCTGTTGTGGTACTCCACGCCGTCGGGTCGGCTCCGCAGGCCGCGGCTGAGTTCTCCTACCTGCCCGAGCAGGCGCGGGTGCTGACGCTGAGCCTGTTGCCCGGAGGCAATGACGATGACCTGCACGGCGAGGTCTGCGCCGCGCAGCGCTCCTGTTCGCCGGTGCCGTACCCGTACCTGCTCCGGTCACAGGGGGTGGATCGACTCGACACCGCGCTGCGCCAGCCGATGCCGGATCCCGGGCAATCGCGCCAGATCGTCTTCGGATACAGCCAGGGCGCCCGCGTGGCGGCGAACTGGATCGCTGAGTATGGCGGCACCGAGGGCGCGCCGAGCCCGGAGAATCTCAGCTTCGTGCTGATCGGCAATCCCGGCCGCAAACACGGTGGTGCGCACGTCGACTGGGGCCAGGTGGTCCCCGACAGCGAGTACGAGGTGCTCGACGTCGCGCGCCAGTACGATCTGGCGGCCGATTTCCCGGACAAGCTGAACTTGCTCGCATTGGCCAACGCGTTCGCCGGCTTTACGTTCGTTCACCCTAACTACGAGGAGGTCGACCTCTACGACCCGGCGAATTACGTTTGGCGCGAAGGCAGGACGACATACGTCTTCATCCCGACCGAGAATCTTCCCTTGCTCGAGCCGCTGCGCTGGATCGGTTTGATCAAGCTGGCCGACGCGCTCAACGGTCCGCTCAAGGAGATCGTCGAGTCCGCCTACGACCGGTCCTATCTGCCTGCGCAGCCGGGAATGCCCACCGAACCCGAGCCAGAACCTGAAACTGAACCTGAACCAGAGGATCCGCCGGCCGAGCCCGGCCCTGAAGAGCCGCCGGCGGAACCGGCCCCCGAGGGCGGCGCCGACACGGTCGATGCGGCCCGCACCGCACCGACGGCGCAGTTCGTGTCGACCGACGAGGACCGGGACGACCTCGGTCGGTCGGACGACCTGGGCGACGATGAACCGGCGGTGGAGGACGAAGAGATCGACGACACCGAGGCCGACGACACCGAAATCGCCGAAACTGAAATCGCCGAAACCGAAAACGACGACGCCGCCCCCGAGACGGACGACTCCTCGGCGGCGACGGCGGACGACAAGGATTCGGACGGGCAGAAGTCCGGCGGTGAGGACTCGGGCGGCAGCGAGTAGTCACCGATTGCCTGCCGTCCCGGTGGATGTGCTTGGCTGGCGGTATGGATGTCAGCGGGCTCACCTCGATCGAACAGACCGCGTTGCTCACCGAGTACTGCCGGGCAACCGACAGCAGAGCCGTCCATCCAATCCTCGGTGACCACCGGGCCGCGGCCACCGTGGCTCAGATCGACTATGACTTCACCACGCTGGCCGCCACACCGAGTGTGGTGCCGTTGGTGGCGTTGCGAGCCAAGATGCTCGACGAGCGCATCCGCGGCTTCATCGCCGAACATCCCGACGCCGTCGTCGTCGACCTGGGCGCCGGATTCAACAGCGCCGTGCTGCGCATCGATCCCCCGTCCGGCGTGGACTGGTACAGCGTCGACCTGCCCGCCGTGATCGCCACCCGTCAGGCACTGCTTCCCACTCACGACCATCCGGTGCCGGCGTCCCTGCTCGAACCGGGCTGGACCGACGCGATTCCCGCCGACCGGCCGACGATGGTGTTCGCCGACGGTCTGGTCGCGTTCCTCGACGAGTCGGACGTCATCGCGATACTGCGCCGCGTCACCGGCCATTTCGCTTCCGGCGTCATCGCTTTCAACGACTACGGGCCGGTCAGCAGGCTCAACCGGCTGGTCGGCAGGGTGGCCACCGCACGCAAGACGAACTCACCGCACGACCAGTGGAATTTCGCGGGCTTCAAGGACGCTCGGCGGCCCGAGAGCTGGAACCCCGACCTCGCCCTGCTGGAGGAAGCCAGCGTCATGCAGCGGCCCGAGGCGGCGCTGTTTCCGGGTGGCCTGCGGCTGGCGGGCCGGCTGTCGCACCGGGTGCCGGCGATCGCGCGCAAGGCGCGGATCCTGCAGTATCGCTTCTAGCTGCTCTCGGCGACCGACACGGAGTCCGCGTTGCGGGGCGCGGAGTTCTTGCGACGGTGCACAACCACGCGGCCGTTGCGCGCCGGTGTGACGGTGACACCGCGGCTGTGCGGCTTCTCGTCGGGTTCGGTGGTCGGCTCGATTGTGAACTCACGCAGCATCGCGCGCAGCGTCACTTCCATCTCCATGGTCGCGAAGGACGCCCCGATGCAGCGCATCATGCCGCCGCCGAACGGGATCCACGCGAACGGGTTCGGCGCCTTTCCGAGAAACCGGTCGGGGTCGAACTTCTCGGCATCAGGGAAGCTCGACTCGGCAGCCATCGCCAGCTGGGTACTCGCCAGAATCGTGTCCCCTTCGGGGATCACCCACTCCCCCAACTGGATCCGCGTCCGAGCCCGGCGCAGCGCGGCCGTCAGCACGGGACGGGTGCGCTGGGATTCGGCGATCGTCGCGAGCAACAGCTCGTTGCCGCCGGCGTCCACCTCCTCGGTGAGCCGCACCAGCAGCTCCGGGTGGCGGCGGATCCGCTCGATGGTCCAGGCCAGTTGCGTGGAGGTGGTCTCGTGCCCGGCGACCAGCATGGTGAGCAGCTCGTCGAGAATGTAGGAGTCCGGCATCGGTGAGCCGTCGTCGTAGCGGGCCTGCAGCAGCAGCGACAGCACGTCGTTGCGCTCGGTGAAGTTCGGGTCGGCACGCGCGTCGTCGAGCAGCGAGTTCAGCAGCTCGTCCATTCGCTTGCGGTAACCGGCGAACTTGCCGCCGGGGCTCCACGGACCGAAGTCGCGCCGCACGATGGACGGCATCAGCGCGATCTTGGAACCGAACTCGACGGCCTTGGGCATCAGCACGCGCAGTTCGTCGAGCTGCTCGCCCTCCGCGCCGAACACGGCGCGCAGAATGGTGTTGAGCGTGATGCGCATCATCGGCTCGAGCGTCTCGAACTCCACGCCCTCGGGCCACGTCCGGATCTCGCGGACGGCCTCTTCCTCGGTGATGCTCGCGTAGCCGCGCATGCTCTTGCCGTTGAACGGCGGGAGCAGCAGTTTGCGCCGCGCCTGCAGCTCATCGCCTTCGAGGTTGAAGATCGAACCGGGCCCCAGCACGTCGCCGCCCAGGTTGTTCTGCGGCCGGCCCACCAGGTCGCGGTGGGTGCTGAACAGGTCCTTGACCAGCACCGGGTCGCTGATGACCACCGTCTCGCCGAAGACCGGGATGTTCAGCGTGAAGGTCGGGCCGTACTTGCGGCCCAGCGCCGCGATCGCACCGTAGCGCTGGGTCAGCACGGCCGCGCCCTGGATCAGCTTGGGAATCCGCGGACCCGGCGGGAGCCGCACTGGATCGGTGGTGGCCGTCGCCATTCCGTCACCCCTTACCTCTGGTGAGCTAGTGAACTATCAGGCTATCGCGTAGTCGCTGAGCGGGAATCTCTCCTGCTCCTTGACCGCCTGACGGATGGACGTCGGCCGGAACAGCGGCGCCTCGCCGGAGCTGTTGAACCAGTAGGACCGCGAGTTCGTGCAGTCGCCGAGCCGGAACACCGAATCGTCGAGCAGAGTCAGCATGCGCTCGAGGAAACGGGCGTTGGCCTCCTCGGTGACCTCGAAGGTGCGGCCACCCCGGCGCTGCAGCTCGCCGAAGAGCCGCTTCATGTGGCGCATCTGGTACTCGACGGTGTCGAACCAGGACATGCCCACCCACGCGTACGGGCTGGCCTGGGTCACCAAGTTCGGGAACTGCGGCACCGTCATACCCTCGTAGGCCTGGAACCTGTTCTCGCGCCACCACTTCCCCAGATCACGGCCGTCCCGGCCGATCACCTCGATGGCGGGCAGGTTCGACTCCCACACATCGAACCCGGTGGCCAGCACCAACGTGTCGATGACGCGCTTGGTGCCGTCCCTGCCGACGATGCCGTCCGGTTCGATGTGGTCGATGCCGCCGGTCTCCAGGTGCACATGGGGTTTGGTGAACGTGCGGTAATAGACGTTCGACAGCGTGGGTCGCTTGCACCCGAAGTCGTAATCCGGTGTCAGCTTGCGTCGCAAATCCTTGTCGCGGATGGCCAGGAACCGGTGCAGCGCCCCGATCTTGGCGGCCGCGGTGTTGATCGGTCGCAGCTGACGGAACTTCCACATCGCCAGCGTGGTCATGATGTCCATGAACATGTCGCTGGAGAGCCGCACAAAACGTTGCGTCGCAGGGAACTTCGCGAAGATCCGCTGTGTCCGGGGACCGAACGACAGGTCGAACTTCGGCATCACCCAGATCGGTGTGCGCTGGTACACCGTCAGGTCGGCGACATCCTCGGCCAGCTTCGGGATGAGCTGCACGCCGGTCGAGCCGGTGCCGATGATCGCGGCCCGCTTGCCCCGCAGCGAATAGTCGTCGTCCCATTCCTGGGCGTGCAGCACCGTCCCGGCGAACGTGTCGATGCCGGGGATGTCCGGCTTCTTCGGCTGACACAGATAACCGGTCGCCAGCACCAGGAACTGCGACCGCAGGGTCTGACCGCCGGTCAACGACACCACCCATTCCTGGGCCTCGTCGTCCCAGCGGGCGCCGTCGACGACGGCGTTGAACCGCATGTACCGGCGCAGGTCGTACTTGTCGGCGACGTGCTCGGCGTAGGTCTTGAGTTCCGAGCCCGGCGCATACAGCCGCGACCAGTACGGGTTCGGTTCGAACCAGTACGAATAGGTGGTGGACGGGACGTCAACCGTCAGGCCTGGATAACGGTTGACGTGCCACGTCCCACCCAAGTCGTCCTCGCGGTCGAGGATCGCGATGTTGCGGTAACCCAGCTGGTTCAGCTGGATCGCCGCACCCATCCCGCCGAATCCTGCCCCGACGATGACGGCGTCAAACTGCTCCGTGCTCACTCCGGCGATACTACGTTCAACGCTTCAGGCTTTCCTATTCGCCTGAATCAGAGCCGCCGCTGCTCGCGCCGGCGCTCTCCTTGTTCGAGTCGGCGCCCGACGTGGACTCGTTCGAGGAGTCGGCAGTGTCGGTCTTGCGGTGCTTACCGCCGGTCGACGGCTTCTCGGAGTCCTCGGACACCGCGCCCTTGTCCTGGTCCTCGTCCGCGGCATCGGATTCGGCGTCGGACTCGGTCTCGGTGGGATCGCCCGCCTCGTCCTTACCCTCGTCAACCCCGGTGTCGGGCTTGGTCTCGGCCGGGGTTCCGGTCTCGGTCTTGCCCTCGTCCTCGGCCGCCGGCGTCTCGTCGGTGACCTCGTCGGCGGGCTGCTCCTGGCCGGCCTCGTCGCCGGACTTCTCGTCGACCGGGGCCGCTTCCTCCTCCTGCGGGGCGAGCTTGAACTTCTGGAGCAGGTCGTTGACCGCGGTGTTCACCACGCTGTCCTGCTCGGTGCCCTCCTCCGAGGCGGTGCCCTCGTCGGCGGTCTTGGTGGAGGAGGCCAGCAGCGCGGTGTCCTCGGCGCCCTCGGCGCTCGGGGCGTCCTGCTCCTCGCCGTTCTCCGGCGCATCGCTGAACGGCGTCGGGTCCCCGGGGTTCTCCGGGTCGCACGACGGGCACAGCAGCTTGACGAACGGCTTGATGAACGGGGTCACCAGCGTGTACGGGTAGCCCTTCCACAGGAAGCTGCCCGGTACGAACGGGTTGAAGTCCAGCCACAGCGCCTTGCCGAAGCGGACCACCGATTCCACCACCTCGGTGAACGTGATCGGCTCGGGACGGTTCTGCTCCGGCGGCGCGAACAGGTAGTTCAGCGTGTTGTACACCGGATCCCACGGGTTGAGCTGGACGGCCTCGCCGGACCACGGCACCGGGGCGCCCGTCTGGCCCGGGATCTCCTCGCCCGCAGCGCCCTCTTCCTCGCTGACGGGATTGTTCAGCTCGGGGAACTTGTAACCGTTGACCAGGTCCCAGATCGGGGCCAGGAACATCTTGCTCAGGATGGAGTTCGCGTCTTTGCAGGTGGGCGGCGCGGTGCCGGTGCAGCCGGCGTCCATCGGCAGGTTGGCCTTGGCCCACCACGACACGTGCTCGCCGAGCGCGTTCGACAGCGGCTTGAACGGGATCAGCAGGTTGGTGACCGCGGTGATCTTCGGCGGGTCGGCCGGGTCGTAGCCGAGCACGTTGGTGGGCGTGTAGACCCACCAGCTGCCGGTCACCTCGAGTGCGTGCGACAGGTCGTTGAGCCCGTCGAGGTAGGCCCGCGGCACGCTGATCAGCGCGTTGAACAGGTTCGGCAGCACGTTCTGCCACGCCGCGTTCTCCAGATTCGGCGCGGTGATCGGGGTGTACGACTGATCCTTCTCGATGTCACAGCCGTCGGTGTTGTAGCCCGAGCAGGCCTCGCCCGGGCCGGTCGGGATCGCCGCGGCGACCGGCTGCACCGGGTTGGCGTCGTCCTCGTCGTCCGACTCGCCGATGACCTCGGCGTCCGCCAGGTAGTCTCGCTTGTAGGCCTTGTCGATGATCGCCCGCAGCGGTGCTTCCAGCTGGTCGGCCAGCGCGCCCATCCCCCAGGTGCGCAGCCCCGCCAGCAGCGGCAGTTGGGCGGTGGGGATGAAGACGTAGGTGGTGTTGCCCTCGGTCCAGACATAGTTGCCCGGCGCGTTGAGGTCGGCCTCGGAGTACTTCATGTGCACGTTGCCGAACGCCGAGATGGCGTTGGCCAGCGCGAGCAGGTTGAACGGGTTGTCCGGGAAGTCGGCGATCGGGTCGTACTCCCGCGCCACGTCGGTCACCGAGAACGGGGTGTCGGTGGGGGTCATCAGCGAGTCGCGGTAGAACCAGCCGTTGATGCCGCCGTACTTTCGCCCGCCGTTGCCGACGAGCAGGACCGACAGTTCCTCGGGCGAGATCGCGGTGGAGTCGGCGTTGTCCTCCAGCCACTTGGAGACCACGCGTGCGCCGCCGCTGAACCCGTAGGCGACCTTGTTGCCCTCGGTGTTGTTCAGCGCGAAGTTCATCGTCTTGACGTTCTCGGCCAGCCCCGGCTCGAACGTCCCGAGCGGCATCACGTACTGGTAGTACACCTCGCGGCACTCGCGCTCCAGCTCGCAGATGATCCCGCCGAAGTTGGTCGGTGTGGACCACGGGGTCGGACCGGTGTGCAGGACGGTGGCCGGACCGGGGGGCAGCTCGACGGCCGCAGCGGCGGCCGTGGGCAGCGGTCCGGCAACGGTGAGCGGCAGCATCATGAACGGCAGAGCCGCCGTCAGCGCCGTCTTCGTCGCTCGATTCACTAACGTCCCTTTCCTGAGGTGCAGATGATCCCGCCCGGAAAGGGCGGGATCACGCAGTTGGCATCGTGCGGGGACGCGCGCCGACCAATACGCCCCCGGTGCCCTCGCAAAACGGCGCCACCTGGGCAATCACCGGCGACGCACGTCGCGTGTGACCGGCCCCCGGGGGCGTCGATCTGTCAAAGCTGCACGGTAGGCACGATCCCTGACGAAGGGAGAATACCCCAAAGGTCTCGATTTGGTAGACGGATCAGCAAACCCTCCTCCAGCGCTGCCGCGGTTGCGCGGCCGGCAGCCAGATTCGCGGCGTTTGTGCCGGCGGCGAGGCGGCCTGGCGGCACCATGTTCTTCATGCGGAAACGCCCCCTGGACCGACGTCGCAGAGGCCGTATTGCAGGGCTGCGGGCAGGCTTGCTGAACACCGCGACGCGCTTCTCCGGCCGGCTCGCGGAGCGTGGACCGGCGTGTCGCGCCGCGGTCGGAGCCGGTGCGCCGCGCGTCTGGGGGCCGCACCGGCTCTGCCGCCCCGCCCGCTCGGGACGCCCGCAAATAGGTTGTCCGGCAACATTTTTGATCACACATCGGAGGGTGGCGGGGGTTCGCGCCCCGGAATGGCCGCTTCCCCACAGCGCGGCGACCGCCAGGAGCATGCTCTACGGAGTGTCCGGCGGCGGGCCCCACCGATATGCCGCAGCCCGCGCGGCCACCCCGTCGAGGGTCCCCGGCGCCGGACGTCGGGACGGTCGATGCACGCTGCGCGCCGTGGCCGGACGCCGCGGCCCACAGCGGGCGAGGGTCCGCCGGGCCGTTTGCTGACGCCGGCGTCATTATGGGTGTGGCAATCGCGGGGCAGGCGGGCGGCAAAGCCGGTGTCTACAGTCCGCGGTCGCGCAGCCAGGTGTCGATGCGGCCGGCGACATCCCTCCACCCGGCCTCGAGCATCATGTTGTGCCCCATCGCCGGGAAGAAGTGCGCGTCGGTACCGTACGCCGCGGCGGTCGCCCGCACTTCGTCCCGGGTCACCGCGCCGTCCTCGGCGGCGCCGAGAACGAGCACCGGGGCGTGCACCCGGTCCGGACGTGGCCGCTTCACCAGACCGTCGAGCCCCATCCGGGCGCTCTCCTCCTGCAGGCGTCCCGCGTAGTGGCACACGACGGATTCCGGCGTGTTCGGGGAGAAGAACCGCTCTCTGGCCAGCGCGGGTGTGCTGACATAGGGCAGTGATCTTCCGGTCACCGTCAGCTTGGCGAAATGCCACGGGTGACTTTTGATCCACCGCAGCCCGGACCGCAGCGAACCTGTCGGGGGCATGGACGCCATCAACACCGCGGCCGGCGCGTCGCGGCTCTCCAGGTATTTCTGGACCAGCACCCCGCCCATCGAATGTCCGACGATGACCGGACGCGTCGGCAACGTGTCCGCGGCGGCGGTGATGTCGGCGATGAAATCCTCGAAGGTCAGATCCTTGAGCTTCTTGTCGGTGCCGCTGCCGCCGTGCCCGCGCAGGCTCACCGCGAGCGCCCGGTAGCCCCGTCCGGCGAAGAAGTCCAGGAAGTGCTCGTCCCAGCACCACGCCGCGTGCCAGGCCCCGTGGACGAACAGCAGTGGGACCGGGTGAGATTCGCTGACCGATCCCTTGTCGATTACCTCCAGCATCGCGCTCAGCGTATACGGCGGCCTGGGTACTATCGCCGCCCATGAGCCTTGCCCAGCCCAGTCCAGGCACCACCGTCGTGATCACCGGCGCTTCGTCGGGAATCGGCGAACACATCGCCCGTGGGTTGGCCCGGCGGGGCCACCACCTCACGCTGATCGCGCGACGACGTGACCGGCTCGACGCGCTGGCCGACGAATTGCGAAGTGTCCGTTCGATTTCGGTGGAGGTGTTACCGCTGGATCTGAACGCCGAATCCGGCCGCGCCGAGGCGGTGGAGCGGCTGCGCGCCGGGTCGGTGGCGGGGCTGGTGAACAGCGCGGGGTTCGGCACCAACGGGCTGCTCCAGCACCTCCCCCCGGAGCGGGAACGCGACCAGGTGATCGTCAACGTCCTCGCGCTGACCGAGCTCACCCACGCCGCGCTGCCCGAGATGATCCGGCGCGGTAGTGGAGCGGTACTCAACATCGGCTCGATCGCCGGTTTTCAACCGCTCCCCGGCGCCGCGGTGTACTCGGCGACCAAGGCCTACGTGCAGACGTTCTCCGAGGCCGTGCACGAAGGTCTGCACGGCACCGGCGTGTCCTGCTCCGCGCTGTGCCCCGGACCGGTCCCGACCGAATGGTGGGAGATCGCCGGCGAACGACCGCCGGGCGGCAAGGTTGCGGTCTCGGTCGAGGACGTCGCCGAAGCCGGTATCGCGGCGATGCGCGAGGGCAAGCGCCTCGTCGTGCCCGGGCTGATGCCGAAACTGACCGGACTCGGCGGGCGTTTCACCCCGCGCGCACTGCTGCTGCCCGCGCTGCGGAAAGCCGCAGCGCGCCGCGGTTAGTCGTCCCCGCGGTTAATCCTCAGAACCCGAGTCGCCGGCGTCCTTGGTGTCCTTGGTGTCGGTGTCTTCGGGGGCGTCCTTCTCGGCCTCCACCTTGTCCTTGATGGACTGCACCGACGCTGAGTCGTCCCCCTCGTCGAGGCGGTGCTTGCCGGCGCCTTCGTCGGAGTCGTCGGCGCCCTCGGCCTCGTCGACCGGTTCTTCGGCCGGCTCCTCCGCGGGCTCCTCGGCCGGTTCCTCGCCGGCACCCTCCGCGGGCTCCTCGCCGGCGTCCCCGGCAGCCGAATCCTCGGCGCCTGCGGCCTGGAACTTCTTCAGCAGGCTGGTGACGGCCGCGGACTCGGGATCGGTCTGCTGCTCGTCCGGCTCCGGAGTGGCCCCCTGCGGCTGCAGCGCGGGATCGGCGCCGGAGCCCGACTCGTCGGAGTCACCGTCCGACTGGGCCGCATCGCCTGTCACGTCTTCCGGAAGCGGCGGATGCGGCTCGTAATTCTCGCCCAGCCACGGGTTGTCGTACAGGTTGTCCAGATCGCAGCTCTTGCAGAACAGCGGCGCCAGCGCCTTGGCCACCACGGCCAGCAGCCCGTTGCGCGGATTGAAGATGCTGCTGTTCTGGACGAACGGGTTGAAAGCGTCGAACAGGGACTTGGCGAGCTTGAGGGGCACCCGGATGAAATCGGACAGCGGCACGCTGGCCACCGGCTTCGGCGGGGTGGTCAGCCACTCCCAGGAGTTCTTGAACGGACCCCACGGTTCCAGCTTCACGGTGGTGCCGGCCCACGGCACGATCGAGCCGTCGAACGGGTTGGTCGAGCCCTGCTCACCCGCTTCGGGGAACGTGTAACCCTCGTACAGCTGCGACACCGGGACCTTGAACATGCCGGCGAGCAGCATGCTCATGTCGGGGCATGCCCCGGGCGTGCCGGCGCAGCCGGAGTTCATCGGCAGGTTGGCCTGCGCCCACACGCTCATCTGCTCACCGAGCACCGACGAGAACGGCTGGAACGGCATCAGCACGTCGATGAACGCCTTGAGCTTCGGCGGATCCCACTCGTCGAAGCCGAACACGTTGGTGGGCCCCCACACCTGCCAGCTGCCGGTGCCGATCATCGCGTCGGCCAGCCGGTCCATCGCCTGGATCTCCCATGCCGGGATGCTCAACACCGCGTTGAACAGATTGCCCGGGATGTAGAGCAGCGAGGAGTCGCCGAACACCGCACTGTTGGTCACCGCGACATCCGAGGCCCCCGTGTCGGTGCACAGCGCCGACGTGGGCTCGCTGTCGCAGATGTTGCTCGCCGCCGCGGTCAGAGCGACGTACCGATCGGTCGCGCGTTCGGCGATCACCTGCGGTGCGATCGGAGTGACGGAAATGACGCTGGCCCCCACCAGCGCCACGCCCGCCGTGATGTACGGCTTAACGGCAGCAGGCATGACGCCCCCTTCGAAGTCTGTGAAAATGCTGTCCCCCAACGGCAAGGAACGTAACCGACCAGCAACCGCATTGTCTAGCAAAGTGCAAACACCGCGTGTCGAACCGCAAATCGTGACGGCTACGTCAATACGTTCAGTGCGTTTTCGTCCGATTCGGCCCGAACCAGGCCCGATTGCCGTAGCGGTCCAGATGGACAACTTCGTCGACGGGTCTACGCGTGGTAGGACCGTATCGGCCCCGGGGCCAACCCAGCGGGACCACGGCGCACGGCGTTACTTCCGTAGGCAATTTCAGTACCCGGCGCGCCGACGTCAGACTCCACAGCGGCAACGTGATCAGCGACGCGCCCAGCCCCATCGACCGCGCTGCCAGCAACAAATTCTGCACGCTGGGGTAGATCGAGCCGAAGAACGCCGACGCCGCCGCATGCGGCATCGGCACATACGGCACCTTGCCGTCGCGGGCGGACAGCCGCAGGCACGCGATGACCAGCACCGGAATCTCATGGAAGTGCTCGAGCTGCCATTCGATGGCCCGCACGCTCTTGGCCATCTCCTCGTCATAGGATGCGATGTCGCGGATCGAGGTGCGGTGGAACACCCGCCACGCCAGCCGGTAGCGGCGCTGCAGCTTGCGCTTGATCTTGGGATCCTTGACCACGACGAATTCCCAATTCTGCCCGTTGGCGCCGGTGGGCGCCCGCAGCGCCAGCTCCAGGCACTTCAGCACGATCTCGTCGTCGACCGGATCCGGCAGCACCCGGCGGATCGCCCGCTGGGTCATCATCGCCTCGACCAACGGCATGTCCAGCCGGGCCAGCGCCTCGGCCGTGGTCGGAATCGGTTCCGGCACGCTCAGGCCCTCCCGTGGATCCACTCGGCGGTGAACAGCTGCATCTGCGGCACCTCCCTGCCGATCAGGTCGGCGACGTAGCGTTCGATGCGTCCGCCGACCACCGGGATCCGGACCTCGAGGGTGCCGCTGACCCGCAGGCTCGATCCCGCCGCGACCGGCGCGAGCACCATCGTGCCCGAGCCCGAACTGGGCACCCCGCGTGCGGTGATGGTGAAGTCGCCCTGCGCGCGCCCGTCGACGGCCGGCCGCCACGTCTCGGTCCGCATGATCTTGGTGTCACCGGGCAGCATCCGCGCGATCGCGCCGGGCAGCATGTCCTGGCGCAGATCCTGGGTGGTGCGCACCACCACGGTGCCGCCGGCATCGGCGTCCAGCGCATCCAGGTGCATCGAGTCGCCGCCGTAGGCGGCCAGCCGGGCCAGCCAGTAGTCGCGTTCGGCGAACGCCGCCAGCACGTCGGCGACCCCGGCGGCAGCCTCGGTCGTCACGTCGAAGGAACGGGGCACGGCCTCAGTTCCCCCGCGCTTGCTTGCCGAACGCCTTGTCGGCGACACGGGCCGCGAAGCGCCGCGACTCCTCCAGATGCTCGTCGTTGATGTTGGTGGGGGGCAGCTTCACACCCAGGTAGCGGTCCTTGTACTCCCCCGACCCCAGATAACTCGTCAGCGACAGCATCGACGGCAGTTCCCCGCCCGGGTAGGTGAAGTGGATGCCGTCGACGTAGCGGCCGCCCTTGCTCTCGGCGAGCTTTCGCACCCCTGCGAGGTTCTTGCGCCACTTGCGCCGGCACACCACGAAGACCGCGAACCGCTTGCCGTCCAGCAGATTCCGCGCCTCGTGTGACTTCAGGAACGATCGCAGCGGCATCGACACGGTGTCCCACCAGGTCGGCGAACCGATGCAGATCAGGTCGTAGTCGTTGCGCCGCACCGCGTCGGGGGTGCGGATGTCGCCGGTGCGCTGCAGCGTCTGCGCAGGCAGCATGCCGATGAACTCCGGCCACACCCGGTGCATCGGGAACCGGGAGAATCGCTGCGCGTAGCGCGGGTCGGTGAATTCGATCGGCGCCTCGGTCACCTCGTATCCCCGGTCGCGGAACACGTCGGCGGCGGCGTCGAGAACCTTCTTGGACTGTCCCGTGTAGCTGTAGTAGAGCATCAGCACCCGCGGCGGACCCGATTGAGTCACGGTCGGCCCATCCTCTCGTCATCATCGTCGACCCGACGTGCCACGCCGGGCCCTTTGCGAATAGCCTCACACACGTGAGCAACAAAGTTCCGGTCGACCTCACTGGCCCGGCGAAGACCATGCTGTCGACCCTGTACCTGAAGGCCCTCGACGCCGACTTCGACCGTCCCATCCTGGGCGACCGGTTCGCCAAGGCCGCGATCGACAAGCTCGACTTCGATTGGCGTGAACTGGAGATCACCCCGAAGTGGGCTCCGCTGTTCACGGTCCGCACCGCGCTTTACGACCGATGGGTCCGCGAGTTCATCACCGCCCACCCCGAGTGCACCGTCGTGCACCTCGGCTGCGGCCTGGACTGCCGCGTGTTCCGCGTCGACCCCGGACCCGACGTCCGTTGGTACGACGTGGATTTCCCCGAGGTGATCGCGCTGCGCGAGCAGATCTATCCCAGCCGGCCCAACTACCAGCTCATCGCGACCCCGGCGACCGAGCCGAACTGGCTCGACGAGATCCCGGCCGACCGGCCCACGCTGCTGATCGCCGAGGGCATCAGCATGTACCTGACCGAGGACGAGGGCATCGCGCTGCTGCGCCGCTTCGTCGACCGCTTCGGCGTCGGCGAACTGCAGATCGACTTCTTCAACTGGCTGGCCATCAAATCGCAGAAGACGCAGTCGCTGGTGCGCACCTCCGGCTCGGTGCTGTACTGGGCGGTCAACGACCCGCAGGACATCCTCGGCAAGCTGCCCGACATCCGGTTGCTCGCCGCCACAACGTTTTTCGACGCCGAGACCTACGCCAAGACGGGTAAGGGGCTGCAGGCGGCCAAGCGTGCGGTGCGGGCGCTGCCGCCGCTGCGCAACGCACTGCAGTACCACCGCTACGCGTACGGGGACCCCACCCGGCAGGCCTGACCGGTCAGCCGGCACCGGAGCGCTTGGCCACGACGCCCCGAAGCTGCGTCTCGATCGCCGCGACGGACTTCTCACGGTCGGGGCCGTGCGAGTGGTATTCGATCATCAACTGCCCGTTGAAGATCTTGCTGGTGTAGATCTCGATGCCCGCGCCCACGGCGAAGTAGAACTCGCCGTGGCTGGCGGCCACCTCCATGTCCGGCGGGGTGCGCAGCGGGGGCACGATGCCGTTGTCGGTGAACATGACGACGTCGGGCAGGCCGGGCGGGTTGCCCACGTATTGCGGGCTGAAGTGCAGAAAGCTCTGCTGGATCACGCCTTCGGCGATGTCCTTCTTGTACGTGTCGTTGATGTCGCGGGCCAGCTCGGCGATGTCGGTGCCCGCCTCGATCTCGGCCAGATAGGTCGCGATGCCCACCGGGTTGGTGCTCTCGGTGGCCGACACCGGCGGTGACAACAGGTAGCGCAGGTCCACCGGGTACACGTACGGCACCGGGATGTTCGGGGTGTTGCGCACATTCCACTCGGCCATCAGCACGGCCGCCGACAGCAGGCTGTTCAGGCCCAGTTTGTTGGCCCGGCAGAACGCGATGATCTTCTCGGTGTCCTGTTCGGAGAGCGTGCAGTACGCCATCGGGACCAGTTGCGGCAGAACCGGATTGACCTCCGACGGGGCGCGCCGCGACGGCGGCAGGTCGTAGACGAACATCGCGGCCAGCAGCCGTTCCAGGCCGGAGCGGGTGCGCTTCTCCACGCCGCGGTTGGCCAGGATCACCTCCAGCGGTTCCGGCGCCGGGTGCACCTGGATCGGTTTGGCGGTGCCGGTGGTGACGAGGTCGGTGTAGGTGGAGAACAGTTCCTCGACGAGGCTGAACTGGTGGTGGCCGTCGGCCAGGCTGTGGTGGATGTACAGCGTCGGCTGGGCGACGCCGTCGCGGACGGTCAGGCGCAGATGCACCAGCGACACGGTCTGGTCGAACAGCAGCGGCGGCGCGGGCGCGTCGCCGGACAGTTCGACCACTTCGATGCCGGGGTGCATCAGGTCGTCGAGCACGATCTCCCACTTGCCGTCGGGCAGCTGCTCCAGATGCCCGCCGAGCACCGGATGGGCCTGCAGCAGCAGATCGAACGCGTCCGACAGCGCGTCGGCGTCCATCGGGCCTTTCACGTGCGCCGCCAGGCCGATGAAGTTGTGCGTCTCGGCGAACATCTCCTCGCTGCGCGCGAGCTTGCGGATGCCCGATGAAGGAAACATCAGTGTCAGACTCCCGGGGTCAAGGTATCGGTCTCGGTGGGTCTCACGGGCCCGTCAGCCACGCTTGCTGGCCTTGCGGTATCCGATCGCCAGGGGCACCGCGCACACCGCGGCGATCCCGGCCGCCCACAACACCGAGAACAGCACGGGCTCGGCGATCGGGCCCTCCAGGGACAGGCCCCGCATGGCCTCGATCGTATAGCTGACCGGTTGATGCTCGACGATCGGTTGCAGCCATTCCGGGTACTGGTCCAGGGGCACGAACCCGATCGAGAAGAACATCAGCATCGCGATGACGATCTCGGTGGCCTGCGGCACTATCGTGTTCGACGAGAACAGTGCCAGCGTCAGCACCGCCGCCGACAACGCGACCCCGAACAGCGCGGGCATGAACACCCACAGGATCGCGGCGAGGACGCCCTGTTCGAACCGGAACCCGAGAGCCAGGCCGACGCACATCACCACCAGCGTGATCACCACGATGCGGACGAAGTCGGCGGCCAGCCGCGACAGCAGGCCCGCGGCCCGGTGCACGGGGACGACCCAGAAGCGCGACAGCAACCCGACTTCCCGCTCGCGCATGATGCCGACCGCGCCGATGATCGCCCCCGTCATTCCGCCGACCAGGGCGACCAGCGGCACCTGGCCGTAGAGGCCGCTGTGCCCGGTGACCTCTTCGAGCACGTCGCCCAGCACGATGTCCAGGGCCACCAGGAACGCCGCGGGCATCACGAAGGACTGCACGAGCGTGGCCGGGTCGCGGCTCCAGCGGCGCAGGATGCGCCAGGTCAGCACACCTACCTGCGGCAGCAGCCGCTTCGGCGAGTTCTCCCAGATCTTCTCCCGGCGGTGCCTGCCACCGGGACGGTACGGGGCGGTCACCAGGGGCTCCGAGGATTCCAGCGTCATTCCGACCGCCGTTTCCTGGTCACCCACAGGTGCAGGGTGAGCGCCACGACGATGCAGCCGACCGCCCACGCGACCGCCGGGAACAGCACCGACCAGTTCGCCTCCGGCGCGGCACCGGAGCTGTCACCGGCCAGGGCCTGCAGCGCGTAGACCCACTGCGACAGCGGCTGATTGCGGACGAAGCCCTGGATCCAGTCCGGGAACCGTTCGACCGGCTGCAGACCCACCGACGCCAGCCCGAGCGTCAGCTGCGGGATCAGCATCATGGGCGCGGTCGCCTCCGGATTCTGGGTCGCGATGCCGATCAGGTCGCCGATCAGCGCAAGCGCGGCGCCGATCAGCAGCACCAGCGCGACGAAGCCGACGAGGCCCGGCACGCCGTTGTCGAACCGGAAGCCGATCACATGGCCGCACGCCACCGAGACCACCAGCGCCACACAGCAGCGGTACATGCTGGCGGTCATCCGGGAGGCCAGCGGGGTGATCGCCGGGATCGGCATCGCCCGGAAGCGGCGGTTGATGCCCTGGACCGAGTCGGTCGCCGAGCGGAACGCCGCCGAGATCGCGGCGAACCAGATCGCCTGCAGCACGATCAGCGGCGTCAGGTACTGCGCGTAGCTGCTCAGCGGCTGCACCGCGCCCATCATCTGTTTGAGCGGCAGGTAGTAGCCGATGGTGAACACGATCGAGCCGACGATCTGGGTGGCCAGCTCCCCGTTGCGCAGCGTCGGAGTGATCATCCGGACGGTGAGCACCCACCATTGCTGAACCGCGGAGACCGGCGGCCGGGCAGCCGTCGGGATGGCGGACTGGTCGATCACGCGGACGCGTCCGCGGCCACGAGGTCGTCGGACTGGCCGTCCCGGCCGCGGGTGCTGTCCCCGGTCAGCGCCAGGAACACCTCGTCGAGGGACGGCCGGCGCAGCGCGATGTCCATCAGCTCGATGTGGTGTTCGCTGAGCAGGTGCAGCGCCTGCATCAGCGTGTTGGGTCCGTCCGGCGCCGGCATCGAGATCCGGTCCGAGGAGTCGCTGATCGCGGCGCGGTTCGCGGCGGGCAGCAACGGACCGAGGATGCGGGCGACCTCGGGAATGTCGCCGAGCTGGCGGGGCACGATCTCGCAGTAGGTGCCCCCGGTGCGCTCCTTGAGCTGGTCGGCGGTGCCCTCGGCGATCGCGGTGCCCTTGTCGATGACGATGATGCGGTCGCTGAGGAGGTCGGCCTCCTCGAGGTACTGCGTGGTCAGCAGCGTGGCGATCCCGGCCTCTTTGAAGTCGGTGACCAGTTCCCAGATCGCCTGCCGGCTGCGGGGGTCCAGGCCGGTGGTCGGCTCGTCGAGGAACACCACCTCCGGGCGCACCACCAGCCCGCAGGCGATGTCGATGCGGCGCTTCATGCCGCCCGAGTAGTTGCCGACGGGCCGGTCACCGGCTTGCACCAGGTCGAACTGCTCCAGCAGTTCCTGGGCCCGCTGCTTGGCCACCTTCTTGGTCAGACCCTGCAGCCGCCCGAACATCAGCAGGTTCTCGCGACCTGTCAGCAAATCGTCCAGCGCGGCGTGCTGGCCGGTCAGCATCAACGCCCGCCGCACGCCGGAGGGGTCGCTGACGACGTCGTGGCCGGCGATGAGCGCGCGTCCGCTGTCCGGCTTGATCAACGTGGACAGAATATTCACGGTGGTGGTCTTGCCGGCCCCGTTGGGGCCGAGCAGACCGAGCACCTCGCCCCGCTCGACCTCGAAGCTGACGTCGCGCAGCGCCTGGACGGAGCCGAAGGACTTCTTGATGCCGGCGACGACCACCGCCTTGTCGGACCTGGTCATGCGCTCTCCTGAAAACCGCTCACGACAGATCGACCAGCGCCAGCTCGTCGCCGGCCGCGTCGCTCTCCTCCTCGGCGAGCGCATCCCGGGTGACCTCCAGGAGCGCCGTCGAGTACTGCCGGGCAAAGGATTCCACATCGGTGGGCCCGAGCCGGCGGCTGTCATACCACCAATCCAGGTGCAGCACTCCGCCGGTGCGGTAGACCCGCAGCTCCAGCGCGTGCCCGAGCCCGGGCAGCGCGTCGCGGATCGGCATGGCCGTGTCCGAGTCGAACCGCACCGGGGCGTCGTCGGGCTGCTCGGCCGGCACGTCCGGGATGGTGCCGACATGCGAGAACAGGATGTCGGCGGGACGGTCGGCACCCAGCACGCGCGCGGTCGGCGCGTACAGGTAGCGCAGCAGGCCGTAGCCGATGCCGTAGTGCGGAACCGCCTTGAGCGTCTCCCGCACCTCGTCGAGGGACTGGGTGGCCGAACGGTGCGTGGACGCCGACAACACCACCGGGTGGACGGTGGTGAACCAACCCACCGTGCGCTGCAGGTCGACGTCCGGCTTGAGCACCGAGCGGCCGCGGCCGCCGAGATCGACGGTCACCGCGCCCTCTCCTACCGTCGCGGCGACCGCACGGCCGAGGGCGGCCAGCAGGATCTCCTCGACCGGGAGGCGCAACCGCCGCCGGGCGTCGTCGATCTCGCCGGTCTCGGTCGCCGACAGCGCGGTCGACATCCGGGCCACGTCGTCGGCGCCGGGACGCTCACCCGGTTCCGGCCCGGCCACGCTGAGCGTAGACCTGCGCGCGGTCTCGAACCAGTAGTCGCGGCTGTCGAGCACCGCCGGATGGCTGGCCAGCCCCGCGCAGCGCTGCGACCATTCCCGCCACGACGCCGGGACGGGCGCCAGCGCGATCTCCTCGCCGGCCATCCGCTGGCTGAACGCGGTGAAGATGTCGGTGAGCAGCACGTCGCGCGATACGTCATCGCCGGCGATGCCGTGCAGGCTCAGCGCCAGATACGACGCACTGCCGGCCGCGCCGCGGATGAACGTCGCGGTCAGCGGCACCACCACCTGGTGCTCGCGCACCTGCTCGTCGAGGAACGCCAGCACCGCCTCCCGCTCCTGCGGGCTGCCCTGGGCCACCCCGTCGGGCAGCTGCCGGGAAACCAGCTCGGTGAACTCGGCGGGCTCGGCGATGCGCTGATCCCAGGTGCCGGCCCGCTCCACCAGGTGTACGCGCAGCGCGTCGTGGGCGTCGGTGACCGCGGTCAGCACCGCGCGTACGTCGTCCTCGCCGACATCGGGGCGCAGCCCGAGGATCACCGGGATGCGCCAGCGTCCGATGTCGCGCAGGCCGTGCTCGAGGAAGTACGCCACGTTCGGCGGGACCGGCGGGTGCACCGCATCGTCGAGCGTCTGGCGGGCCAGGCCGCCCTCGGCGTAGCGCGCGGTGAGCACCTTGGCCAGCGACGACACCGTCTGGTTCTCGTAGAGATCCTGCGGCGTCAGGTCCAGGCCCTCGTGGCCCGCGGTCATCGCGACGCTGATCGCGATCAGCGAGTCGCCGCCGATCTCGAAGAAGTTCGCGTTGCGGTCGATGTTCGACAGGCCCAGGCACTGCCCCCAGATGCGTTGCAGCTTGGCTTCCACCGTCGACCCGCCGCCGGCCGCCGCGGGGGCCGCACCGGCCGAGGCCGCCGCGGCGGTCATCCCGTTGCCGCCGGCTCCGCCGGCCAGCCACGCGGCGTTGGCGTTGTGCTCCACCCAGTGACGCTGCTTGGCGAACGGATAACCGGGAAGCGTGACCAGCGTGTGCTGTGCCTCGGTGCCCTGGTCGAAGTCCACCTCGACGTCGGCCGCCCACAGCTGGCCCAGCGCGAGCAGGAACGTGTCGTGGTCGTTGCGGTTCTGCGCCTGGTGCCGCATCAGCCGCACGGCGCGGTGGCGCTCACCCCACTTCGGGTGGCGCCCGGCCGACGACGTCAGCGTGCCGCCGGGGCCCACCTCGACCAGCACGCGGTCCGGCGCGGTCAGCAGCGCGTCGAGCTCGTCGGCGAAGCGGACGGTGGCCCGGATCTGGCGGGCCCACGTCGCCGGGTTGGTGGCCTCGGCCGCCGTCATCGTGGTCCCGGTGATGTTGGACAGCAACGGGATCTGGGGTTCGCGCAGCGTCACCCCGGACAGGAAGGCGCCGAACTCGGCGACGACGGGATCCATCAGCCGGGAGTGGAACGCGTGCGAGGTGCGCACCCGCCGGGCCGCGACGCCCTTCTCGGCCAGCGCGGCCTGGAAGGTCCGGATCGCGTCCTCGCTGCCGGCCACCACGCAGCTGCCCGGATCGTTGATTGTCGCGACGTCGACGTCCGGCGTCAGGTGTTCGGCGACCGCCGCAGGGCTCAGCGGCACCGCGACCATCACCCCGCGCGGGGCGGCGTGCATCAGCTTGGCGCGCTTGGACACCACCTTGACCGCGGTGTCGAGGTCGAACACGCCGGCGATGGTGGCCGCCGGGTACTCGCCGATGCTGTGCCCGGCCATGATCGCCGGTTCGACACCGTAGGACTGCACCAGCCTGGCCAGCGCGTACTCGACGGTGAACAGCGCCGGCTGGGCCCGGTCGGTGTGCTCCAGGTTGCGGCCCACCCCGTCGAAGATCTCGGCGCGCAGGTCGTAACCCATCTCGTCGCTGAACGCGCTCGCGCACTCGTCGAAGTGGCGGGCGAACACCGGCTCGCTGTCGTACAGCCCGCGGGCCATGCCGACGTGCTGGGCGCCCTGCCCCGGGAACAGGAACGCGACCCGCTCAGCCGAGCCGTCGGCGTCGGACACCGCCTGGCCGACGAACACGTTGTCGGTCGCCCCGTCTGAGTGAGAGGCCGACAGCACCGTCGCGGCATCGGCCGCATCGTGCACCACGGCGGCGAGCCGCAGCGGCTCCTTGCGCCGGCGGTTCAGCGTGTACGCGGCGTCGGGCAGGCTGACCTCGTCACCGGCCTCGTCCGACGCGGCAAGGTGAGCCGCCAGCGCCGCCCGCGACTGGTCGAGGGCCTCTTCGGTGCGCGCCGACAGCACCAGCACCTGCGGCCGGGACGGCGCGGGCGCCGGCGCCGGGGTGTACGGCGCCTCTTCGAGGATGACGTGGGCGTTGGTGCCGCCGACACCGAACGAGCTCACACCCGCGCGGCGGATGCCGTCGGATTCCCATGGCCCGTCCTGGCTGCGGATGCGGAACGGTCCGCGGTCGATGTGCAACTCGGGGTTCGGACTGGTGTAGTGCAGCGTGGCCGGGATCGCCTTGTGCTCCAGGCACAGGATCGCCTTGATCAGGCCCGCGATGCCCGCGGCGGTCTCCAGGTGGCCGATGTTGGACTTCACCGAGCCCAGATAGCAAGGCGCGCTACGGGTTTCCTCGGCCAGATCGAACGCCTGGCGCAGCCCCTCGATCTCGATCGGGTCACCCAGCGGGGTGCCCGTGCCGTGGGTCTCCACGTAGGTGATCGTCGACGCGTCCACCCCGGCGATCGCGTGCGCCTCGGCGATGACCTCGGCCTGGCCCAGCGCGTTCGGCGCGGCGTAGGTCATCTTGGTCGAACCGTCGTTGTTCAGCGCCGAACCGCGGATCACCGCGTGGATGTGGTCGCCGTCCTCGACGGCGTCGGCCAGGGCCTTGAGCACCACCACACCGACGCCGCTGGCGAAGATCGTGCCGTCGGACCGCACGTCGAACGGGCGGCACTGTCCGGTCGGCGAGACCATCGCGCCCTGCTCGTACCAGTAACCGACGTGGTGCGGGATGCGCAGCGAGGAACCGCCGGCCAGCGCGATGTCGCACTCGCCGTTGAGGATGGACTGACAGGCCAGGTGCACCGCCACCAGCGACGACGAACACGCCGTGGCCACCGACAGCGCCGGGCCGCGGAAGTCGAACTGGTGGGCCACCCGGGTGGCCAGGTGGTCCTTGTCGTTCTGCAGCGACAGGTTGACCATCTCGAAGCTGGCGCCCTGCCCGATCACCAACATCGGGTCGAAGTTCGACATCAGGTTGTGCAGCAGGTAGCCGCTCGAGCTGCTGGTGCCGAACACGCCGACGGTGGACTCCAGCTCCTTCGGGTCGTAGCCGGCGTCTTCCAGCGCGTGGAACACCGCCTGCAGGAACAGCCGGTGCTGCGGATCGAGCATCCGCGCCGCGTACGGCGTGAAGCCGAAGAAGTCGGCATCGAACTCCTCGATACCCGGCATCAGCCCGGCCCGCCGCACGTAGCCGCGGTTGGACAGCGCCTTCTCGGTCACACCGTTGGCGAGCAGCTCGTCCTCGGAGAGGTCGACGATCGACTCGACTCCGCCCCGCAGGTTGCGCCAGAACTCCGACACCGACCCCGCGCCCGGGAACTTGCCGGCCATGCCGATGACCGCGATCGCATTGTCAGGCAACTCTCGGTCATGTTCGTCGGCGTTGTTCAAGGCACCGCTGGTCACGATCGTGGTCCCACTTTCCGCCGCGATGCGGCTCGTTGCCGCGCCGCGGCCCGCTGTTGTGCCCGTTCGCGCAGGGCGTTCGGGCGCTCGGCAGACTCCTGCTCCTCGAGCCCGAGCTGACGGATCAGATCGAGCGCGAGATCGGACAGCGTAGCGCCCTGCAGCAGCAGAGCCACCGGCGGCTCCACGCCGAAGTCGCCGCGGATGGTGTTGCGCATCCGGACCGCCATCAGCGAATCCAGACCCAGCTCGGTCAGCGGCTGCGCGACGTCGACCGCGCTGTCGTCGGAGTAGCCCATGATCGCCGAGATACGGCGACGCAGCCGCGCCACCACGACCCGGTTGACCTCGGCGGCGTCCAGCGCCTTGAGCGCCTCGGCGCCGCCCCAGTCCTCGTCGACGTCGTCGGTCTGCAGCTCACCCACCAGGTCGGCGAAGAAGCCGATCTGGTGGATCTCCGGGAACGCCGCCGCGGCGCGGTCCAGCCGCAGCCGGGCGATGCCCACCCGCGAGAAGCCGGCGGCCATCACGCCGCCGAGCGCGTCGACGCCCTCGGCCGGGGTGATCGGGTCGAGCACCGAGAACCGCAGCGTGCTGGCCAGACCCACGTCGGCCCACTGGCCCCAGTTGATCGCGATCCCCGGCAGCCCCGCCGCACGGCGCCACGCGACCAGCCCGTCCAGCCATGCGTTCGCGCACGCGTACGCGGCCTGGCCGGGAGATCCCAGCAGCGACACGATCGAGGAGAAGCCCACCCACCAGTCGAGGTCCTTGTCGGCGGTGACCTCGTGCAGGCGCAGCGCACCGGCCGCCTTCGGGGCCCAGATCTTGTCCAGGCTCTCGCGGGTGAGGCCGACGAAGATCTCGTCCTCCAGCACGGCGGCCGAGTGGATCACGCCGCGCAGCGGCTTTCCGGTCTCTTCGGCGGCGGCGACCAGCCGCTCGGCGACGCCCGGGACGGCGATGTCTCCGGTGACGACGACGATCTCGGCGCGCCCCGACAGTTCGTCGAGCGCCGACTGCACCTCGTCGGACGGCCCGCTGCGGCCGTTGAGCACCAGCCGGCCGGCGCCGTTGTCGACGAGCCAGCGCACCACGGACATGCCGACACCGCCGAGCGCGCCGGTGACGACGTAGGCACCGTCGGAGCGCACCACGAGCTGTCCCGGGGTGGCGGGCAGGCTGGCGCGGGAGAGCCGCTCGACGAACCGGGTGCCGCCGCGCCAGGCGATCACATCGTCTGCGCCGTTCGTTTCGATCTCGGTGACCAGCGCCGCGTCGTCGCCGCCCGTGTCGAGCAGCGTGGTCTTGAGGTCCGGATGCTCGTAGGCCAGCACCCGGGCCAGGCCCTTGAGGCTGTTCGCGCCCGGATTGCCCTGGCCGCCTTCGTCGTCGGAGACGACCAAACCGCCTTGGGTCACCAGCCACAGCCGCGGCGCCTTGCCGTGCCAGCTGCCGACGATCGCGCGCACGGTGCCCGCCACACCCCAGATCACGTCCCGGGCGTGCTCCAGGCCGCCGGCGGCGTCGCCGCCGTCGAAGGCCGGGTTCGTCGTGAACACGACCACCCCGGCGGGCGGGAGGTCGGGATCGGCCGTCGCGGTCGCGAACGCCTCACGCACCGCGGCTTCGTCGCCGAGGTCGGCGGTGATCACCCGGCGGGTGTCGGCGCCGAACCGGCTCGCGAACTCCTGTGCGCCGGCCTTCCCGGCCTCGCCGTCGGCCAGCGCCAGCCAGCTTCCGCTGACCGGGCTGCCGGCCGGGGCCGGAGATTCGACCCAGCGCGAGTCGAAGATCTTCTGCGACAACGGAAGTGGCACGGTGCGGCGCTGGATGCGCTTCAGGTGCACGTCGTTGACCTGGGCCAGCACGGTACCGGTGTCGTCGGTGAGGGTGACGCGGCCCATCGCGTCGCCGCTGTCCTCGACCACGCCGACCAGTTCGGCGCGGCACGTGGCCCGCCTGCCGATCTGCCCGTACACCCGGATCGACCCGAAACCGACCGGCAGGTAGGTGACATCGGTGGATTCCGACAGGGTCTCGTCGCTCATCGCGGCGGCCAGGCCCTGCAGCGCCGCGTCGAGCATCACCGGATGCAACGCGATGCCGCGGTGCGGGGTGGCCTCGTCGGGCAGCACGATCTCGGTGTCGGCCTTGCCGGACGACCGCACGATGCGGGTCAGCGCGGCGAACGCGTGCGCGTGGTGGGCGCCGGTGCGGCGCACCGCGGCGTAGAACTCCGACGGCGACACCGGCGTGCCGTCGGCGGCGGGCACCACCTTGGCCGGGACCGCGTCGTCTTGGGCGGCTTTCACCGAGCCCACCGCGTGCCGGGTCCAGGTGCCCGCATCGGAACGCGAGTGGATCTCGACGCGCAGCGCGCCGTCCTCACCTCCGGAGAGCTGGGTGGTCAGCCTGGTGCGCTCGTCGAGCGGCAGCATCTGCTCGACCTCGACGGCCACCTCGACCCCGGTCGCCGGCAGGCCCAGCGCCTCGCGTCCGGCGGCCAGCGCGATCTCGGCGAAACCGGCGCCCGGCATCACCGCCAGCCCGTGCACGATGTGGTCGGCCAGCCAGGGATGTGCCTGCAGACCCACGTCGGACTGCCACACATGACCGGAGCCCGCCGGCAGCTCCACGTGCAACCCCAGCAGCGGGTGCGCACCCGAAAAGCCCTGCGTCGCAGAGCGATCCGCCATCCAGTACGGCGAATGCTGCCACGCGGTCGGCGGCACGTCCACCAGCGCGCCGGTGGCGCCCTCGGGCTCCTTCACCGCCGGCGGACGCACCGCGGCCAGCTGCGCGTGGAAGGCCAGCGTCTCGGGCTGGTCCCGGTTCACGGTCGCCCCCACGTGGTACTTGCGGCTGGTGGACTGCGCGGCGAGGGTGTCCGAAATCGCATGCGTCAGCAGCGGATGCGGGCTTATCTCGATGAAGTTGCTGTGGTCGGCGCTGGCCTCGTGCACGGCCTGGGAGAACCGCACCGGGTTGCGCAGGTTGGCCGCCCAATAGTCGGCCGAGTACATCGGCGCGGCACCGGTGTACGCGACGGTGGAGACCAGCGGGATCTTCGGCGCCGCGGGCTTCAGGTAGGCCAGCGCCTCCCGCAGTTCGGGCAGCACCGGGTCGATCGTCGGATGGTGGGATGCGACGTCCACCTCGACGCGCCGGGCCAGCTTGCCCTGCGCGTCGACCGCGGCGACGAGTTCGTCGACCTGCTCGGGCGGGCCGGCGATGACCGTCTGCTTCGGCGACGCGTACACCGCAATCGTCACGTCGGGCCGGTCGGCGATCAGCTTCTCGGTGGCCTGGGCGTCGAGCTCGAGCAGCGCCATCGCGCCCTGCCCGGACAACCGCTTCATCAGCCGGGTCCGGGTGGCGATGACGTCGAAACCCTCGGCCGGGGTGAGCACCCCGGCGACCACCGCGGCGGTGGCCTCACCCATCGAGTGGCCGATCACCGCGTCGGGTTCCACGCCGTAGGACCGCCACAACTCGGTCAGCGCCAGCTGCATTCCGACCAGAACGGGCTGGATGCGGTCGATGCCGACGACCGGCTCACCGGTCTCCAGCGTCTGGCGCAGCGAGAACCCGACCTTGTCGACGAACGCCGGTTCGAGTTCGTCGACGGCCTTGGCGAACGCGGGCTCCTCGGCCAGCAGGGCCTTGCCCATGCCGGCCCACTGCGCGCCCTGACCGGAGTACAGGAACACCACGCCCTTGCCCGCGCCGCTGCGGGCGTCGTGGGCGCCGATCACGCCCGGCGCGGGGCGCCCGTCGGCCAGCGCGCGCAGGCCGGTGACCGCCTCGGCGTGGGTCCGGGCGCACACGGTGGCGATGGTCTGGTGGCGGCTGCGGTGGTGGTTGACGGTGTAGGCGACGTCGACCAGCGGCGCGGTCGCGCCGTCCCCCTCCAGCCAGTCGGCCAGCGATCCGGCGGAGGCGGCCAGCCGGGCGAGAGTCTTGCCGGAGACCACCAGCGTGACCACGCCTTGCGCCGCGTCGGCGGCCGGGACCGGCTCGGGGCCCTGCTCCAGCACGATGTGGGCGTTGGTCCCGCCCATGCCGAACGAGGACACCGCGGCGCGGCGGGGATGCTCGCTCTTGGGCCACTCCCCCGCTTCCGTCGGCACGAACAGCCGCGTCGGCTTCGGGTCGATCTGGGGGTTCCACTTCTCGAAGTTCAGGTTCGGCGCGATCTTGCCGTGCTGCAGCGTCAGCACGGTCTTGATGAAGCCGGCCACGCCGGCGGCCGCCTCGAGGTGGCCCATATTGGTCTTGACGGCGCCGAGCGCGCACGGCACATCGCCCTTGCCGTACACCGCGGCCAGCGCGTCGAACTCGATCGGATCGCCCAGACCCGTTCCGGTGCCGTGGGTTTCGATGTAGTTCACGGACGCGGCGGTCACGTCGGCGGATTTCAGCGCCCGGGTGATCACGTCGCGCTGCGACGGGGCGTTCGGCGCGGTCAGGCCGTTGGAGCGGCCGTCCTGGTTTACCGCCGAACCGCGCACCACACCGACCACACGGTCACCGTCACGCACCGCGTCGGTCAGCCGCTTGAGCACGACCACGCCGGCGCCTTCTCCGCGGACGAAGCCGTCGGCACGCGAATCGAAGGCGTGGCACTTGCCGTGCGGGGACAGCATGCCCCACTTGGCAAGGGCCAGTTGGGTTTCCGGACGCAGATTCAGGCTGACCCCACCGGCCAGCGCCAGGTCGCTCTCCCGCATCCGCAGGCTCTGGCAGGCCAGGTGGATCGACACCAGCGACGACGAGCACGCGGTGTCGACCGCTACGGCGGGGCCCTTGAGCCCCAGCAGGTAGGCGATCCGGCCGACGGTGACGCTGTGCGCGTTGCCCGTCGCCGAGTACGCGTCGATGGTGTCCGGGTTGCCCGCCGACGAGTTCTGATACTCGGTGTAGTAGACGCCCATCATCACGGCGGTGCGCGTCTCGCCGAGGGTGTCCGGCGCCAGGCCGGCGTTCTCCAGCGCCTCCCAGGCCACTTCGAGCAGCACCCGCTGCTGCGGGTCCATCGCGGCAGCCTCGCGGGGCGTGATGCCGAAGAACTCGGCGTCGAAACCGGCAACGTCGTCGAGGTAGGCGCCCCACTTGGTGGGCATGCGGCCCGGCGCCATCGGGTCCGGGTCGTAGAACGCGTCGCCGTCCCACCGGTCCTTCGGCACCTCGGTGACGGCGTCCACACCGTTCTCCAGCAGCTCCCAGTAGCTGTCGGGGCCGGTCACGCCGCCGGGGAACCGGCAGCCGATACCGACCACCGCGATCGGCTCCGCCCCGGCCACCCGGGAGGCCTTCTCGAACTGCTCGGCCAGCTTGCCGCGCTGTTCGGCCGACATAGCCGCGATCCGGTCGAACGTGGTCTTCATCAGATGGATCCCTCACTGCCGGCGTTCGCCGACTCGACGGAAGAGAACAGCTCGTCAAGCACGCTGAACGAGTCTGGATCGTCCTCGGGTTCTTCGGGTTCGGGTTCGTCGGCCGCGCTCTGAAGCGGTGCGAGCAGGTCGGCGACGAAGTCCGACATCTGCGAGATCGACGGGTGGTTCCACAGCATCGTCGCCGACAGATCCACGCGGACCAGTGCCTTGGCGTCGCGCAGCAGGTTCATCGCCATCATCGAGTCCAGGCCCAGCTCCGGGAACGGCATGTCGACATCGACCGCGTTCTCCGGCATCCCGAGCTCGCGCGCCAGGATGGAGCGCAGCCTGGTGCGCAGTTCGGCGATGGTCTGCTGCCGGTTCATGGCCGACCAGTCGACGAATTCGGCTGCGCCCGCGTCGTGCTCGCCGGCCGCCGGGGCGGGTGCGGACTCCACCGGGGTGTACGACAGGCCGCGGATGTCCACCCACACGGTGCCGTCGGCGCTCCTGACCGCGACGTCGACCACCAGAGTGTCTCCATCACCGGAGCGCCGGTAAGCCTCGACGACGCCGTTGGTGCCCACCGATGCGGCGACCGCGAGAGTCTCGGCGCCGGCGGGCAGCAGCAGCTGCGCGGTGTCGGCGTCGGCCAGGCGGGCCACGTGCACCGCGGCGTCCACCAGGGCGGCCGCCGGCGATTCGGTCCGGTCGGGCAGCGTGACGTCGGCGCGCGCCCCGGCGGGGGTGGCGGTGCAGTCCGAGACCGTCCACTCGAACGGCTGCCCCTCCACGCCCAGTGCGCTCTGCATCTCGGCGATCGCCGCGTCATCGAACGCCGTGCCGCTCGCGCCCTGGTCACCGCGCAGCTGTCCGGCCGGCGCGTCGGCCAGCTCGGCACTCGCGTGCCGGGTCCAGCGCTGTTCCGGGCTGTCGGGCCCCGCGCTGGACCACACCGTCAGCGCGTTGCCGTCGGCCACCACGTGGATGACCTTGGGCTGATCGGCGACGATCGGGTACTCGAACCGCACATCGCCGACCGCGACGGTCGGACCGCCACTTGAGCCTGGGCCCGCGAGCTGCGCCGCTGCGGCCGAAAGTGTCTGCAGCAGAACCGAAACCGGCACCACCTCGACACCGCGGACACGGTGCGCGACCGGGTACGAGCGCTGGCCGGGCAGAACCCTGGCGCGCCACAGGCGGTCATGCGAGGTGCCCTCGACCGGCTCGCCGAGCACGGTGCCCCAGGCGGGCGCCGCCACGGCGCTGAGGTCGGCGTCGTCGCCCGGCCCGGACACCAGGTGGTCGAGCACCTTCACCGAGGCGCGCATCCGGTACGCGTCGGCCAGCCGCGCCCAGTCGGCGCCGGCCACCACGGTCTGCACCGCGGCGTCCGGGCTGAGCACCGCGGGCAGCATCTTGATCGCCACGTCGTTGGGCATCGGTTCCAGCCCGGCGGCCTTCATCTGGGGCTGGGCGTCCGACCACGACTTCCACAAGCCCCAGTCGACGACGGTCGCCGGCAGCCCGAGGGCCCGCCGCGCATGGGCGAAGGCGTCGGCGAACGCGTTGGCCGCCGTGTAGTGGCCGACCGCCCGGGACCCCAGCAGGCCCGTGATCGAGGAGAACAGCACGAAGCGGCGCACCGGGGTGCGCAGCGACAGTTTGTGCAGCACCGCCGCGGCGTCGACCTTCGCCGCGAACATCGGGCGCAGGTCGTCGTCGGTCATGTCGGCCAGCAGCGCCTCACCACCGGCCAGCGAAGCCAGGTACACGCCGTCCAGCGGGGGAAGGTCCGCGCCGAAGCGGTCGAACACCGCGGCCATCGACGACTCGTCGGACGCGTCGGCGGCGACCTCGACCAGCGTGGTCCCGCGGGCGGACAGCTCCTCGGCCAGCTCGGCGAGCTGCGACCCGCCCCGGCGGGACACCGCCACCACCGTCGAGGCGCCCATGTCGGCGAGCTGACGGATCAGGTACGGCCCCACGTTGCCGGTGGCGCCGACGACCAGATGGCTGGTGCCGCTCTCCAGTCGGGTCAGCGACACGGCCGGCAGCGGGTGCGGGACCAGTCGCGGAACACGACGCTCCGCGCCGCGGTAGACAGCCTGATCGTCGCGGTCGGAGTCGGTAGACGACAGCGCCGTGGCCTCGGCGCGCAAATACTGCGCGAGCAGCTCGGCCGGCAGGGCCTCGTCGACGTCGATGAGGCCGCCCCAGAACTCCGGGTGCTCCAGGGCCAGGGTGCGGCCCTGCCCCCACAGCACGGCGTGCGCCGGGTTCGCCCGCTCGCCGTCGGCAACCGGCTGGGCATTCCGGGTCACGACGAAAAGTCTTGGTGCTTCGGCCGTTTCGGACAACGCGACCACGAGCCGGCGCAACTGGTGGAATGTCGTATAGCTCGGCGCGGCGTCGAAGCGCCGCGCCGCGACCGGCGGTGCGTACACGACGTGCTCGACGCCGGGCAGCGCCGCCCGCACGGCGTCCGCGTCGTCGAGCACCGACAACGGCAGCGTCCGCGAGCCCGCACCCAGCAGGTCGGCCAGGTCGGTGTCGGCGTCGTCGGCCAGCACCAGCCACCCGACGTCGGGCCCGCCGGCGGGCAGGTCACGAACCGGCCAGCTCAGCCGGTGGAACCACGCGTGCTGTTCCCCCTCGGCCGGCGCGACGTCGGCTCCGTTGTGCTTGTGCCGCACCGATTCCGCGGCAGCGGTGTGAATCCAGTGATGGGCGTGGTGCCACGGGGTGGTCGGAAGCTGCACGCGGGTCGCGCGCTGCGGTGTCTTCGGTGGGCGCACCGTGTGGGTGGCGTTGAGGTTGGTGTGGAAGGTGACCGTGTCGTTGGTGTCACGCTGCAGCGTGGCGATGCTGTGGTGGTGCGTGCCCGCGAGCGTGTCCTTGATCGCATGGCTGAGCAGCGGGTGCGGGCTCACCTCGACGAACACGGCCTTGTCGGCGCCGGCGGTGGCCACCGCGCGGGCGAACCGCACCGGGTTGCGCAGGTTGGCCACCCAGTGCCCGGCGTCGAACACGTTGCTGCCGTCGGTCGGGCGTTCGTCGGTGGTGACGATCACCGGAATGCTGGGCTGCCTGGGCTGCAGATCGGCCAGCTCGGCGCGCAGGTCGTCGAGGATCGGGTCGATGATCGGGTGGTGCGACGCGACGTCGACCTCCACGCGGCGGGCCAGCTTGTCGAGCTTGTCGACCTCGGCGATCGCGGCATCGACCTGGTCGGGCGGGCCCGCGATCACGGTCTGGTTCGGCGAGGCGTACACCGCCACGGTCAGGCCGGAATATCCGGCGATCAGCTTCTCGGCGGCCTGGGCGTCGAGCTCGAGCAGCGCCATCGCCCCCTGTCCCGACAGCCGCTTCATCAGCCGCGACCGGGTCGCGATCACCTTCAGGCCGTCGGCCGGGCGCAGCGCGCCGGACACCACCGCGGCGGTGACCTCTCCCATCGAATGGCCGATCACCGCGTCGGGCGTGACGCCGTAGGACTGCCACAGCTTGGTCAGCGCCAGCTGCACCCCGACCAGCACCGGCTGGATGCGGTCGATGCCGACCACGGTCTCACCGCTGGTCAGCACGTCGCGCAGCGAGAACCCGGCCTGGGCGGCGAAATCGGGCTCCAGTTCGTCGACGGCGGCGGCGAACGCCGGCTCCTCGGCGAGCAGCCGCCGGCCCATGCCGGCCCACTGCGATCCCTGCCCGGAGTAGACGAACACCGTCCCCGAACCGCACGGGCCGTCGTGGACCGGCACCACGCCGGGGGCCGGGTAGCCCTCGGCCAGCGCGCGCAGCCCGGCGACGGCCTGGTCGCGGTCGGCGGCGGTGACGGTGGCGAACCTGGCGTGCTGGGCACGGCGGTGATTCAAGGTGGCCGCGACGTCGGCCAGACCGATCCCGGCGGACTCCGGTGACTGCAGCCAGTCGGCCAGCCGTCCGGCCAGCGACGCGACACGGGCCGGCGTCTTACCGGTGACGACCAGCGTGCTCACGGACGGTTCCGGTTGCGCGGCAACCGGTTCGGCGACCTCCGGGGCCTGCTCGATCACTATGTGGGCGTTGGTGCCGCTGACGCCGAACGACGACACCGCGGCGCGGCGCGGGCGCTGCAGGGCAGGCCACTGGAGGTGCTCCGACGCGATCCGGAATTTCTGCGCGCCCTCACCGGCCTGCGGGGTCAGCGTGTTGAAGTGCAGCTGCTTGGGGATGGAGCCATGGTGCACGCTCAGCACGGTCTTGATGAACCCGGTGACGCCGGCCGCCGACTCCAGATGGCCGAGGTTGGTCTTCACCGAGCCGAGCACCAGCGGCGCCGAGTCCTTGCGGTCGCCGTACACGGCCGCCAGTGCGTCGAGTTCGATCGGGTCGCCCAGTGAGGTGCCGGTGCCGTGTGCCTCGACGTAGTCGATGTCCGACGGCTCCAGCCGGGAGGTCTGCAGCGCCTTGCGCATCAGTTCCTGCTGGGCGGGGCCGTTGGGCACGGTCTGGCCGCTGCTCGCACCATCCTGGTTGACGGCGGATCCGCGGACCACGGCCAGCACCCGGTCCCCGTCGCGCAGCGCATCGGTGAGGCGCTTGAGCACCACCACCCCGGCGCCCTCGCTGCGGACGTAACCGTCGGCGTCGGCGTCGAACGTCTTGCACTTGCCGTCCGGCGCCAGCATGCCCCAGCGCGAGCAGGCGATGTTGTTCTCCGGGGACAGAATCAGGTTCACCCCGGCGGCCAGCGCGTGGTCGCTCTCACCGCGGCGCAGACTCTGGCACGCCAGATGGATCGACACCAGCGACGACGAGCACGCGGTGTCGCTCACCACCGCTGGGCCGCGCACCCCGAGGAAATACGACAGCCGGCCCGCAGCAAAGTTCGGGGCGTTGCCGAACGGGATGTAGGGGTCGATGTCCTCGGGCGCCAGCTTGCCGACGATCGAGTGGTAGTAGTCGTTGGTGGTCATCCCGATGAACACACCGGTCGATGACCCGCGCAGCGTGCGCGGATTGATGCCGGCGTCCTCCAGCGCCTCCCACGCGAGCTCGAGGAGCAGGCGCTGCTGCGGATCCATCGCCGCGGCCTCGCGCGGTGCGATCGAGAAGAATTCGGCGTCGAACTCATCCGGCTGCCACGACGTCAGGAAGCCGCCCTCGCGGTTGACGATCGTGCCCGGCACGCTGTAGTCCGGCGAGTAGAACTCGTCGGCATCCCACCGGTCGGCGGGCACCCGAATGACGCCACTCTCGCCGTCGCACAACAACTTCCAGAAGTCGTCGGCGTTGTCGACGCCGCCGGGCAGCCGGCAGCCGATGCCGACCACGGCGATCGGTTCGGTCTCGGTCTTCTCCGCCGCCGCCAGCCGCGCGGTCAGGTCGTCGATCTTGCGCAGGGCCTCGGTGATGATCGCGCGGCGATCAGGTGACGCGGACGGCTTTGAGGACGCTTGGGTCATTCCACTCAACTCAATCTTTCCGAAAGTCTCGCCAGCAGTTCGTCCTCGGCAAGGTCGTCGTAGGCGTCCTCATCGACCCCTTCGCCTCCCACGCCGTCATTGGCGTGGTCCCCACCCTCGGTACCGGCGGTCTCGATTATCTCAGGAAGCACCGTTGCCAGATAATCGGTGAGCGCTTCGACGGTCGGATAGTCGAAGACCACGGACGCGGGCAGCGCCTCACCTAGGCTCTCGCTCAGCGAACGCTGCAACGTTACGCTCATCAGCGAATCCATTCCGAACTGGAAGAACCCGACCGTCGGGTCCAGCGTGTGGGTCGAGGCAAGGCCCATTGCGGCCGCGACCTGCGCCAACACGTGGTCGGTGAGCAACTCCAGGCGCCGCTGCGGCTCACACTCTTTCAGCTCCTGGCGAAATCGGGTGTCCCCTGCCAGCAAAACCTGGCTCGCAGAGGTCTCCTCGGCGAGCAGGTCGTCGAGAATGTGCAGCTGCGCCCGGGTGTGATAAGCGGCGGCCAGCCGCGGCCAGTCCGCGGCCACCACGGTCGCGCGGGCCGGCGCCTGCG
Organism: Mycobacterium sp. ZZG; assembly: GCF_054786995.1. Lineage (NCBI taxonomy): Bacteria > Bacillati > Actinomycetota > Actinomycetes > Mycobacteriales > Mycobacteriaceae > Mycobacterium > Mycobacterium sp. ZZG. The sequence goes on from NZ_JBTBFV010000001.1 coordinate 193,579, forward strand.
GTCCCACGAAGGAACGCAACGCGGTGATCGCCACCGCGTCGTCCATCGGTTCCAGCCCGGACTCCCCGGTGGCCTGCCGCTCGAACCCGGTCTGCACGTCGGCCAGCGACTTCCACAGGCCCCAGTTGATCGCGCACGCCGGCAGACCGGCGGCGCGGCGGGCGAACGCGAACGTGTCCAGGAACGTCGTCGTGGCCGCGTAGTGGGCCAGCCAGCGCGACCCGAGCACACCGGAGATCGACGAGAACAGCACGAACTGCTCAACCGGATGCCCGAGCGAGAGCTTGTGCAGCAGGGCGACGGCGTCCATCTTGGGCCGGAACATCGCCACGACGTCGTCGCGGCTCATCTCGGCCAGCGTGACCGGACCGCCGCTCATCGCCGCGAGGTAGATGCCCTTGAGCGGCGGCAGGTCGGCGCCGAACCGGTCGAACACCGCGCGCAGCGACGTCTCGTCCGAGGCGTCTGCGGCGGCGGTGACCAGCGTGGCGCCCGATTCGGCCAGCCGCGCGGTCAGCTCGTCGAGCCGGTTGCCCGGGTTGCGCGACACCGCGACGACGGTCTTCGCGCCCATCGCGACGAGCTGCTCGATCAGGCCGGGACCGATGTTGCCGGTCGCGCCGATCACCAGATGTGCGCCGTCGGCGTCGAGGGTCTCGGCGCCGGCCGAGGCCGGAGGCAGCGCGTGCATCAGCCGGGCCACCCGACGGGTGCCGGCCCGGTAGACCACCTGGTCCTCCCCGTCATCGGCGTGCGCCTCGGCCAGCACCCACCTCGCCGCGACCACGGCGGGCACCGACTCGTCGATGTCGATGGCCCCGCCCCAGATCTCGGGGTGCTCCAGCGCCAGCGTGCGGCCCAGACCCCACAGCACGGCCTGGGCGGGGTTGGCGCGGTCCCCCACCTCGACCGGCTGGGCGTTGCGCGTCAACAGGAACAACTGCGGAGCCGCCCCCGAACCGGCCGCGGTCGTCGCGGTCGACGCGATCGTGCGGCCGGTCTCGAAGATGTCGTAGCCCAGCTCGTCCCCGCCCGTCGGCGCATACACCACGTGCGTGGCACCGGCGAGGTCGGTGCCGTCGCCGGTGGCGACGGGACGGCCGAGCAGCCGGCCCATCTCAGAGGCCAGCGCGTCGTCGCCGACGACCACCCAGCTTGCGTCCCCGGCGGATGCGGAATCAGGTTGTGCGGCAAGAACTTTGGCCGGCCAGGTGAGTTCGCAGAACCACTCCGGCGGCACCGCGCTGTCCGCCGGCAACGCACCGCCACGCGCCGCACCGCCGCGGCGCAGCGGACGCACGTCCACCCAGTGCCGGCCGCGCAGCCACGGTGTCGTGGGCAGCACGACGTGCGGTTCGGCGCGATGGGCGGTGTGCGGGGGCCGCGACGTGTGGGTGGCGTTCACGTTCGCGCGGAACGTCACCGCGTCGTCGGTGTCGCGGGCCAGCGTGCCGATCGTGCGGTGATCCGGAACGTCGGCCAACGTGTCGGCGATCGCCTGCCCCAGCGTCGAGTGCGGGCTGATCTCGATGAACGTCCCGTGGCCGGCGGCGGCGGCCTCGATGGCCTGGCTGAACTTGACCGGTCGGCGCACGTTGGCCACCCAGTAGTCCGCGTCCAGCGTCGGCGCATCCCCCGCCTCGGTGACCGTCGACAGGAACGGCAGTGCCGGGATGTTGGGCTCGATGCCGGCCAGCGCCTCCCGGATCTCGGGCAGCACCGGGTCCATCAGCGCGGTGTGCGACGCGACCACCATGTTGACGCGGCGGGCGAACGTGTTCTGGGCGGTGACGGCGGCGATGACGGCGTCGACCTGGTCGGGCAGGCCGGCCACCACGGTCTGGCGCGGCGACAGGTACCCGGCGATCTCGACGCTGGGATGCGCGGCGATGCGCGCCGCGGCCTCGTCGGCGGCCAGGTTCAGCAGGGCGACGGCGCCTTGGCCGGCCAGCCGGGACATGATCGACGAACGGGCGGCGATCACCTTCAGTCCGTCCGAAAGGCTCAGCGCGCCGGCCACGACGGCGGCGGTGACCTCACCCATGGAATGGCCGATGACCGCGTCGGGATGCACGCCATAGGAGCGCCACAGCTCGGTCAGGGCCAGCTGCAGCCCCATCAGCACCGGCTGTACCTGCGCGTCGCCGCTGACGGTGTCCCCGTTGGCGATGATGTCGTGCAGCGAGAAGCCCACCTGCTCGACGAAGACCGGTTCGATCTCGGCCAGAGCCGCAGCGAAGGCCGGTTCCTCGGCCAACAGCCCGCGGGCCATACCCGGCCACTGCGAACCCTGCCCGGAATACACGAACACCGTGCCCGGCTTCGGATTCCCGTCGGCCGCACCGACGACGCCGGGCGCCGACTGGCCCGCTGCCAGCGCCAGCAGGCCGCCGATGGCCTGGTCGCGGTCACGTGCGGCCACCGTGGCGAACTTGGCGTGCTGGGTGCGGTGATGGTTGAGCGTGTGCGCGACCTCGGCCACCGGCACGTCGGCGCCCTCGCCGGCCATCCACTCGGCCAGCATCGCGGCCTGTGACGCGATCCGCTCCGGGGTCTTGCCCGACACCACCAGCGTCGTGACGGCTTCCGGCTCGTCGGCGGGCGCCGGCGGCAGCACCGGCGGCTGCTCGATCACGACGTGGGCGTTGGTGCCGCCGAACCCGAACGACGAGATCCCCGCCCGCCGCGGCCGCCCCGCCGCGGCCCACTCGGTGTGCTCGGCGACGACCTTCAGTCGCAACTTCTCGAACGGGATGTGCGGGTTGGGCTGCTGGTAGCCCAGGTTGGCCGGAATCCTGTGGTGCTGCAACGCCAGCACCGCCTTGGCGAACCCGGCGATACCCGCCGCGGCCTCCAAATGGCCCAAGTTCGACTTCACCGCCCCCAGCAGCAACGGCGCGTCGGCTGGACGTCCCTTGCCCAGCACGGTGCCCAGCGCCCGGGCCTCGATCGGATCCCCCAGCAGCGTGCCGGTGCCGTGCGCCTCCACGTAGTCGACCTCGCGGGGATCCACTCCGGCCGCCGCGTAGGCGGCGCGCAGCACCGCCATCTGCGCCGACGGGTTCGGCGCCATCAGCCCGTTGGAGCGACCGTCCTGGTTGATCGCCGATCCGCGGATGACCGCGAGCACGCGGTCGCCGTCGCGCAGCGCGTCGGACAGCCGCTTGAGCACCGCCACCCCGCAGCCCTCGCCGCGCACGAAACCGTCGGCGGCGGCGTCGAACGCGTGACACTGACCCGTCGGCGACATCGCCTCGGCCTGGTCGAAGCTGCGGGTCGGCGCCGGGGACAGCAGCAGGTTCACCCCGGCGGCCAGCGCCAGTTCCGAGTCGCCCGAGCGCAGGCTCTGGCAGGCCAGGTGGATCGCCACCAGAGCCGACGAACATGCGGTGTCCACCGTGACCGACGGGCCGCGCAGATCGAAGTAGTACGACACCCGGTTGGCGATGATGCTCAACGCCCCGCCGGTGCTGTACCAGGCGTCGATGCCGCTCAGGTCCGTCGACCCGAGCTGGGCGTAATCGGCGGCGCTCGCCCCGGCGAAGACACCGGTGGCCGTCTCGGCCAGCGCATCGGCCGCGATACCGGCGTGTTCCAGCGCCTCGTGGGTGACCTCGAGCAGCAGCCGCTGCTGCGGGTCCATCCGGGTCGCCTCACGGGGGATGATCTCGAAGAACTCGGCGTCGAAGGCGTCCAGGTCGCGCAGGAACGCGCCCCACCGGGTGGTGCCGGCCAGCGCGGCGGCGCCCTCGGGGGTGCCGTCGTCGAACCACGACCAGCGGTCCTCCGGCACCTCCCGCACCGATGAGCGGCCCTCCATCAGGAACCGCCAGTACGCGTCGGGGCCGGCGATGTTGCCGTCGACGTCGTCACCGCCGGGCAGCCGCAACCCCAGCCCGATTACCGCGATCGGCTCGTTCATCGACGCCGGGCGGTCCGTTCCGGGGCCCGGGTCGACGGGCTCGACCTCACCGCCGGTCAGGAACTTGGCGAGCGCGTCGACCGTCGGGTACTGCCAGAAGTCGACCGGGGACACGGTGCGGCCCAGGAATTCGGAGAGGACACCGGTGAGCACCACCGCATCGCGGGACCCCACCCCGAGATCGTGCATCGAGGCACCGCGTTCGATGTGCTCGAGACTGCAACCGTTGTTCGTGACCAAATAGTCGATCAACCAGCGACGTACAGCAGCCTCGTCGAAGGCAGACGTCATGTAGTGGCGTCCAGACGGCTGAACTTCTCGGAGCGGTACAGCTCGACGCAGGACGCGCGGCGCACCTTCCCGCTGGTGGTCAGCGGCAGTGAACCCGGCGCCACCAATGCGAAGTCGGACAGCCGCACGCTGTGCGTCATCGAGATCGCCGATGTCACCTGCTGCTTGACGGACTCCAGCACCGATTCGTCGAGCTGCTTCTTCAGCTCCGCGATCACCACCAGCTTCTCGGTGGCCTCGTCCGGCACCGAGATCGCCGCGACCCGGCCGCCGGTGAACTCGGCGACGGTGGCCTCGATGTCGTCCGGGTAGTGGTTGCGCCCGTCGACGATCAGCAGGTCCTTGATGCGCCCGATGATGTACAGCTCGTCGTCGAACATCACACCGAGGTCGCCGGTGCGCAACCACGGGCCCTTGGGAGTACCGGCGCTCGGCTCGGCGAGCTGCGCGGCGAACAGCTCGCTCAGCTTCGGGTTGTGCCAGTAGCCGGCCGCCACGTGCTCGCCGTGCAGCCAGACCTCGCCGATCTTGCCGGCGGGGTTCTCGGTCTGGGCGTCGGGATCGACCACGCGCACCGTCGTCGACCGCGGCACACCGCATCCGATCAGTTCGGCGCCGTTCTCATCGTCGCAGCGCTCGGCGTGCCCGGCGGCGAGCTTCTCAAAGTCGAAGCGCACCGCGGTCGGCGGTCGGCCGCCCGCGGACGCCACCACGTACACGGTGGCCTCGGCCAGGCCGTAGGACGGCCGCATCGCCGAGCCGGGCAGGCCGAACGCGGCGAAGCGCTCGTTGAACCGCCGCACCGTCGCGCCGTGCACGCGCTCGGCGCCGTTGATCATGACCACGACGGAGCTGAGGTCCTTACCGGCGAGGTCCTCGTCCTTGGTGCGCTTCACGGCGAGCTCGAACGCGAAGTTCGGCGCGGCGGTGAACGCGCTGGGGTGCGAACCCAGCTGCTGCATCCAGCGGGCCGGTCTCTGCATGAAGGCCACCGGGCTCATCAGCACCGCCGGGCGGCCCAGCATCATCGGGATGAACACTCCGACGATCAGCCCCATGTCGTGGTAGAAGGGCAGCCACGACACGATCGTGGTGTCCGCCGGCACTCCGTCGGGATAGGCCTCGTAGTAGTCGGCGAGCAGCTGCTCAAGATTGGCCAGCACGTTCTTGTGGGTGACCACCACGCCGGCGGGCTGCCGGGTGGAGCCGGACGTGTACTGCAGATAGGCCGTCTTGGGCAACGCGGCCGGCGGGGCCGCCTTGGCCGCAGAGTCGAAGTCCAACGTGTCGACCTCGAGGAACTTCGGCGGCCGCTGCTTCGGGTCGGCCTGGCCGTACTTGCGGACCTCGTCGACCACCGCCGAGGTGGTCAACACCACCACCGGGGTGGAGTCCTTCATGGCGCCTGTCACGCGCTCGTCGTGGTGGCGGGTCTGCGGCATCGACAGCGGCACCGCGATGAACCCGGCCGCGATCGCGCCGAGGAATCCGATGATGTACTCCAGGCTCTGCGGAGCCAGGATGACCGCCCTGTCCCCCGGCGAACCGAGCTTGGCCAGCTTCTCGGCGACGATCAGCGCGCGCTCGTGCACCTCCGACCATGTCAGGCTCTCGGAGACACCTGCCGGGTCAACTTCGTAGTCGACGAAGGTGTACGCGATGTCGTCGGGCTGCTGCTGCGCGCGGTCGGCGAGGACCGCTGGGATCGTGGCTTCAGACAACGCCATCTCCTACATCCTTTCAATCGTCTCCCGACATGGTCTCGTGCATCGGGGCAATCAGGGAAATCAGTTCTCAACGCTGTCGAACAGCGAGTCGAGCAAGCTGTCGCCCGACTCGTCGTTCACATCGTCGTCACCGCCGGTGTCGGGGGCCAGCTGAGCGGCCAGGTAGCCGGCGAACGAATCGATCGTCGGGTGGTTGAACAGCATCGTCGCCGACAACTCCAACCCGACCAGACGCTCCACCTCGCGGCGGATCGACATGGCCATCACCGAGTTCAGACCCATCTCGGCGAAGGGCCGATCGGTGTGGACGTCGCTCTCGGGCAGCCGCAGCTCGGTGGCCAGGATGCCGCGCAGCCCCTCCTCCAGTTCGGACCGCAGCTCCTCGGGGGTCATCGCCGCCCAGTCGCGGGTCGGCGCGGCCCGGTGCGTGTCGGAGGTGACCGCCGCGGCATCCTCTGCGGACTGCATCGGCGCCATCACGGCCTGGGCGATGTCGAAGCGGGTGACGAAGTCCCACGCCGCGAACGCCTCGGCAGGCATCACGGGGCGTGATCCGACGCGCTCCAGCTCGGAGATCACCACCTGGGCCTCGCTGCCGAAGCCGAGCCCCTGCCAGGCCACCCAGTCCAGGCTGACGGTGTTGTCGCCCTGGCTGTGCCGTGACCGCGCCAGCGCGTCGAGGTACGCGTTGCCCGCCGCGTAGGCGCCCTGCCCGGGGATGCCGAACACCGCACCGGCCGAGGCGGCCAGGTACAGGAAGTCCAGGCTGCCGACCGGGAAGATCTCGTCGAGCACCGTCGCACCGGCGATCTTCGGCCACACTGTGCGGTGCACGCGGTCAGCCTCGATCTCGGTGAGCAGCTGGGCCTCGGTCATGCCCGCGGCGTGGATGACGCCGCGGATCGGCGGCGCGCCGTCCGCGTCGCGCCGCTGGAGCATCGCGGTCACCGCGTCGGCGGACGCGATGTCGAGGGCCACGGTGTCGACCGCCACGCCTCGCTGCTCCAGTGCACGGATCGCGCTGATCTTCTGGCGCATGGCGTCGTCGGTGGCGTCGTCCCAGCTGCGGCGAGGCGGCATCGCGGTACGGCCGGCCAGCACCACGCGTCGTGCGCCGCGGTCGGCCAGCCAGTCGGCCATCAGCAGGCCCAACACCCCCATACCGCCGGTGATCAGGTACGCCGCGTCCGGCCGGCACCGCAGGGTGTCCCGGACGGGGGCGTCGCCGATCTCGGCCAGCGCCGACGTGCGCAGCGCTCCGTCCCGCAGGATCGCCACCGACTTGACCGGGGTCGGCAGCACCGCCGCGAACGACTCGGCCGACGGCTGCTCGGCGGGCAGGTCGACCAGGCCGCCCCACAGCTGGGGTTGCTCGGCACCGACCACCCCGGCCAGACCCCACAGCGGGCTCTGTCGCAGAGCTGCCGGGGATGCGGACTCGTACACCCCGCGGGTGACGATCCACAGCGTTGCCGGATGGCGCGGCTCGCGGTCGGCGAGCGTGCCGACCAGCTCTGCCACCTCGGTGATCAACCGCACCGCGGCGTCCTGATCGCTGTCGGCCTGATCGCCGTCGACCGGGCCCGGCTCGGCGACGTAGACCACGAAGCGGGCGTCGGCCACGTCGGCCTCGGCATGCCCGGCGGCGGTGACCGCGTCACGCACCGCCCGCGCGGTCTCGCCGGCACCGACCACCGCGACCGGACCGGTGTCGGTGCGGGCCTCGTCGTCCGGCGTCCACGGCTGCCAGTCGAGCCGGTGTGCGACGCGCTGCGGATCCGCGGCGGCCGACGCGGTGACCGAGCCGATCTCGACGGGCGTGTAGCGCAGCCCGGAGATCCGGGCGTAGCGCGTGCCGTCCTCGCCGCTGAGGGTGAGGTCGACGACCAGGTCGTCGCCGTCGCGCCCACGGTTGTGCGCCGTGACGACGGCGCGGGTGACGGCTTTCGCCCCTTCCCACCGGACACTGTCCGCAGCGGACGGCACCATCAGGCCCGGCGTCGAGGAGTCGACGAGCCGGCCGAGATTGACCGCGGCGTCGAGCAGGCCCGCCGGCGCTCCGGAGGCCAGCTCGACCACGGTGCGCAGCTCGCCCGACGCGCTCTCGTGCGACGCGACGGTCCACGGGTAGGCCAGGCCCTCGATACCCCACGCGTTGTAGAGTTCGGTCAGGGCTGCCGGATCGTAGGCCGAGGACGGCACGGCCGGCGCGGAGCCGTCGGTGACCCGGTGGGCGAGCCGTGCGCTCACATGCCGGATCCAGCGCTGCGGCGCGTCCTCGTCGCCGCCGGCGGGCGCCGACGAGATCGTGATCGTGTCACCGTCGCTGAACACCTGCACCAGGCGCGCCCCGTCGACGGTGATCGGGAAGTCGAACCGGACGTCGGTCACCGCGGACGCGCCGGTGCGGGATGCAGCCAGCGACAGCGTCTGCAGCAGCACCGACAGCGGAACGATCTCGACCCCGGCGAACTTGTGCGAGTTCGGGTACGGCCGCGCCTGCGGCGCCAGCCGGGCCTGCCACAGGTGTCCCGGATGGGGGCCCGCGACGGCGGTGTGTGACCCGAGCACCGTGTCCGGGCTCGGCGCCGACGCACCCGAGGGTGCTTGCTTGCGGATGGCCCAGTGGCGGGTGTGGTGCCACGGCGTGGTCGGCAGCGGCACGTGCGGCTCGCCGCGGTGCGGCGTCTCCGGCGCGTGGGTGGTGGACGTCGCGTTCAGTGCGGTGTGGAACGTCAGCGTGTCGTCGGTGTCGCGGGCCAGCGTGCCCAGGCTGACGTGGCTCGCCGACGCCAGCGTGTCGTTGACCGCATAGGTCAGGATCGGGTTGGCGCTGACCTCGATGAACGTGCCGATCTCGGCCGCGGCGGCCTCGATGGCCTGGCTGAACTTGACCGGCCGGCGCACGTTGGCCACCCAGTAGTCGGCATCGAGGGTCGGTTCGCCGTCCGGGTCAGTGACCGTCGACAGGAACGGCAGGTTCGGCGTCCGCGGGGTCAGCCCGGCCAGCGCCTCGCGTAGATCCGGCAGCACCGGGTCCATCAGCGCGGTATGCGAGGCCACCTCCATGTTGACGCGGCGGGCAAACCGGTCCTGGGCGGTGACGGCGGCGATAACGGCGTCGACCTGGTCGGGCAGGCCGGCCACCACGGTCTGGCGCGGCGACACATAGCCGGCGATCTCGACGCTGGGATAGTCCGCCACGAACGCCGCGGCGGCCTCCGGATCGAGCTCGATCAGCGCGACGGCGCCTTGGCCGGCCAGCCGGGACATGATCGACGAACGGGCGGCGATCACCTTCAGTCCGTCCGAAAGGCTCAGCGCGCCGGCCACGACGGCGGCGGTGACCTCGCCCATGGAATGGCCGATGACCGCGTCGGGATGCACGCCATAGGAGCGCCACAGCTCGGTCAGGGCCAGCTGCAGCCCCATCAGCACCGGCTGTACCTGCGCGTCGCCGCTGACGGTGTCCCCGTTGGCGATGACGTCGTGCAGCGAGAAGCCCACCTGCTCGACGAAGACCGGTTCGATCTCGGCCAGAGCCGCAGCGAAGGCCGGTTCCTCGGCCAACAGCCCGCGGGCCATCCCCGGCCACTGCGAACCCTGCCCGGAATACACAAACACCGTGCCCGGCTTGCGTGCGGCTGTCGGGGCGGACACCACCCCGGGCGCACTCTGCCCGGCGGCCAGCGCCAGCAGGCCTGCGATGGCCTGGTCGCGGTCACGTGCGGCGACCGTGGCGAACTTGTTGTGCTGGGTGCGGTGATGGTTGAGCGTGTGCGCGACCTCGGCCAGCGGGACGTCGGCGCCCTGGCCGGCCATCCACTCGGCCAGCGTCGCCGCCTGCGATGCGATCCGCTCCGGTGAGCGCCCGGACACCACCAGCGTGGTGACAGCGCCGGATTCTCCGGCCGGCGCCGGCGCGGACACCGGCGGCTGCTCGATCACGACGTGGGCGTTGGTGCCGCCGAACCCGAACGACGAGATCCCCGCCCGCCGCGGCCGCCCCGGCTGGGCAGGCCATTCAGTGTGCTCGGCGACGACCTTCAGTCGCAGGTTGTCGAACGGGATGTGCGGGTTGGGCTGCTGGTAGCCCAGGTTGGCCGGAATCGTGTGGTGCTGCAACGCCAGCACCGCCTTGGCGAACCCGGCGATACCCGCGGCGGCCTCCAGATGGCCCAGGTTCGACTTCACCGCCCCCAGCAGCAGCGGCGCGTCGGCGGGTCGACCGCGGCCCAGCACGGTGCCCAGCGCCCGGGCTTCGATCGGATCGCCCAGCAGCGTGCCGGTGCCGTGGGTCTCGACGTAGTCGACCTCACGGGGCTCGATGCCCGCAGCCGAGTACGCCGACCGCAGCACGGCCATCTGCGCGGCCGGGTTGGGCGCCATCAGCCCGTTGGAGCGGCCGTCCTGATTCACGGCCGAGCCGCGGATGACGGCCAGGATGCGGTCGCCGTCGCGTTGCGCGTCGGACAGCCGCTTGAGCACCGCCACCCCGCAGCCCTCGCCGCGGACGAAACCGTCGGCGCTGGCGTCGAATGCGTGACACTGACCCGTCGGCGACATCGCCTCGAGCTGATCGAAGCTGCGGGTGACCGCCGGGGACAGCAGCAGGTTCACTCCCGCGGCCAGCGCCATGTTCGAGTCGCCCGAGCGCAGGCTCTGGCAGGCCAGGTGGATGGTGACCAGGGATGACGAGCATGCCGTGTCGATGGTGACCGACGGGCCGCGCAGATCGAAGTAGTACGACACCCGGTTGGCGATGATGCTCAACGCCCCGCCGGTGCCCGACCATGAGTCGACGTCACCGAGATCGACAGTGGACAGATAGCCGTACTCGCCGAGGCACGCCGCGGCGAACACGCCGGTCTGTGAATGCCGCAGCGTGTGGGCCGGGATACCGGCGTTCTCCAGCGCCTCCTGGGTGACCTCGAGCAGCAGCCGCTGCTGGGGGTCCATCTTGTCGGCCTCGCTGGGCGAGATCTCGAAGAACTCGGCGTCGAAGGCATCCAGGTCGCGCAGGAACGCGCCCCACCGGGTGGTGCCGGCCAGCGCGGCGGCCGCCTCCGGGGTGTTGATCTGGAACGACTCCCAGCGGTCCTCCGGCACCTGACGCACCGACGACCGGCCGTCCATCAGGAACTGCCAGTACGCGTCCGGGCCGGCGATGTTGCCCTCGAGATCGGCGCCACCCGGGAACCGGCAGCCCAGCCCGATCACCGCGATCGGCTCGTCGTCCGTGCTGTACTCGCGTACCACGGGCGCCTCGGCAGCGGGCTCGACCTCACCGCCGGTGAGGAACTTCGCCAACGCGTTGATCGTCGGGTACTGCCAGAACTCCACCGGCGAGACCGTGCGGCCCAGCAACTCGGAGAGTTCGCCGGTCAGCACGACGGCGTCGCTGGAGCCGACGGCCAGGTCGCTCAGAGGGGCATTGAAATCGATCTCGTCGGGACTGCAACCGATGTTGGTGACCAGATAGTCGACCAACCAGTGCCGGATTGCGTCCTCGTCGAAAGCAGAGGTCATGTAGTGACGTCCAACCGGCTGAACTCGTCCTGTCGATACCTGTCGACACAGGCCGAGCGCCGAATCTTTCCGCTAGTAGTGATGGGGATGGAACCGGGTGCCACCAGCACCAGGTCGGCCACGCGCACGCTGTGTGAGCGTTTGATCGCCGAGGCGACCTCTCGCTTGACGGCCCGCAGCTTGTCCAGGGCCTCGGCGTCGGAACTGCCCTTCTTCTTCAGCTCGGCGATGGCGACGAGCTGCTCGCTGGTGTCGTCGAGCACCGAGATCGCCGCCACCCGGCCGCCGGTGATCTCCTGGATGGTGGCCTCGATGTCGTCCGGATAGTGGTTGCGCCCGTCGACGATCAGCAGGTCCTTGATCCGGCCGATGATGAACATCTCGCCCTCGGACATCACGCCGAGGTCGCCGGTCTTGAGCCACGGGCCCACCGGGGTGCCCTCGGACGGGTTGACGATCTCGCCACCGAAGGTGCGCTCGGTCTGCTGCGGGTTGCGCCAGTAGCCCGACGCGACCTGCTCGCCGTGCACCCAGATCTCGCCGATCTTGCCGTCCGGGTTCTCGGTGCGGGTCTCGGGATCAACGATCCGCACGGTGGACGAGCGCGGCGTGCCGTAGCTCACCAGTTCGGTGCCCGACTCCGAGCCGCAGCGCTCGGCATGGCCGGCGGAGAGCTTCTCGTAGTCGAATCGCACCGTCGCCGGGGTGTGCCCGGTCGGCGCCGAGATCACATACAGGGTGGCCTCGGCCAGCCCGTAGGACGGCCGCACGGTGGTGTCCGGCATGTTGAACTGTGCGAAGCGCTCGTTGAAGCGGCGGATTGTCGCCGAGTGGATGCGTTCGCTGCCGCTGATGATGCCCAGCACGTCGCCCAGGTCCAGGCCCTCCATGTCGGCGTCGGAGGTGCGTCGCACCGACAGCTCGAAGGCGAAGTTCGGCGCGGCCGACCACGAGTGGGGGTTGATCGCGAGCTGCTGGATCCAGCGCGCCGGCTTCTGCAGGAAGGCCACCGGGCTCATCAGCACCGCGGGCCGGCCCCAGGTGCCGGCCGGGCCGTCCGGCGGGCACAACAGCGTGGCGAACACACCCTGGATCAGGCCCATGTCGTGATAGAAGGGCAGCCACGACACCATCGTGGTGTCCTGTGGCGGCACGCCGCCACGGTGCGACATGTAGTCGGTGAAGATCTGCTCGAGGTTCGCGATCACGTTCCGGTGGGTCATGATCACGCCGGCCGGCGACCGCGTCGAGCCCGAGGTGTACTGCAGATAGGCGGTCTTGGGCAGGGGCCCGACGTTCACCTCGACCGTGCGTGGCGAATCGAAGTCGAGTGCGTCCACCTCGATCACGGCCGGGGGCGTCCCGCCCGGAAGCCCGCCGACATAGGTCATGATGTCGCCGACGACGGCCGAGGTGGTGAGCACGGCCACCGGCTGGCAGTCCCGCAGCGCGCCGTTCACGCGCTCGTCGAGCTGGCCCATGGCCGGCACCGGCAGCGGCACGGCGATGAAACCGGCGGCCATCGCGCCGTAGAAGGCGATGATGTACTCCAGGCCCTGGGGCGCGAGGATCGCGGCCCGATCACCCTTGGAACCGTGGCGGAGCAGCTCCTCGGCGACCACCTGAACCCGGTGGTGAACCTCAGACCACGTCAGCGATTCGGCGAAGCCCGCCGGGTCGACGTCATAATCGATGAACGTGTAGGCCACGTCATCGGGTTGCAGGCGCGCACGCTCGGCGAGCAGGCCGGGAATGGTCGACTCAAGCAACGGCATGGCGACGTCCTTTCACTATCTTCCGCGCCCCGGCTTCATCGCCGTGGATGGATGACCCCTTCGCAGCTCTTGGCCGCACATTCCCCCGCTCGCCGGAAGGCTAACACTGACCCGTCAATTTTGTTGAGCAATCCGACCATGGATTAGACCACGACATGCTTGCCAGAGGGAAGTTGGCGGATTCCGGCATTTTTCGCCCGTTTTGTGCATAGGGAAGCACTTCCCGCCCGATGTACAGCGTGCTCACAGTTTTGCCAGGCGTAGAAACAGCCCACTTGACACCAGGTATCCGGGTTGCTCCATGGGTGTGACGTGCGGGTACGCGGTTACGCCGACGGCGTCGACGAAAACAGTGCTCGGATCGTCTTGACGCGCGCGTAAGGCGTTTGCCGAGATCGCACGCTCGCGTCAATTAAATATCTGACTCGCCGGTAAGTTGTGGGCCCGTGCCGGTGGCAGACGGGTGCGCCGGCCGGCTCCGCACGGGGGTGCGACGCGCCGCTGCGGGCGAGCGATGCGTGTGACTCCTGTGGTGAAAACCACAGCGTGTGCGCTATGGGGATATCTGCGCCCAGAGCTTGGCTTCGATGTCGGGCACGACGTCGTCGAGGTGATCATTGAGGTAAAAGTGGTGCCCGGGCAGTTCCCGCGCGGTGAACTCGGCGGTGGTCCGCTCACTCCACGGCTTCACCTTCTCTGCCGTGGCGATCTCGTCGTCATCGCCGAAGAACGCGTGGATCGGCGCCGAGAGCCTCACCTCCGGCGGGCAGGTGTAGTTGGCGATCGCCTTGAGGCCACGCAGCGTCGGCAGGATCGCCGCCGCGAACTCCGGGTTCTCCATGAACTCCGGGTTGGCGCCCGTCATCGAGCTGACTGCGGCCAGCAGACCCTCGTCGTCGTCGGGAATGTCTTCGTAACCCACTCGGCCGGGTGCGGCGACCGCCGAGACGAAGAGCGCGGTGATCGGCCGTCCGGCCTCCTCGAAGCGGCGGGCCACCTCGAACGCCAGCAAACCTCCCATGCTGTGCCCGAAGAAGGCGATGGGAGGTCCGTGGACGCCGCCTTCTTTGTCCGGGGAGACCATCTTGCACACCTCGTCGGCCAGCGCGGGCAGGCTGGTGAACGACGCGAAGTCCTGCTTGCCACGCTGGCCGGGATACTGCACCGCGACCCGCTTGATGTCGGTGGTGAAGGTCTTGGCGAACGGTACGTAGTACTGCGCCGAACCGCCGGCGTGCGGGAAGATGAACAACTTCGGCTGGCCTGCAGTCTCCCCAGGGGCTCCCGTCATGCCGGTCACCCTATCGCCCGCCGGTGCCGGTCAGGCGAACGCCTCCACCGGCGGGCAGGAGCACACCAGGTTGCGGTCGCCGTAGGCGCCGTCGATGCGGCGCACCGGTGGCCACACCTTCGGCCGGAACGACGTGCCCAACGGATAGGCCGCCTGCTCGCGGCTGTACGGGTGGTTCCAATCGCCGACGAGCAGACACTGCGCGGTGTGCGGCGCACCGCGCAACGGGTTGTCGTCCACCGACCACGTTCCGGACCCGATCTTGTCGATCTCGCCGCGGATCGCGATCATCGCCTCACAGAAGGCGTCGATCTCGGCAAGCGACTCGCTCTCGGTCGGCTCGACCATCAGGGTGCCCGCGACGGGGAAGCTCATCGTGGGGGCGTGGAAGCCGTAGTCGGCCAACCTCTTTGCGACGTCGTCGACGGTGACTCCGGTGGCTTTAGTGATCGAGCGCAGATCGAGGATGCACTCATGGGCGACCATGCCGTTCTCGCCCGTGTAGAGCACCGGGTAGTACTCGTCGAGCCTGCGGGCGATGTAGTTGGCCGACGCGATCGCCACCAGCGTCGCCGACCGCAAACCCTCGGCGCCCATCATCCGGATGTAGGCCCAGGTGATCGGCAAGATCGAGGCCGACCCGTACGGCGCCGCCGACACGGTGTGCTCGTCGGACAGTTCCTCGGCCAGCGGATGGCCGGGCAGGTACTGCGCCAGATGCGCGCGCACCGCGACCGGGCCGACGCCGGGGCCTCCCCCGCCGTGCGGGATGCAGAAGGTCTTGTGCAGGTTCAAGTGGCTGACGTCGCCCCCGAACCGGCCAGGGCGGGCCAGTCCTACCAGCGCATTCAGGTTGGCGCCGTCGACATACACCTGCCCGCCGGCGTCGTGCACCGCGGCGCAGATCTCGGCGATGTCGTGCTCGTACACCCCGTGGGTCGACGGATAGGTGATCATCAGCGCCGACAGTCGGTCGGCGTGCTCGGCGACCTTGGCGCGCAGGTCGTCGAGGTCGACATCGCCGTTGGGGCGGCAGGCCACCACGACGACCTTCATGCCGACCATCGCCGCGGACGCCGCGTTGGTACCGTGCGCGCTGGACGGGATCAGGCACACGGTGCGCTCGGTGTCCCCGCGAGCGCAGTGGTAGGCCTGGATCGCGAGTAGGCCCGCGTACTCGCCCTGCGATCCGGCGTTCGGCTGCAGCGAGACCTCGTCGTACCCGGTGATGGCGGTCAGCCATGCCTGTAGGTCGGCGATCAGCCGGCGCAGCCCCGGAGTATCGGCGGCGGGGGCGAACGGGTGCTGGCGGCCGAACTCCGGCCAGGTGATCGACTCCATCTCGGCGGCCGCATTGAGCTTCATGGTGCAGGAGCCGAGCGGGATCATGCTGCGGTCCAGCGCGATGTCCTTGTCGGCCAAAGACCGCAGATACCGCATCATCTCGGTCTCGCTGCGATACCGGGTGAACGCCGGATGGGTCAGGAACTCCGAGGTCCGCGTCGTGATCGATGGTCCGGCGTACTCCCCCGCGGTCGCCTCGGCCGAGAACGCGCCGAGCACATCGGCGATGTGGCCGTCGGTGGTCGCCTCGTCACACGCCACCGAGATGTGGTCGTCGTCGACGAGCCAGACGTTGATGCCGCGCTCCTTGGCGGCGGAGCGGACCGCGCCCGCGCGTCCCGGCACGCGGGCCAGCACGGTGTCGAAAAACGACCCGTGCACCACCTCGACGCCCGCGGCGGTCAGGCCCGCCGCCAGCGTCCTTGCCTTGTCGTGCACGCGCTGCGCGATCGCGCGCAGCCCGTCCGCGCCGTGATAGCTCGCGTACATCGCCGCCATGACGGCCAGCAGCACCTGCGCGGTACAGATGTTGCTGGTGGCCTTGTCGCGGCGGATGTGCTGTTCGCGGGTCTGCAACGCGAGCCGGTAGGCCGGTGAACCGTCAGCGTCGACCGACACCCCGACCAGCCGGCCGGGCAGCTGGCGGGCCTGCTTGGAATGCACCGCCAGGTATCCGGCATGCGGGCCGCCGAAGCCCATCGGCACGCCGAAGCGCTGGGTGGTGCCGAACGCGACATCCGCGCCGATCTCACCGGGCGGGGCGATCAGGGTCAGAGCCAGCAGGTCCGCCCCGATGGCCACCAGCGCGCCGCGCTCGTGGGCCTGCTCGACCAGCGCGGACCAGTCGTTGACGGCACCGCCGGCGCCCGGCAGCTGGGTGATCACGCCGAAGAAATCTCCCTCGGGCAGGCCCTGACGCAGGTCGGCCGTGACAATCTCGATGCCCAGCGGTTGGGCGCGGGTCGCCAGCACCGCCGCGGTCTGCGGATAGATGTCGACATCGACGGCCAGGCGTTGGGCCGGGCCGCGCACCGCGCGGTGCATCAGCGTCATCGCCTCCGCGGCGGCGGTCGCCTCGTCGAGCATCGATGCGTTGGCGACTTCCAGGCCGGTCAGGTCGGTGACCATCGTCTGGAAGTTCAGCAGCGCCTCCAGCCGGCCCTGGCTGATCTCGGGCTGGTACGGCGTGTACGCGGTGTACCAGGCCGGGTTCTCCATGATGTTGCGCAGCAGCACCGGCGGGGTCAGCGTGTCGTAGTAGCCCTGCCCGATCATCGACACCGCGACGGTGTTCGAATCGGCCATCGCCCGCAGCTCGGCCAGCGCCTCGGCCTCCGTGGCCGCCGGCGGTAGATGCTCCAGCCCGGGCGCGATACCGGCCGCCGTCAGAGAGTCCAGGATCCCGGCTGGCAGCGCCTTGGCCGCGAGTTCGTCCAGGGAGCTGACCCCGATGGTGTTCAGCAGCGTGTCGAGGGCGGGGGCGTCGGGCCCGATGTGGCGGTCGACGAACGAAAGGGTGCGGGACTGATCAGACACGTGAGGACATCTCCCGGGGGCGCAGACGAACGCGGCTCCTCCCCCTCTGTCGTCGGCCCGGACGGGGCTGCCTGAGAGATTCGGCGCGACCCGCGTGCCGGACCGAGCCTTTCCCCATGGGCGGGTGCCTGGGGCACCACTTTCCAGAGGCATCGGGGCCTGGCGCGGTCCGGGGGCCTGAGAGGTTGACGGAGAGGTGTTGCTCCTTCGGCGTCCGTGGCTGGCGGCCACGGAACTCTCCCGCACAAGGGCGATGCGTCAGCAATATTACCGTTGCGCCAGATCGAGCGCCGTCCATGCCAGCGCGGTCGCGCCATCGCGCAGCGCCGCGTCGGCGGCCGGGCCGATCGCCGCGTCGGCGAACTCGCGCTGATGGTTGACCGCGGGCAGCGATCCGATACCCAGATAGGGGTGGATCGCGCGCACCGCCTGCGACACGTTGCCCATGTCGGTCGACGCCGTCTTCATCGCCGCCGCGCCGTCGGGAGCTTCGGCGGTCATGTCCCGGCCCAGCAGCGCGGCGTTGGCGACGAACATGTCGAGGATCTCGCCGTCGGTGCGGAACTCCGAGTACGGCGGGGACTCCAGCTCGATCTCCAGCTCGCATCCGGTGCCGACGGCACCGGCCTGGAAACAGGCCCGGATCCGCTTCTCGATGTCGCGGAGGTCGGCCAGCGAGCGAGCGCGCACATACCAGCGTCCCGACGCCTCGGCCGGGATGGCGTTGGGCGCGGTCCCGGCCTCGGTGACCACCCCGTGCACCCGCGCCGTCGACGGCAGCTGCTGGCGCAGCAGGCCGATGGCCACCTGGGCGACGGTGAACGCATCGGCGGCGTTGACCCCCAGATGCGGGTAGGTGCCTGCGTGCGCGCTGACTCCCCGATAGCTGACCCGCCAGTGCGCGACCGCCATCGGCTCGGCCCGCGGCGCGTCGACCGGGCCCGGATGCATCATCAGCGCCGCATCCAGCCCGTCGAACTCGCCGGCCTCGAGCATCAGGATCTTGCCCCCGCCGCCTTCTTCGGCGGGGGTGCCCAGGACGTGCACGGTCATCTCACGGCCCTCGTCGGCGGCCTGCACCATCAGTGCTGCCCCGAGCGCCGACGCCGCGATCAGGTTGTGCCCGCACGCGTGCCCGAGACCGGGAAGGGCGTCGTACTCGGCGACGAACGCGACATGCAGTGGACCCGTGCCCGCGCGGGCGTGGAAGGCGGTGTCCAGTCCGCCTGCGCGGTCGTCGACGCTGAAGCCGCGCTCGGCCAGCAGAGCGGTGAGCATCCGGTGCGCCCGGACCTCCTGCCACGCGGGTTCCGGGTCGGCGTGCAACCGGGTGCTGATGCCGCGCACCAGCTCCCAGTTGCGCGCCAGATGCTCCTGGGCGAGGGCCTTAGAGGTCACCGGGCACCCCGAAGCTGGGGGCGGCGGACGGATCCAGCGCGCGGCGCACGTAGTCGTCGCGCTGGGGTTCCCACACCGCCCACAGCTCGGCCAGCCGGGTGTACGGATCGTCGTCGGCCCAGTCCACCCGCAGCGTGGTCTCCGGCCACTCGACCTCGCGGTAGACCAGCAGACCCGCCGCGTGCACCGGTCCCTCCTCGCCGCCGGCGGCCATCGCGGCGGACAGTCCGTCGAGCAGGCGGCGTTCGAACTCGGACGCGGTCGAGGTCTCGTATCCGCGGATCAGCTCGGTGACGGTGGCGGGGCTGGCCAGCATGTTGCCCGCCGCGACGACGCCGTCGCCGGCCACGTGATGGTGCACGCCGAGGGCGCCTGCGCCGCTGAACGCCGCGGAGCGGCCGGCCCGGTCCAGGACCGTCAGCTGCCGGTAGTCGCGCAGTTCGTGGCCGGCCACCACCGCGTCCAGCGCCGATCGGGCGTCGTCGCCGGCGGCGAGCCGGTCCAGCAGCTGCCCGCCGAGCCGGGGATCGGTGACGTTCTGGCTGGCCGCCGCACCGAGGCCGGGCCGGATGTTGAGGCACCGGGAGGCCACGGCCGGGGACGAGGAGGTGATGATCATGCCGAACGCGCCGGTGTCGTGGTCCAGCGCCGCCATCGAGAACGTCACGAGCTCACCTGCTGCCGGACGGCGATCACGTCCACCTCGACCAGCCACTCGGGCCGCGCCAGCGCGCTGACCACCAGGCCCGTCGACACCGGGTGCACACCTTTGAGCCAGCGGCCGATCACCCGGTACACGGTCTCCCGGTAGCGCGGATCAACCAGGTAGATGGTCACCTTGACGATGTCGTCCAGCGTCGCGTCGGCCTCGGCGAGCAGGGTGGCGATGTTGGACATCGCCTGTTCGGTCTGGGCGGCCACATCACCGACGCCGACATTCTCCGAGGTGTCCAGATTCTGGCCGATCTGCCCGCGCACGTAGACGGTGTCACCGGCGACGACGGCCTGACACAGGTCGTTGTCCAGGTTCTGCTCCGGGTAGGTGTCGCGGGTGTTGAACGGCCGGATGCGTTTGTGCTTCACGCGCCCACCCGATCCGACAGCTCCGCGGCCGCCTTCACCATGGCCAGTGGCCCGTCGAAGTCGAAGTTGCGGTAGACGGCCTGGTAGTGCGCGAACGGCGGCGCCTGGGCGAACAGCTGGAACGTCAGCCGGTGTCCGGCGTAGTCGCTGTTGAGCAGGTCGCGGGCGAAGGCCAGCAGCTTGCGCCGGTCGTCGGCCTGCCACTCGTCGGTGATCGAGTAGTACTTCTCCAGCCACGGTGCGGCGCCGGGCATCCCGAACGTGGCCGAGTCCGGGGTGATGCAGATCTGCCCGCCGCACAGTTCGCGGGCCCAGTGCATCATCTGCGGCAGCTGGGTCTGCGCCCACACGCGGCCCGCGTAGAGCAGCGACTGGTTGGGCATCAGCAGCCCGCCCGGGCTGGTCTCGGCGGTCGCGATGGCCGCGGTCAAATGCGCGTCGATGCCCTCGCGGTAGCAGGCCAGCATCGCCAGCTTCTCCTGGACCGCCGGGTTGTTGTCCAGGCCGGTCTGGCGCACGTTGAACAGGGCGGCGCCGATCATCAGGTCGGCGAACCGGATCGACCGGTGCACATAGGGCAGCGCGCTGTAGCGGTGCAGGCAGCTGCGCACGAAGGTGGCCGCGCGCGTGTGCCGGTAGAACAGGATGTCGTCCCACGGGATCAGCACGTTGTCGAAGATCACCAGGGACTCGACCTCGTCGACCCGGTTGGACAGCGGGTAGTCCGCGGCGTCGCGGCGGCCGGCGAATCCGGTGCGGCAGATGAACTTCAGGTTCGGCGCGTTCAGGTCGGCGATGAAACCCACCGCGTAGTCGGAGAGTTTCGCGTCGCCCCAGTTGGCGATGGTCGGCTTGGTGTAGGCCTGGGTGGCGTACGGGGCGGCGGTCTCGTACTTGGCGCCGCGCACGATGATGCCGTCGTCGGTCTCGCGGACCACGTGCAGCAGCATGTCCGGGTCCTGGTCCTGGGGCCGCTTGGAGCGGTCGCCCTTGGGATCGGTGTTGGCCGAGATGTGGAACGGGTCCCCGGTGGCCGCCTTCTGCACGTGCCGCCGGATGTTCTCGGCGAAGCGGGGATCCACTTCGTTGAGCACGTCCTGGCCGTCGTAGAGGGCCCACATCTCACCGATGGTCTCGTCGCCGACCCGGGTCACCACCCCGCGCGCCTCGTCCAGCACCACGTCGATGGCGCGCCGCTTGTCCTGCCAATCCTGTTGGGTCCTTGGCATTTTGTTGGCGATCGCGTTGCGTTCGCCGTTCTCGTCGACATAGGTCATCACGTCCTGGGTGGCCGCCTCGTGCGCCAGGTCGTAGATGCGGGCTCGGATGTCGACGATCGGGGCGAACATCGGGTGCTTGGTGACGTCATGCACCTGTTCGCCGTCGATGTAGATCTCCCGACCGGTGTTGATGGATTCCCGGTACTCGTCTCCGGTCTTGATCATGCGTGGTGTCCTTCCATGGGGTGGGCGGCGAGAGTGCGGTAGCTGCCGCGCATGTGCAGCAGGGGTTCGGCGTCGGTGTGTGCGACGTGGCGCACCTCGCCGAGGTACAGGTGGTGGGAGCCGACATCGGTGATGCTGTGCAGCTCGCATTCGAAGGCGGCCACGCTGTCGACGAACACCGGCAATCCGTTGAACCCCGGGTGCCACTCGTCGTCGAGGAACGTGAACGGCGGCCGGCCGGGGTTTCCGCGCCCGGCGAAACTGTCTGCGGCGCTGTGATGTTCGGGTCCGAGCAGCGACACATTGAAGGACCCGCGCGCACTGATCGCCGCGTTGATGGGGCTGCGGCGGTTGATGCAGACGCCGAGGACGGCCGGTTCGTCGGAGACCCGGCTCACCGCCGAGACGGTCTGGCCCCAGCGCAGGCCGTCGGCATCGGTGGTCACGATGGTGACCGGAGTTGCGGCGCAGCTGATGGCGCGGACGAACTCCCGCGCGCCGACCGGCGTCAAAGTGGATTTCACTGGCATCCCTCGCAATTCGGATTCTCGGCTGGGATCGCGGAAGGCAGCTTCGGCGTCCGCAGCTACGATGCTGCCCGCCGACCGGCCATCTGGCAAAGAGTTAGTTCCGTTGGCGTGCATCAGTTTCCGAGATGCAGCCGGGCATCGTCACCGTGACCTTCCCGACGCGCTCTGGTGCGCCGAATCGCCCTAGGGCCAGCGCGATCTCGTCGAAGGTGAACGAAATGGCATCCAGCACGGGGTGCACCGTTCCGGCCACCACCTTCGGCAGCACCTCGGTCTCGATCTCCCGGCAGAGCGCGTTGCGGGTGTCGTCGTCGAGGCGGCCCAGACTGGATGACGAGATCTCCGCCGCGCCGGCCATCAACGCCCCGAGGTCCACTGCCGCGTCGGTCCCGGACGCCACCCCGACCACGACCAGGCGTCCCTTCGGCGCCAGTGCGGCGATGTTGTCGGCGACGGTGGCTGCCCCTTGGTTGTCGAGGACGACGTCGACGCCGCCGGGAGCGATCCGGCGCAGCGTGGCGAACACATCCTCGGCGCCGTAGTCGATCACGTGGTGACAGCCCAGTTCGGCGCACAGCGCCGTTTTCGCGGGACCCCGCGCGGTGCCGATGACCGTGGCGCCCAGGCCCCGAGCCAGCTGGACCGCCAGTGACCCGACTCCCCCGGCCGCGCCATGGATCAGCACCTTCTCCGCTGGCCGCAACCTGCCCCGATGCACCAGGTTCCACCAAGCGGTCGCGGCGGTTTCCGGCAGCGCTGCGGCGGTCACCGTGTCCAGTTCGTCGGGAATCCGCAGGCACGCCCCGGCAGGGACGGCGACGTACTCGGCGTAGGTGCCCGCCCGCGCCAGCACCGCGACCCGGTCGCCGGGGCGCGGGCTGGTCACCTCCGCCCCGACAGCCACCACCGATCCCGCGCACTCCAGGCCCGGAATCCCGCCGGGCGGTGCGGGCATCGCGCCGCGGCACTGCAGGATCTCGGCATTGTTGAGCCCGAAAGCGGCGACGGCCACCAGGACCTCACCGGGGCCGGGTTGCGGGACCGGGACCGACCGGATGCGCAACGGTTCGGGTCCGCCTGCGTCGCACAGCACCGCGGCCAGCATGTCCGCGCTCATCGCAGCCCCTCGCCGACGTGGAAGTCCAGCACCGCCTGGGCGAACTCGGCGGGGCAGGTCTCCGGGCTGGAGATGTCGCCGTCGGGCAGCACGCGCTCGGTGGCCTGTGGGAACGCGGTCAGGATCTGCGCCCGGCGCGGAAAGGCCCGTGGGTCGCGCGCGGAGGCCAGGCACAACACGGGCCCGCCGTATCGACCCACTCCGTCCTCTGAGCGGTACGCGGCCACCGCCGCATGTCCGCGGTCGGGGTCCGGGTGGGCCAGCACGTCGCGGATGTAGCGGGCACGCACATCGGGGTCCAGGTGCGCCATGTATTCGCCCCGCCTGCGCCACAGTTGGGCCAGGTGTTCCCCGTCGGGCTGCACCGGGACGTAGTTGAACGCAGCCGCGGTGCGCCGACGCTCGCGTTCCTGGGCGTCGATGAACGGGGTGGACGAGAGCACCAGCGACAGCACCCTTTCCGGCGTCGAGACGGCCAATTGGTAGGCGACGAGCCCGCCGAAATGGTGTCCGACGAAGTGGGCGGAAGGCACCCGCAGCGCGTCCAGGGTGGCCAGCACCGCCGCGGCAGTCGCTTCGATCGTGTTGTCGGCCAACGGTTGTGATGCGCCGTAACCGGGCAGATCGGGAATCACGATGCGGTAGCCGTCGAGCATTCCGGCCACGGCCCGGAACTCGTCCCAGCTGCGGGGAGTCTGGTGCAGCAGCACCAGGCACGGCTGCTCCGCCGTCCCGGCGACTGTGGCGACATGCATTCGCCCCAGACGTGTTTCGACGTACATCGGTGTCGGCTCGGTGCCGCTCACAAATCCTCCAATTACGTTTCGGTGATACAGATTCGATCCAAGCTGTCGATCTCCCCGGGCTCAGACGCCGGCGGCCACCACGGTGCGGCATCGTTCGGCGAATGCGTTGGCACGCTTACTCATCCGCATCGACTGCAGGCTGGCGACGACGACGCGCAGCGGGCGCACCTCGTCGGCCAGTGGCACCGCCACCACCCGGCCACCGGCATAGGTGGTGTCGGTGGCCGGGCGCTGGTGCAACAGGCTGTAACCGTGTTCCTGGGCCACCATCGCGCGGACGGTCTCGTAGCTGCTCGACCGGTACTGCACGTTGGGCTGCATGCCCCGCTCGGTGAACGCGCCGAGGAAGTACTCGCGGCTGTGCGGGAGATCGACCAGGATCATCGGCTCGTCCACCAGGTCGGCCAACCGTACGCTTCGGGCGTCCGCGAGGCGGTGGGACGCGGGAAGTGCGGCGTACGGCGGTATCTCGGCCAGGACGTCGCGATCGATGGCGTCGCCGAGGGCCAGATCGTAGGTCAGCGCCACCTCGGCCCGGCCGGATTCCAGGTACTCGCCGACCTCGCCGGCCACCGCCTCGGTGACCTGCACCTCCAGGCCGGGATGTTCGAGCTTGAGCCCGGCCAGGATCGACGGCAGGTAGAACGGGGCGATCGGGCTGAAGCACACCACCTGCAACGGCCCCAGGAACGTCTGCGCATCACCGGCGATCATCTCCAGCGCCTCGGCCAGCGCGGTGAGCGTCTGGCGGGCCCGCAGCAGGAGTTCCTTGCCGGCCGCGGTCAGGATCAGCCCCCGGGCATGGCGCCGGATGAACAGCTGGACCCCGAGTTCCTTCTCCAGGTGCGCGACGGCCGAGGACACCGCGGACTGAGCCACGAACAGGTCCTCGGCCGCCCGCGTCATGCTCTCGCGCTCGGCGACCCGGATGAAGTAGCGCAGCTGCGTCAGCGAGATGCCCCGCAGCTGGTCCACGCCGGTCACGGCCCACCCAGCACCGACGGCAGCCAGGTGGCCAACGGCGGGAACACGATCACCAGCCCCAGCACGGCGACGGTGGCCAGCAGGAACGGGGTGTTGGCGCGCAACACGCCCCAGGCGTCCACCCGGGCGATCTTGGCGGCCACCACCAACGACATCGCCACCGGCGGGGTGACCTGACCGATGATCACGGTCAGCACGATGATCACTCCGAAGTACACCGGGTCGATGCCCACGGCCAGCAGGGTGGGCAGCATCACCGGCATGATCACCGGGATCAGCGGGTCGAACAGCATCCCGGCCAGGATGGCGGTCACGGCCAGCACCACGACGTAACCGATCTGCACGTCGCCGGGCACGATCATCGTCGCGAACTCGGTGAGCGCCTTGGGCAGACCCGCCATCGCCAGCACCGCGCCCAGGGCCACCGAGACGCCGACGATCAGCATCACCTCACCGGTCAGCACCGCCGCCTCGACCAGGCACCGGTACAGCCGGCGCGGGCCCAGCGAGCGGAACACCACCGCGGAGATCACGATCGCGTACACCACCGCGAACGCACCGGACTCGGTCGGGGTGAAGATCCCCAGGACCAGTCCGAGCACCACGAGGACCGGGACCCCGAAGGCGACCGCCGACCCGCGCAGGGTGCGCCAGACCTCGCCCCAGCGGAACGGGATCTTCTCCCCCCACCCGTGGCGCTTGGCCTGCACGGCCACCACCACCATGAGCACCGCGGTCAGGATCAGGCCGGGGATGATGCCGGCCAGGAACAGCGCACCCAGCGAGGTGCCGGTGGCCGCGGCGTACAGGATCATCGGCGACGACGGCGGGATCAGCGGCCCGATGCCCGAGGACGACGCGGTGACGGCCGCGGCGTAGGAGCCGGGATACCCGTGCTTGCGCATCTGCGGGATGATGGTGGAACCGGTGCCGGCGAGATCGGCCACCGACGTGCCCACCATGCCGCCGAAGAACAGGCTGGTCGACACGTTCACCTGCGCCAGACCACCCGGCAATGGGCCGAAAAGGCTTCGGGCGAAAGCGAATACCCGTTCGGCGATACCGCCGGCATTCATCACGACGCCGGCCAGGATGAACAGCGGCATGGCCAGCAGCACGAAACTGCTCATCCCGTCGGTCACCTGCTGCGGGTACTGCAGCATCCAGGAGCCGGCCAGCGTGGCGTACAGGGCCACCCCGCCGGCCATCGCGATGATCAGCGGTGTGCCGAGCAGCAGCAGACCGACGATGACGGCCAGGGTGATTGCCAGGGTCACGACTTTTCCTCTTCGAGCTGACGCAGGATCGCCGCCCGGCACCCGGGCAGCTGGAACAGCAGGACCAGCGCGGCGGCCACCGCACCGATGGGCAGTGCCGCGGTGAAGAACCCGCTGGGCAACCGCAGGTAGGGGGCCGGGTCGTCGCCGAAGGTGGTGACGTACAGGTAGGCGAACCACGCCAGGTGCAGCAGCACCGCAGCCGACAGCAGATCGGTGGCCAACCGCAGCCACACCTGGGCCCGGACCGGCAACTTGCCGACGAACGCACGGATGGCGATCGACTCGCGCCGGCGCACACCGAGGGTGAAGCCCAGCATGGTCAGCCACAGCATCAGCCCGGTCACCAGTTCTTCGGTCCAGCCCAGCGGGGCGTTGAACCCCGAGCGCATCACCGCGTTGGCGAACAGGATCACCGTGATGGCGGCCAGTGTGGATGCGGCGAGAACCTCCAGCACCCGGTCGATCAGGGTGTGGGTGCCCGGCACCGGATCCACTCCCACCGTCGAGTCGTACTGCTTGGCGACGTCCTCGGGTGCGGCGAGGGGGTGGTGCGCCTCGGCCGCGGCGGTCATGCCGGGTCTCCGGTGCCGGCACGGTCGAGCCGGCTGTTCATCAGCCTGCCGAACCCGGGGCGGGCGGCGTGCACGCCGGCGATCTCCAGCGCGTACCAGAACGAGGCCTGCACCGCGCTGATCACCGGCTTGCCCAGCGCGGACTCCAGTGCAGCGATGGCGCCGACGCTGGCGAAGTTGGTGCAGCTGATGAACACCGCACTGGACTCGTCGGTGTCGGTTTCCACGGCGAGGTCGTAGACCCGTTCCAGCGGCACCTCGGCCAGCTCACGGTCGCTGGTGATCCCCAGGCCCACGCTGGCCACCACGGGGTGGCCGTTGTCGCCGAAGAACCGTGTCGCGCGATCGATCACCTCCTGCCGGTATGGCGTGACCAGGCTGATCGGGCCTGCGCCGACGGCCTTGAGCGCGGCGATGCTGGCGGTAGACGTGGTGGTGCACTTGCCGGCCAGTCCGCTCCATTCCTCGAAATGGTTGATCAGCATGCGATCCCACTCGGTGCCGTGCAGGAAGGACGCGCTGGTGCCGCCGAAGACGAGGACGTCGAGCGGGGCCTGGGCCACCAGTTCCACGGCGGTGCGCAGCTCCGGTGAGCGCATCATCGCGTCGATGCCCTCGACGGTGACGCTGGACAGCGTCACCCGGCTGGTGTGGATGGTGGCTGCCGGGGTGGCCATCGCGTACATCTCGGCTTCCATGAGCGTGCTGGAGGCCATGTACACCAGTCCGATGCGGGTGGCGGTGTTCAACGCTCCCAGCGGCAACCGGGGACGCTGCTGCGCGGTGCTCACTGGCGGTACTCCGACAGGACGCGGTCGGCGAAGTCGCCGGGGATCTGGTCGGCGATCTCTTCGCGCACCCCGACGACGGCCTCGCTGAGCTGCTTCACGTCGGCCTCGTTGACCTCGACGCCGGCCGCTTCGAACTTGGCCAGCAGCTGCTCGTCGGCTTCGGCACCCGAGGTGCGGCTGGTCTCCGCCGCGGCGGCAGCAGCCTTCTCCAAGCCTTGCTGGATCTCCGGCGACAGTCCCTGCCAGGTGTCCTCGTTGATCGTCAGGTACACCGGGCTGTAGATGTGCGCGGTCAGCGACAGGTAGCGCTGCTTCTCGTAGAAGGAGAACGCGTCGATGACCTTGAGCGGATTCTCCTGTCCATCGAGCACGCCCTGGTCCAGCGCCAGGTAGGCCTCGCCGATGTCGATCTGAGTGGGAGCGGCGCCGAGGGCCTCGAACAGCGCGACGCGCGCGGGGTTTCCGGGCACCCGGATCTTCAGCCCCGCCAGGTCCTGCGAGGTGACGATGGGCCGCTTGTTGTTGGTGATGTGGCGGAATCCGTTCTCGCCGAAGCCGAGGACCCGCGCACCCACCGACTCCACCAGGGACTCGCTGAGCTCGTCACCGTAGGGCCCGTCGAGGAACTCCACGACCTTGTCGCGATCGGTGAACACGAACGGCATGTCCATGATGCTGAAGGTGGGGTCCAGGTTCGCCACCGATCCGCTCACCGCGGCGACGTCGATCGCGCCGGCCCGCAGTCCCTGCAGCACCGCCTCCTCGTCGCCGATGGCGCCACCGGTCTGCACCGTCAGCGACACCGAGTCGCCGAGTTCGTTCTGCACCTCGTCGGCGAAGGCAAGCAGCATGTCCGCCAACGGATCTCCAGCACTGGTCTCCACTGCCAGCATCAGTTCGGTTGCGCCGGAGGAATTTTCGCCACCACTTGAGCACGAGGTCAGGGTCAGCGATACGGCAAGACCGCACATCGCGATCACCTTGGGTAATGACTTCATAGGAATCCTTCCACGCGAACAAGTTTCGGCGGGTGCTCAACATCGGACCCGGCTTCGTCGCCGGTGCGATCGGTCAAGATTCCGAGGTGAGGCTCGACCGCGTCAAGCAGTCAAAAGCGACCGCTTGCATCTGTCAAACTGATGCCTCGTAACATGAAATTAACTGCAGCAGTGGATACTTCAGCGTTACATGACGGAAACGACGCCGCGGTTTACTTCAGGTTTTGCCTGTCGGCTGGACAGCTGGATATGCCGTGGTGACGACCCTGGCGCGGTACCCGATGGCCACCGTGGCCGATGGCGGGCGATGCACTGTGAGCAACGGCACCAGAGCCCGCAGCACCGGCGGTGTGTCCAACGCCATGCCGATTCCGGGCAACAAAAAAGGACCGCCGAAGCGGTCCTCTTTGCGTAGCGGGCTAACCGATCTTGCGGTCCCGGGTTTTGCGTCGCGACGCGAGCTCGTCTTCGGGCGCGGAGATGGACTCGCCGCCGTCGGCGCGCTCGCCGGGGAAGTCCGCGATCGCGCCGGTGAGTTCGCGCATCGCCCCGGACACCGCGATGCCGAACACACCCTGACCGCCCTGCAGCAGGTCGACCACTTCCTCGGCCGAGGTGCACTCGTAGACGGTGGTGCCGTCGGAGAACAGCGTGATGTTGGCCAGGTCCTGCACACCGCGCTGACGCAGGTGGTCGACCGCGACGCGGATGTTGTGCAGCGAGATACCGGTGTCGAGGAGTCGCTTGACGATCTTGAGGACCAGGATGTCCTTGAAGGAATAGAGCCGCTGACTGCCCGAGCCCGCGGCGCCGCGGATGGACGGCACCACCAGTGAGGTGCGCGCCCAGTAGTCCAGCTGGCGGTAGGTGATGCCGGCGATCTGGCAGGCGCTGGGCCCGCGGTAGCCCACCAACTCGTCAGGTACCGAGTCGTCGGGGAACAACCCGCCCTGCACGGGCTCGGTCGTCACACGGGGGCCGTCCGCCTGTGGGGAGCCGGTGCTGAGGTCCAGTTGCTCCTGGCGTGGCCTGTCTCCCACTTGCGAATCCTCTCGCCGATCTTGACTCTGACCTGCGTGGGCGCACTCAACCCCTGCTTACACCCTGCCCGAGCCTCGCTCGAGCATACGCTTGACGGCGTCCGGTGACTGCCCGTCGGCACCAAGTATGGCTGCCCGATTCGGGGTTTCAGAAAACCCGACCCGCGTGTCGAACCTGACGAGACGGATCCGTGACCAAGATCGGCGACCGGTTCAGGTGGCCTTGAAATCGTCGGGTGAGACGCTGTCGAGGAATTCCTTGAACTTCTCCACCTCGTCCTCGCGAACCGGGCCGGACTCCTCGTCGCTCTCGTCGGGGATCAGCAGCCCGGCTTCGGCGAGCACGGCCTCTTCGACGTAGATCGGCACACCGACGCGCAGCGCGATCGCCACGGAGTCGGACGGGCGTGCCGAGACCTTGATGTCCCGGTCGAAGATCAGGTCGGCGTAGAAGGTGCCTTCCTGGAGGTCGACGATCCGCACCTCTTTGAGTGAATGGCCGAGCGCGGCAATGACATCTCGGAACAGGTCGTGGGTCATGGGCCGCAACGGCTCCACACCCTGCTGTTCCAGAGCGATCGCGGCGGCTTCGGACTGGCCGATCCAGATCGGGAGGTAACGGTCGCCGTTGGACTCCCGCAGCAACAGCACGGGCTGGTTCTGGGGCGGCTCAACGCGAATGCCGATCACACGAACCTCACCCATGTGTGCCTACCCTCCGCACGCCGACGAACCCGTCCCTCGAGTCTAGTCCTCAGCGATCCAGAACGTCGCGTACGGCCGACTTGATCAAGGACGTGTGCAAGGTGATCGCCAGAGCGGCCACTTCCCGGGCCAGATCGTCGGCGCGGTCGCGGGCACCGGCCTTGCCGCCCTTGCCGACCGGGCCGGCGATCTGGGCGATCAGATCG
Organism: Mycobacterium sp. ZZG; assembly: GCF_054786995.1. Classification (NCBI taxonomy): domain Bacteria; kingdom Bacillati; phylum Actinomycetota; class Actinomycetes; order Mycobacteriales; family Mycobacteriaceae; genus Mycobacterium; species Mycobacterium sp. ZZG. The sequence goes on from NZ_JBTBFV010000001.1 coordinate 223,949, forward strand.
GACTGGCGGTCGGCCGCGGAGCGGAACGCCCGCAGGTGTCGGGGCTCGACGCCGTAGTCGGCCAGGGCGCGTGCGCACTGGGCGATCACCACGGAGTGCTCGTCGTAGAAGGAGGTGCCCGCCCCCTTGAAGATGGGCGTGATGATGCCGGCTTTCACCAGCGCGGCCAGCAGGTCCTCGCCGACGCCGGAGCGTTCCAGCAGGTCCTCGCGGGTCAGCCGGGCCTGGGTGGGTCCCGCCACGCCGGCCGCCGCGGCGGCTGATGTGGCTGACGTGTCCGCGGGATCCCCGCCCACCGACACCAGCCGCGGGGTGGAGTACGCCGAACCCGGCTGCGGCAGTTCGCCGTCGGGTTGGGCGTCCAGTTGTGCCTTGATCACCTTCAGCGGTAGGTAGTGATCGCGCTGCGCGGTCAGGATGAACCGCAGGCGGGCACAGTCGTAGGCGGTGAAACGCCGGTATCCCGATGCCGTGCGCTCGGGCGTGACGAGCCCCTCGGCCTCCAGGAAACGGATCTTGGAAATCGTGACATCGGGAAACTCGTCGCGGAGCAGATCCAGCACAACGCCGATCGACATCCCGCGCAGTGCCGGTGTGTCGGGTTGCGTCATCGGTGCTTACCGGGCGCAGTCACTCATTCGGATGCGCCGCCGTCGGCGCCCTTCGGTCCGGTCAGGAACACCAGACGGAACTTACCGATCTGCACCTCGTCACCGTTGACCAGCACGGCCGAGTCGACCGGCTCCCGGTTGACGTAGGTGCCGTTGAGGCTGCCGACGTCGACGACCTGGAACTCGCCACCCTCCAGCCGGAACTCCGCGTGCCGGCGGCTGACGGTGACGTCGTCGAGGAAGATGTCGCTGTCGGGATGGCGGCCCGCCGACGTGGTGGGCTGGTCGAGCAGGAACCGCGACCCGGCGTTCGGGCCGCGCTTGACGACCAGCAGCGCCGAACCGACCGGCAGGCCTTCTACTCCCGAGACCGCACTCTCCCCGCCCGCCGCGGGCGGGGCGTCGAGCTCATTGAGGAAGTCGGCGCGGAACACCGATGTGGTCTCCACGGTGACTTCGTCAGAATCGGCCCCGGTATTGAAGTCCTTGTCCGTCACCCGCTGCTCCTCACTGGCTGCCGTGGCGGTATCCGGCCAGACCCCCGGCCGATGCGCCGCTGGTGTCGACCGTACCGCGCATACGACCGCATTGTGTCCACCACTGCTGGATCCGCACGTCGCGTCCCAGCCTGTCTGAACGACCCTAACAAGACCTCAGTCCGTCGCGTGGGCGCGGTAGCCCTCCGCGTCGAGCAGACCTGCCAGGTCACCCTGCAGGGTGCCGGCCTCGGCCTGCAGTTCAACCAGCCAGCCCCCGCCGTACGGATCCGAGTTGACCAGCTGCGGGTTGCTCTCCAGGTCACCGTTGACCGCAACGACTTTCGCGGTGATCGGGGCGTAGAGATCCGACACCGATTTCGTCGACTCCACCTCACCGAACGACTCGCCGGCCGTCACCTCTGTGCCCACGTCGGGCAGCTGCACGAACACCACATCGCCCAGGGCGGACTGTGCGTAGTCGGTGATGCCGACACGCACCGTGTCGTCGCCGGTCTGCTGCACCCACTCGTGTTCAGCGGTGTAGGACAGGTCGGCGGGGATCTCGCTCACGGGGCTCCTTGGTCGGGAAGGTCATTTGACGGGCTGAGCGTATTGGCGCGGTTTCGGTTGCCGCAAGGCGGTCACGTCCACCCGGCCGGACTGTTGTACCACCATCGTGCCTCCGACGCGTTCGACGCTGTCCATCGCGCCGCCCGGGATGTTCATCGCAGCGGCCAGGGTGGGCGGATCCCCGATCGCGATCACCGAGTACACGGGGCCCATCGTGGTGGAGTCGACGATCAGCGACCCAGCACTGCCGACCACCCAGGTGCCGACCCCGACCCGGACCGTGACTTGCTGGCCGTTGTGCTCGCCGCGGATCTCCATCGCCTCCGCGCCGGCCGCGCGCAATTCGTTGATCACGTCGAGCATCGTCTCGGCGGCCACGCCGCGCGCGGGGTCGGTGATGGTCAACGTCACACCCGGACCGGTCGCGGCGACGGTGCCGATCAGGATCGACAGCGCCGCCAGCCGGGACCGGGCGTTCTCGATCGCGGCCTGGTCGTCACTGCCGGAGGTCTGCAGTTCGTTCAGCGTCTGCTGTAGATCGGCGACCTCGGTGTTCAGCGCGGCTTCTCGCTGCTGCAGCGAGTCCAGCAGCACCACCAGGTCGGCCGGTCGGGCGGTCTCCAGCGAGTCGCCGGAATCGGTCTGCTGCACCTGGGTGGCGATCCCGACGCCGAGCAGCAGGCACAACAGGACGGCCAGGACCCCGAAGACGCGCTGCGGGCGTCCGCTCCTGCCCGACCGCGGCTCGGCACCGGGCGGGAATTCGTGGCGGCCGTGCTCAGTCATCGTCAGGCACCGAACAACCTGCGCCGCAGTGCCGCGGCATTGCCGAAGATCCGGATCCCGAGGACGACGATGATCGCGGTCGTGAGCTGGGTGCCGACGCCGAGCTGGTCACCGACGTAGACGATCAGAGCGGCCACAAGCACGTTGAACACGAAGGACACCACGAACACCTTCGAATCGAAGATGCCCTCCAGGTAGGCCCGGAGCCCGCCGAACACCGCGTCGAGCGCGGCGACCACCGCGATCGGCAGGTACGGCTGGACGAACTCGGGGACGTCGGGATGGAACACCACACCGAGCACGATTCCGACGACCAGAGCGACGATTCCGATCAACTAGGACCCCATCTGTTCAGCGAAGTTGATGTCGCGGACCGAGCCGGCCGGCAGCACCAGACCGTCGCCCTGGGAGACGTTGACCACCACCCCGTAGGACGTCTCCAGCAGCCGTAGCCGCTGCAGGCCCGCGCTGCGGTCGAAGCTGTCCGCCATGGCGTTCGGTGGCCCCACCGCGAGGATCTCATACGGACTCGAGACCGGCTGATTGTCGACGAGGATCCCGCCCCCGGCCTGGCGGACCGTCACATTTGGCCCGATACGCACGCCGCCGACCGAGATGGCTTCGGCCCCGCTGACCCACAGCGAGTTCACGACCAGCTGCAGGTCCCGGTCCAGGATCACCTGCCTGCTGCCCGCCACGCGCTGTTTGGAGACATCGGTGAGGTTGGGCGACATACCCGGGTCGGTCACCGTGAGGGTCAATCCCGGCCCGATCACCGGTACGGCCGCGGCGGCGACATTGGCCTCGTCGAGTTCACCGAGCAGCCGGCGTCCGGTGGCGTCCCCCTCCAGCCGGCTGCGCCGTTCGGCGTTCACCTGGCGGGTCAGCTCGTCGCGCTGCGCCGCGACCGCGTCGGTGGCGGCCTCCGCGGAGCGCACGCTGCCCGCCAGTACCTGCTGGGTCTCGCGCACGCCGGGTGCGGTGTCCCTGGCCTGCGCCCAGGCCAGCGCGAACACCGCGGCGACCAGCACGGCGGCGAGCACCTGCCACAGCGCGTCGGAAGACCGCCGGCGCGGCGCGCCGGACTGCGCGGCCGCGGCGTAGCCGGGGTCGAGGTGCTCGGTGAGCAGCGAGCGCAGCAGCGACGGCACCGGAATGCGCGTCGGCCCGCCCGCTTCGTGCGTGTTCCGTCCGGACGAGTCGAATCCCCCCAGCGTGCTCATGGCCGTGGCATCACCTTCAGGACCATCCCGACCTGAATCAGGTACAGCACCCCCGACCACAGGTACATCGCCAGACCCCAGATCAGGAACCCCCACCCGATCGCGAGAACCACCCTGCTCCACTGGGCGTCGAACTGGCCGAGCAGCACCAGCGGCAGCCCGGACATCAGCGCGAACGTGGCGGCCTTGCCGATGTAGGTGACCGGCAGCGCTGACAATCCGCGGCTGCGCAGCACCGGCAGCGTGCCGGCCAGCACCAGATCTCTCCCGAGCAGCAGCGCCACCACCCACCACGGGATGACTCCGGCCAACGCCATGGCGACCGGAACGACGATCATGTAGATCCGGTCGACCAGCGGATCCAGCAGCTCGCCGAGCCGGGACGACTGGTTGTCGAAGAGCCTGGCGATCTTGCCGTCGGCCCAGTCGGACACTCCGCTGAACATCAGCACCGCGACCGCCCACCCGGTCGCCTCGACCATCAGCAGCCACAGGAACACCGGGACCAGCACCAGCCGGATCACCGACAAAGCGTTGGGCACCGTCAACACCCGGTCACGCACGGGAGCGTGGTCCATGCAGGTAAACCTAGCGGAACACCCCGGGCAGGCTCAGGGCCGACAGGGTGTCGTCGGCCAGCGGATTGTCGTGAACCATGTAGGTCCACGTCGACGTCGGCCGGGCCAGCTTGGACAGGTCGACTCCGGGCTCGTCCTCGATCGACGGCGCGGTCTCGAAGGTCTGCTGCGCGGCCTCGATCGCGTCGGCGGCCAGCGACGCGAACGCGTCGACTGCCATCCGGTGGAACTCGTCGAGCGGGTTCTGCCGGCCCAGCGCGCGCAGGTGGATGCTCTCCCGGATGTCAGCAAGAAACGCCAGGTGGTCGGCCCAGGCCCGGTCGAGGTGGTAGAGCATGATCAGCCGGCAGCTCTTCTCCAGCTGCGCGTCGGCATCCTCGCCCAGCCTGGTCTTGATCTCCTGGTAGCGCTGCGGGGACAGCTCGGCGATCTCGTCGCGCGCGGTTGTGGTGCGCAGCAGGTTGTCTCGGCGCTCGACCAGGATGGCCCGCTGCTGGGCGATGAGCTGGTTGTAGCGCCACGTGTTGGCGTGCACGTCGAGCAGCCGGCCCTCGGCGACCCGCTGGGCGTGCTCAAGCAGCGTCGCCGCCTTCGGGCTCAGGACGCGGCCGTTCTCGTCGCACTCCAGCGGCAGCTTGTTGTCGTCGAGATGCGACACCACCAGGTCGTCCTCCCAGCTGGAGAAGAACACCGAGGTGCCGGGATCGCCCTGCCGGCCCGCCCGCCCGCGCAGCTGGTTGTCCAGCCGCTCGGTGTGGTGCCGGCCGGTGCCGATCACATGCAGGCCGCCCAGCTCGGCGACCCGATCGTGGTCCTCCTCGCCTGAACCGCCGAGCCGGATGTCGGTGCCGCGCCCGGCCATCTGCGTGGACACCGTCACCGCGCCGAGCTTGCCGGCCTCGGCGATCACGGCCGCCTCCTCGGCGTCGTTCTTGGCGTTCAGCACCACCGCAGGAACCCCGGCCTTGACCAGACGCTCGTGCAGGTCCTCGGACTCGGCGACGTCGCGGGTGCCGACCAGCACCGGCTGCCCGGTCTGGTGGATCTCGGCGATGTGCTCGACGACGGCGTCGTTCTTCGCCGCGATCGTGACGTACACCCGGTCGGTCTCGTCCTCGCGGATGTTGGGTTTGTTGGGCGGGATCGGTGAGACGCCCAGCTTGTAGAACTGGCGCAGCTGCTCACCGGCGGCCAGCGCGGTGCCGGTCATCCCGCAGACCCGCGGATACCGGTTGATCAGCGCCTGCACCGTGATGGTGTCGAGCACCTCGCCGGTCTCGGTGGTCTCGATGCCCTCCTTGGCCTCGACCGCGGCCTGCAACCCGTCGGGCCAGCGCTGCAGGGTCGCGATGCGGCCGCGGGACGAGTTGATCAGGTGCACCGCGTCGTCGCGGACGATGTAGTGCACGTCGCGCTGCAGCAGCACGTGGGCGTGCAGCGCGACATTCACCTCGGTCAGCGTGGTGGCGACGTGCTCCTCGGAGTACAGATCGATGCCGCCGAGGGCCGCCTCGATCTTCCGTGCGCCGGCCTCGGTCAGATGCACGTTGCGGCTGTCGTTGTCGGTGGCGTAGTCGGTGTTCTCGTCCAGCTCACCGACCAGGCGGATCAGTTCCACCCGCGGGGTCTCGCGATGGCTGGTGCCCGCCAGCACCAGCGGTACCAGCGCCTCGTCGACGAGCACCGAGTCGGCTTCGTCGATCAGCGCCACGTCGGGGTTCGGGGAGACGAGGTCCTCGACATCGGTGACGAGCTGGTCGCGCAGCACGTCGAACCCGACCTCGTTGACCGACGCGTAGGTGATGTCACACCGATAGGCGGCCCGGCGCTCGGCGGCGGTGGATTCGGCGGTGATCCAGCCGATGCTCAGGCCCATCGCCTCGATCAGGGGACCCATCCATTCGGCGTCGCGGCGAGCCAGGTAGTCGTTGATCGTGATCACGTGCACGCTGCGCCCGGCCAGCGCGTAGCCGGCCGCGGCGATCGCGCCGGACAGCGTCTTGCCCTCGCCGGTGGCCATCTCGACGACGTCGCCGGCCAGCATCCGCAGGGCCCCGAGCAACTGCACGTCGAAGGGACGCAGCCCGGTGGTGCGTTCGGACGCCTCGCGGGCGATTGCCAGGAACTGCGGGATGTCCGCGGAGTCGGCGAGGTCGTCCAACTCGAGCAGTCTGGCGGCCTTGCGCAGCTGGTCGTCGTCGAGGTCGGCGGCCTTGGCGTCGAACTCGGTCGCCTTGTGCACCTGAGCCATCGACCGGGACTGGTCCTTGTCGGTGCTGGCGCCGAGCAGCTTCCAGAAACGGCCCGACAGCCGACCGGTCTTCGGGGAGTCCTTCTTGGAGGAGGTGCGTGCCACAGGATCACGGTACTTGGCCTCGCGCGCATGATTCCGCCGTGACCTCCGCCAGCCTGCCCGGCGGGTCTCCCCCGGGCGCGAGCACCTGCGGTAACTTCGCCGCAAGCCGGATCGCGTGCGGAGGGGGGTCGCCGGGCGGTGGACACCGTTGACCAGACGTTCCGCCCGACCCTCGACTGGGGCCGCGAGTTCGTGCATTCGCTGTCGTGGATCGGCACCACGTTTGCGCTGACCGCGGTGTCGCTGCTGGTGATCCTGGCCCTGCTGGCCCGTTTCACCCAGTGGGGGCGTCAGTTCTGGCGCGTCACGGGCGGCTACTTCACCGGACGGCGCAGCGCGGTGGTCTGGCTGATGTTCGCGCTGCTGCTGCTGTCGGTCGTCGTGTCGGTCCGGTTGAACGTGCTGCTGACCTACTACGTCAACGACCTGTTCACCTCGCTGCAGGTGGCGTTCCAGGGCGGCATGAACAGCGGTGTCGCGGGCTTCTGGGCATCGATGCGGGTCTTTGCCGTGCTGGCGGTGTGCTTCGTGGTCCGGCTGCTGGCCGACATGTACCTCACCCAGCGGTTCATGATGCGGTGGCGGATCTGGCTGAGCCGGCGCTTCATCGACGACTGGCTCGGCGACCTCGCCTACTACCGCGCACAGTTCGCCGGCCGGCCCATCGACAACCCGGACCAGCGGATCCAGCAGGACATCGACGTGTTCACCGCCGGCGTCGGGGGCACGCCGAACAATCCGATCTACAACTCCGGCAACACCCTGCTGTTCGGCGCCGTGGAGGCCGTGCTGTCGGTGCTGTCGTTCGGCCCGATCCTGTGGCGACTGTCCGAACCGGTCACGCTCGGCGGGCTGACGCTGCCGCGTGCGCTGTTCTGGATCGTCGTCATCTACGTGCTGGTGGCCACGATCATCGCGTTCGCCATCGGACGCCCGCTGATTCGGCTCAGCTACGTCAACGAACTGCGCAACGCGGGCTTCCGGTATGCGCTGGTGCGGGTGCGCGACGCCGGCGCCGCGATCGGTCTGTACCGCGGCGAGCTGGCCGAACAGTCGGTGCTCAAGGGCCGGCTGGACGCGGTGATGGCCAATTACCGTCGCTGGCTGAACCGCATGATGCTCTACTTCGGCTGGAACGTGTCGGTGAGCCAGACCATCAACCCGCTGCCGTGGCTCGTGCAGGCGCAGGGTCTGTTCGCGGGCCGCATCACGTTCGGCGACGTGTGGCAGTCATCGAACGCGTTCGGCGCCATTCACGATTCCCTGTCGTTCTTCCGGAACGCCTACGACCAGTTCGCGAGCTATCGGGCGGCGATCATCCGGCTCGACGGACTGGTCGACCAGAACACCAGGGCCGGCACGTTCACGGCGGTCAGCACGGCGCACTCCGACGACGGCGCGCTGGCGGTGGAAGGCGTCGAGGTGCGCAAACCGGACGGCACCCCGCTGGTACGCACCCTCGACCTGCAGGTGCGGACCGGTGAGGCGCTGGTGATCACCGGGCCGTCCGGGATCGGCAAGTCGGTCCTCGTGCAGAGCCTGGCCGGAATGTGGCCGTACGCGTCGGGCCGGGTGCTGTTGCCCGACGGCCGCGACGAGGCGATGTTCGTCCCGCAGCTGCCGTACTTCCCGGTGGGCGACCTGCGTACGGTGGTGTCCTACCCGCAGCCGTCGGGCACGTTCGACGACACGGTGATTCAGCAGGCCCTGCTCGATGTCGCGCTGCCCAACCTGGTCATCCGGCTCAACGACGAGCAGGACTGGGCCAAGGTGCTGTCGGTCGGCGAGCAGCAACGCATCGCGTTCGCCCGCATCCTGGTCGCCAAACCGAGGACGGTGTTTCTCGACGAGTCCACCTCGGCGATGGACGAGGGTCTGGAGCAGACGCTCTACCGGGTGCTGCGCATCCAGTTGCCCGACACGATCGTGGTCAGCGTGAGCCACCGCGACTCGGTGGCGCCGTTTCATCACAGGCGGTTGGCGCTGGTCGGCGACGGCCAGTGGCGGCTCGAGCGACTCACAGATCCGGCATAGCCACGCCGATACGCCGCCTCGGGGTCGGCGCGGTACCTTGCCCGCATGGAAACGTTCACCCCGACCTTGGATTGGGGCAATGAGCTGTGGACATCGCTGTGGTGGATCGCCCAGGGCTGGGCGTACGCGGCGGTGGCCACGATGGTCGTCCTATTCCTGATCGTGCGGTTCACCACGTGGGGCAGCCAGTTCTGGCGTGTCACCCGCGGCTACTTCACCGGACCCGAGAGTGTCGTCGTCTGGCTGTGGCTGGCCGGGATCCTGCTGCTGGTGATCCTCAGTGTGCGGCTGTCGGTGCTGTTCAGCTTCCAGGGCAACGACATGATGACCAGCTTCCAGGTCATCGCCGCCGGCCTGGGCTCCGACAACGAGGCGGTCAGGGAATCCGGCGCCGACGGATTCTGGCTCTCGATGACGGTGTTCGCCGTGCTCGCCGTGCTCAACGTCGCCCTCATCATGCTGGACCTGATCGCCACCCAGCGGTTCATGCTGCGGTGGCGGACCTGGCTGACCGACCAGCTGACCGGCGACTGGCTCGACGGCAAGGCCTACTACCGCGCACGGTTCATCGACGACACCATCGACAACCCGGATCAGCGCATCCAGATGGACATCGACATCTTCACCACCGGCGTCGGATCGCTGCCCAACACCCCAAACAACACCTCACAGTCCACGCTGTTGTTCGGTGCGGTCGCCTCGATCGCGGCGATGATCTCGTTCACCACGATTCTGTGGAACCTCTCGGGTCCGGTGACCTTGCCGCTGGTCGGCGTCGAGTTGCCGCGTGCGATGTTTGTGATCGGCATCGTCTACATCTTGTTCGCCACCGTGGTGGCGTTCTGGATCGGCCGGCCGATCATCACGCTGGCGTTCCTCAACGAGAAGTTCAACGCCGCGTTCCGGTATGCCTTGGTGCGGCTGCGGGACGCCGCCGAGGCGGTGGCTTTCTACCGTGGCGAGCTCGCCGAACGCACCGGGCTGCGCCGCCGCTTCGCGCCGATCGTCGACAACTACAAGCGCTACGTCAACCGGATGGCCAAGTTCCTCGGCTGGAACCTCGGCATCACCCAGGCCCAGGAGCTCATCCCCTACATCGTGCAGTTCCCCCGCTTCTACAGCGGAGAGATCACCTTGGGGCAGCTGTCGCAGACCGCGAGCGCGTTCCGGGAGATCCTGTCCGGGCTGTCGTTCTTCCGCAACGCCTACGACAACTTCGCCGGCTACCGCGCGGCCATCATCCGCCTGCACGGCCTCGTCGTCGCCAACGAGGAGGGCCGTGAACTGCCGACGCTGGGTTGCGAGGACTGCGACGGCGGCCGCGTCGAGATGAAGGGCGTCTCGGTGCGCACACCGGACGGGCGGGAGCTGGTCGAACCGCTCGACGTGACCCTGCACCCGGGCGACAGCCTGGTGGTCACCGGACCGTCGGGCAGCGGCAAGACCACGCTGCTGCGCAGCCTGGCCCAGCTCTGGCCGTTCTGCTCTGGGACGCTGCGGCGACCCGGCGGCGAGGGCGCCACGATGTTCCTCTCGCAGCTGCCCTACGTGCCGCTCGGTGATCTCCGCACCGTCGTCGCCTATCCGAACAGCACCGACGACATCACCGACGCGCAGCTGCGTGACGTGCTGACCACCGTCGCGCTGCCGCATCTGGTCGATCGGCTGGACGAGGTGCAGGACTGGGCGAAGGTGCTCTCTCCCGGCGAGCAGCAGCGTGTGGCGTTCGCGCGCATCCTGCTGACCCGGCCCGAGGCGGTGTTCCTGGACGAGTCGACCTCAGCGCTGGACGAGGGTCTGGAGTTGATGCTCTACCAGCTGGTGCGGGACCGGCTGCCGGACACCATCCTCGTCAGCGTCAGCCACCGCAGCACGGTCGAACAGCACCACACCAGGGAGCTCAAGCTCGTCGGCGACGGTCGGTGGGAACTCAGCGAACTGGAGACGACCCCGGGTTAACGCCTCGCCGCGTGTTCTCCCGCCCGCCTCGCTGCGTGTTCTCCCGCCCGCCTCGCTGCGTGTTCTCCCGCCCGCCGCCCGAAGAACGACCCCTCGCCCAGCTGCGTTCCGCTCGCATATCCTTTGCCGTCCTGGGCGATGTTGCACGCGCACGCCCCCGCGGCGTACAGGCCGGCGACCGCGCTGCCGTCCTCGCGCAGCACCTCACCGTCGACCGACACCTTCAGCCCGCCCATCGTGAACCCGGAGTACATCGCCCGGCCCAGGGACAGATCGAACACCGCCCACGGCCCGTGGTCCTGCGGGGCCACGTATTCGGGCTGCTTGTGAAAGTCCGGGTCGACCCCCTCGGCGGCGTTGGCGTTGTAGCGCTCCAGCGTCGCCGCCAGATTGCCCTCCGGAATGCCCAGCGCGGACTCGATCTCGGCGATCGTCTCGTAGCCGTCGATGAACTTGATCAGCGGCATCTCCGGCATCTGCATATGGTCCTCGTCGACCACCAGATACGCGGTCTGGTCCGGTTGCTCGAGCACGAAAGCCGACGTGCGCGAATGGTAGGAGTCCTCGGCCACGAAGCGCTTGCCATCCTTGTTCACGATGACGCCGGTGAGCAGGATCTCCGGCGGGTAGGCCGCCGCGGTGATGAACAGCTGATCGAGGTTGGCGGCCACCCCGCCGGCCGAGAGCCCGAGCTTGATCCCGAGGCCGTCGTCGTTGGGGTTGCCCAGGATGTACGGCGCCACCGTGCCGTGGTGCTTGGTCTTGCGTTCCTGGCCCAACGCCGGCGTGTACTCGGCCACCATCTCGGCGTTCATCGCGAAACCGCCGGCGGCGATGACCACCGATTTCGCCTTCACCTCACCGGATTCGGAGAAGTGCTTCCACCGCACACCCACGACCGCGCCGGTGTCGTCGGTGATGAGCGCCGTCGCGCCGGTTTCGTAGCGGATCTGCACGCCCAGTTCGGCGGCGCGCTTGAGCAGCAGGTCGATCACCATGGCCGCACCGCCCAACTCCCCCGGCACCGGCACCGAATGCCCACGCGGTGCAGGCTTGGCCTGCTCGCAGAACGGCCACACCTTCTCGTTGCCGGTGTAGGACAGCCCCTCGGTGCCCGGCGGCACCACCACCTTGCCGGGGTAATAGCTGCGCTCGAACTGAAAGCCAAGCGCCTCAAGCCAGGCGAAGTGCTCCACGCTGCCCTCGCAGTATGCGCGGATCTTGTCGTGTTCCGGGTCGCGCGACTGCGACACCAGATACTTGTACATCTCCTCGGCCGAATCCTCGTGGCCGGTGGCCTGCTGCACGGCGGTGCCACCGCCCAGGTAGAAGTGGCCGCCGGCCATCGACGTGGTCCCGCCGGCGGCGGCCGCCTTCTCCAGAACCAGAACCCGCGCCCCGGCCGCTGCGGCGCTGACGGCCGCACACCCGCCGGCGATGCCGAAGCCGAGCACGACTACGTCGGCCTCGTCGGACCAGGGCGTGACGTCGCCGGCGTGGACCGTGTCCGGGATGTTCTGGATGCTCACTTCTGCTCCTGTTTCACGTACTCGAAGAACGCGCGGATTTCTGCTGGTATGTCGGCGAATTCGATGAACGGCACACCGGCGTCCGCGGCACTGGCGTACGCGAACCGCATGCCGCCGGCCATCGTGCCGGCCATGACGATGTCTGCCTGCGCGGTCGCGGCGTCGAACCCCGCCGAATCGAACGCCCGGCACACGTGGTGCAGTCCGGGTCCGCACCGGTCCAGAAAGTCCCGGTAGATGCTCGGTCCGCGCACCGGGGCGATCACCTCGAGCTGGGTGTCACCGGCGTAGCTGAGCGAGATGTCGGCGACGTGATCGGCGGGTTGCCCGCGGTAGGTGCAGGTGTCCGGGCCGAAGTGCACGCCCGGCATGCGCACCCACCTGCGCGCGCCCAACAACGCCGTCAGCGCCGTCTCGGTGGCGGCGAGGTCGTCGGTCACCCAGGCGATCTGGACAGGTGTCTGGACAAGCATCGCTTGAGAGGATATCGCCAGCCGCGCCCACAGGCTAGAACATGTTCTAATTGCGGCACTGCGGCGCGCAGGCCGGAACCGTCAGGGCTGCGGCGCGACGACGGCCGACGCTGCAGAGATGGTGTCGCTGTCGGCCTGCTGGCGGGCGACCTGCCACGACACCGCCGCGGGCAGCGTTCCCCAGGTGCTGTTGAACAGGCCGATCAAGACGGTGCGCCCGTCCGGGGCCGGCGTGTACACCGGCCCGCCGGAGTCGCCCTTGCGGCTCACCACGCCATTGGTCATGGTGAACCAGCCGTTGTTCACCGACTCGATGGTGCCGCAGCTTTCGCCGGTGACGACGCCGAAGTGGCACACCGGCATGCCGCGCACGGGCAGCACCGCGGGATCGGTCACCAGCACCTTGCCGCCGGGGAGCACGTTGTTGACCGCGACGTGCGGGGCCAGGTGGATGACCTCCCAATCGGTGATCTGATGGTTGGTGTCGACTGTCATGCCGTTGGGAGTGTTGTCGCGGAAGGTGCCCTGGGTGCCGATCATGGTGCCGAATTTGTCGGAGACGGTGCCGGAGGCGCGGCAGTGGCCCGCGGTGTAGCCGATTCGGGTCTGCGGGTCGACGTAGCCGAGCGTGCACAGCACGGTGTCCTGATGGATCTCCATTCCCGGAAACACCACCACGGGGGGCTGGGCGTGGGCGGGCGCCGCCTGCAACGCCACCGCGATGGCGGGCGCGAAGACCGCGAACAGCAACTGCAGCACTCGAGATGACGACCGAACAGACACAGCCCCTCCACCCTACCCGTGATGTGATGTAACCACCTCATCGCGGTCAGATAAAGGTCCGTTACACACGGTTCAGGAGTCGAATCCCAGGCCGGCGACGTCGAGTGCCCGCAGCAGCAGGTTGCGCCGGCCGCCGGCGTGATCGGCCCGGTCGAGCGACCAGCGGGTGGCCTGAATGCCCACGCTGGCCAACGGCTCCGGCGGGAACGGCAACGGCTTGCGACGCACCATCTCGAGCTCGGTGCGACGGGTTGGCGTCCCGTCCAGCAGGTCCAGGCAGACGTCGGCGGCGAACCGGGTGGCGCCGACGCCCAGCCCGGTGAAACCGTTGACATAGGCGACGCGACCCTCGCGGGCCAGTCCCCAGTGCGCACAGAACCTGGTGTTGGTGTCGATGGCGCCCGCCCAGCGGTGGGTGAACCGGACATCGTCGAGTTGCGGGAACGTGATGAAGAAATGCTCGGCCAACCTGCGATAGGTCTGCCCGCGGTCCTCGTAGGCCGACTTCACTTTCCGGCCGAAGTGGTAGACAGCGTCGTACCCGCCCCAGACGATCCGATTGTCCCGGCTCAGGCGGTAGTAGTGGAACTGGTTGGCACTGTCGCCGATCCCCTGCCGTCCGCGCCAGCCGATACGGTCCAGTTGCGCGTCGGTGAGCGGTTCGGTGGCCAGCACGTAGTCGTACACCGGCACCGTGTAGAGCTTGTTGCGGCGCAGCAGGCTCGGGAACACGTTGGTGGCCAGCACCGCCTGGCGGCAGGTGATCGTCGGCCCGTCGGTGTGGATGCGCAGCGCGGCACCCCCGGAGTCGATCCGGGTGGCGGCGGTGTGCTCGAAGACCTCCACCCCGGCGTCTCGGCAGGCACGCGCCAGTTCCAAGGCCAGCTTCGCCGGGTGGACGATCGCACAGCTGTCAGGACTGAGCAGTCCGGCCCGATAAGTCGGTGAGTTCACCTCGGCGCGCACCTGGGACGCGTCCAGGAACCTGCCTTGGCCGTCGGCGGCCGCGTCGGCCAGCCACTGCACCTGATGCGGCTCGGTCGCCACTGTGAGCATGCCGGTGCGCTCCCACTCGACATCGAGTCCCAGCCGGGTGATGTCGTCCTGCATCCCGTCGAGGTTCTCCCGCCCCATCTCCTCGAGCGTGTCGATCTCGTTGGGCCAGCGAGACTTCCCGTTCTCGTAGCCGTGGGTCAGGCTGGCGTCGACGAAGCCGCCGTTGCGCCCGGATGCGGCCCAGCCGATGCGGTCGGCCTCGACCAGGACGATTCGGCGGTCCGGGTGGCGCCGCGCCGCGTGCAGCGCGCTCCACAGCCCGGTGTAGCCGCCGCCGATGACCACCAGGTCGCAGGTGACCGGACCGGACGGGGACGGGAACTCAGGGCGCGGGATGTCCAGCCACACCGAACCCGGGATGCTTCCGGCCAGCGATCGGTCCACCAGCACCGGATCCACCTCGGCGTCGAAGACGGTCTGCACAGCGCGCACATTACGGCGTGGCATGCGCCTGCGTCCCGGTTCGGCACTCCACGTTCGGCTGCCATCCGGGCGGGCCGAAGATGTAGCCGAGCTTGGCCCGCCATCCGCGTGCCGAACGCACGTCGCGTCCGATCGCCGCGTACTCGTGGGTCTGGAGTTTCCAGATGTTGAACGTGTCCACCGGTTTGGTCAGCCCGTAGTGAGGCCGGAACACCTCGGGCTGGAACGTGCCGAAGAGGCGATCCCAGATGATCAGGATGCCTCCGTAGTTCTTGTCCAGATACAGCTGGTCCATCCCATGGTGCACCCGGTGGTGAGACGGGGTGTTGAAGATGAATTCAACAGGGCGCCAGAGCTTTCCGATCCGCTCGGTGTGGATCCAAAACTGGTAGATCAGGTTGAACGAGAACGCCGCGAACACCATCCACGGCGGAACGCCCAACAACGGCAACGGGATCCACATCAGGATCTCGCCGCTGTTGTTCCACTTCTGCCGCAGTGCGGTCGCGAAATTGAAGTACTCGCTGGAGTGGTGGGCCTGATGCGTCGCCCACACCACCCGGACCCGGTGTGCGATGCGGTGATAGAGGTAGAACAGCAGATCGACGCCCACGATCGCGATCACCCACGTGTACCACTGCGTCGCGGGCAGATGCCACGGCGCCAGGTAGGCGTAGATCGCGGCATAACCCAACAGCGCGAGGAACTTCCAGGCGCTCATGGTGGCGACCGAGACCAGCCCCATCGACAGGCTCGCCCACGAGTCGCGGGTGTGGTACGCGCCGACGCCGGGGGTCCCCTCCTCTGTGACCGCGTGCTCGAGCTTGCGTGCCGCCGTCCACTCGATGATGAGCAGCAGCAGGAAGAACGGGATCGCGAACAATACGGGTTCGCGCATCTGCGGTGGCAGGAAGTCCAGGAACTCCACGGCGTGCACCTCCGGGGTGAGTCTACGGCTCTACAGGAAGCTCAGGACGTCGTCGCCCCAAGCCTGCCGGACACCGGCGTCGAGGTCGTCGACCACGATGTCCTGCTTGTCGATCACCAACGTCGCACGGTCCTCGGCGCCGTAGGGACGCCACGCCGGCGCGTCCCCCGGTGCGGTGGGTTCGCCGGTCGCGGCGAAATTGACCCAGCGTGCCCGCATCCGTTCGGAAACCGCCGCGCCGGCCTTGCGGCCGCCGAGCGCGAACGTCGGATCCCTGCGGCCGGCAAGCAGATTGCCCCACACGAACGGCAGTTCGGTGGCGTGCGCGGCGTGCAGTCGCAGCAGCCGCAGCAGCGGGGTGTGGAAATCGAAGCGGTACAGATACACCGGGGCGACCGCGCGGTGCCCGTCCGCGAACCAGATCGACGGCATCCGGAAGCCGAGGTCGCTGGTCAGGCTGAGACCGTGCGTCTTGCCGCGCCCGCGGTAGGTGCCCTTCAGGACGTCCTCGCCGGGCAGCTTCAGGTGCGGCTGTTCGGCAGCGATCTCGGCGAACATCGCCTTGATGGATTCCGGCGCGATCGGCATCAGCGGCGACTTCATGTACCGGAACAGCGCGGCCTCGTTCTTGTTGGTGCCGATGATCAGCGGCACCGGGTGGGTCAGGCCCTTCCTGGCGGCGTTGACCGGGTAATCCGGGAGAAGGTCGCCGTCGACGGTCGGGGCGAAGGCCAGCGTGCCCGGGGTGCGCGCGGGGACCTCGTCGAACACCGCCCGTGACGCCTCGACCAGGGCGTGGATCGGTGCGTCAGCCAGTCGGTGCAGGTCCTCCCGGCTGGCGCCGAGCACGTCCATGAACCGTTGGGCGACCCGCTCCGCGCGCCCCAGATCGTAGGTGGAGGTCACCGGTGAACTCTGCGAGATCGCCGCGCTGAACAGTCCGGCCGCGGCCGGACTCGCCAGCAGGGAAGTGATGATGCCGCCGCCCGCGGACTCGCCGAACACCGTCACCCGTGCCGGATCTCCGCCGAACGCGGCGATGTTGTCGCGCACCCATTCCAGTGCGGCCAGTACGTCGCGCAACCCGAGGTTGGTCGCGAAGCGCTCCCGGTCGGCGCCGAGGGTGGACAGTTCCAGGAAGCCCAGCGCGCCGAGTCGGTAGTTCACCGTCACGACGATCGCGTCACCGCCGGTGGCCAGGGCACGGCCGTGGTACAGCGGCTGGCTGGCCGAACCCAGGATGTAAGCGCCACCATGCACCCACACCAACACCGGTTTGGCGTCGCCGGTGCGGGTGCCCGACGGCGCCCAGACGTTGAGCGTCAGGAAGTCCTCGCCTTGCGGGGCGCCGAGATCGATCGGGATCTTCGGGTCGGTCGGCTGTGGGCACACCGGCCCCACTTGTCCCGCGTCCGCTGGTTCCGACCACCGCATCGGCGGCTGGGGCGCCCGCCACCGGAGCTCTCCGACCGGTGCCGCCGCGTAGCGAATGGCGCGCCACGACATCGCGCGGCCGTCGTCGACTCCCCGGACCGGCCCGTTGGTGGTGTCCACGACAGGTCGGGCGGCTGCAGCGCTGCGGGTGGATGCCTCCGCGGTCATGCCGAGCTCCTTCGATCGGTTACCGGTACGCCACTGTACCAGCGCCTGGCCGCGGTGCCGGGCCGATCAGGCGCGGCGCCGCGCGCCGAGGGCACCGGCGAGCAGGACGATGGCCACCCCCGCGACGGGGACGGTCAGCAGGCCGACGCGCAGGCTCGTCGCGTCGGCGACGATGCCGACGATCAACGGGGCACCCAGGAAACCCACCCGCATGAGCCATGTCAGGACCGTCAGCCCGGTGCCCGGGCGCAGGCCCGGCAGTTCGTCGGCGGCGCGCATGGCCGCCGGTATCACCGTCGCCACGCCGAGGCCCGCCGCGGCGAACCCGACGACGGTGACGGGCACCGTCGGGAAGGCCAGCGCGGTGCCCATACCGAGCGCTGCGACAAGTCCTCCGCTGCGGGCCACCACGCGGTCCCCGAACCGGTCGACCAGCCGGTCACCGAGCATCCGTCCGATGAACATGAAACCGACCAGCGCCACATAGCCCATCACCGCGACCGCGCCCGGGGCGCCCAGACTGTCGCGCAGATACAGCGTGGCCCATGAGCTGCCGGCGTCCTCGACCGTCGCTCCTGCCACCGCCATGCCGACCAGTGCCAGCAGCGTCAGCAGCACCGCTGCGCCCACCCCGCTGCGGTCGGTGTCATGCGTCGACGGATGGTTGTCGTGATCAGGGCCGTGCAGCAGATGCGGGTAAGCGGCCAGCACGACGCCGCAGAACACCACGGCCGCGACGCCGAGATGGACCGGGCGCGGGACCTCGAGCGCGATGGCGGCCGCTCCCATCAGGCCCCCGATGATCGCGCCGACCGCCCACACCGCGTGCAGCGAATTGATGATGGACCGCCCGTAATCACGTTGCAGCCGAAGGCCGTTGACATTCTGGGCGACGTCGGTCACCGAGTCGCACGCACCGGCGGCGAACAGTGCCGCGGCGAACACCCACGGCGTGGAGGCCAGCCCGGCGACCACGATGAACAACCCCAGCGCGACCGTGGTGGCGACCGCCACGCGGGCCGACTGGAACCGTCGGATCAGCGCTGCGGCGGCCGGACCGGCCATCAGCGCACCGGCCGAGAACGAGGCGACGGCTGCGCCGTACACGGCGTTGGACATCGCCAGGTCGGTCTTGATCTCCGGATACCGGGGCAGCAGATTGGCGAAGAGCGCGCCGTTGGTGAGGAAGAGGGCGGCAACCGCGACCCGAGCTGACGCCACGCAGCGACCATACCTCCGTCGCCTTGGGCCGCCGTCTTCGACGTTTGCGATCGCCGTTCACAGGGCAAGATTGGCGCCATGGCGGATGACTGGGGAGTGCCCGCGGAGCTGGTCGACCTCGCGCACCGATACGGAGTGGCCAGTGAGTACACGGACTGGACGGGCAGATCCGTTCCGGTGCCGGCGTCGACGCTGATCGCGGTGCTCGACGCGCTCGGTGTCGCGGCGGCCACCGACCGGGACCGCGCCGAAGCGCTCGCCCGGCACGACCGGGACCACTGGGACCGTCCGCTGCCTCCCTCGATCGTGGGCCGCACCGGGGTCGCGACCCCGTTCTGGGTGCACGTCACCCACGGCGACCCGGCGCGGCTATGGCTGCGGCTCGAAGACGGCAGTGTGCGCACAGGCCTGCGCCAACTCGAAAACAACAGGCCGCCTTTTGATCTGAACGGCAGACTGGTCGGCGAGGCCACCTTCGAGTTGCCCGCCGACCTGCCGATGGGTTACCACACCCTGCACCTCGCGGTCGCCGACTCCGATGTCAGCACCACCGTCATCGTGGCGCCCGCAAGGCTGAACTGCGCGGACCGGCTCGGCTCCGGCCGCACCTGGGGTCTGGCCACCCAGCTCTACAGTGTGCGGTCCCGGAACTCTTGGGGCGTAGGCGATCTGACGGATCTGACAGACCTGGCGGTGTGGTCGGCGGCCCGGCACCGGGCGGGCTTCGTGCTGGTGAACCCGCTGCACGCCGCGGCGCCGGTGGCACCGATGGAGCCATCGCCGTATCTACCGACGTCGCGCCGGTTCGTCAACCCGATGTATCTGCGGGTGCAGGCGGTGCCCGAGTTCGCCTACGTCCGGCACCGTAGCCGCATTCGCAAGGCACAGACACAGGTGCAGACCCGGGCGGCCAGATCCGAGCAGATCGACCGGGACAGTGCGTGGACGTCCAAGCGGGCGGCGCTGGAGACGGTGTACCTCGTCGAACTGTCGGCAGGGCGCGAGATCGCTTACGAGGCGTTTCTGGAACGCGAGGGACGCAGCCTCGACGATTTCGCGACCTGGTGTGCGCTGGCCGACCAATACGGGGCCGATTGGCGGCAGTGGCCCGAGGAGTTGCAGCATCCGCGAAGCGCGGCGGTCGCTGCGTTCGTCGACGAACATCCCAACGAGGTCGACTTCCATCGTTGGCTGCAGTGGATTGTCGACGAGCAGTTGTCGGCAGCCCAGGACCGCGCCCTCCAGGCCGGTATGAAGCTTGGCATCATGCACGACCTGGCGGTCGGGGTGGATCCCAACGGTGCCGACGCGTGGGCGCTGCAGGACGTGCTGGCGCTCGGGGTGACTGCGGGTGCGCCTCCGGACGAGTTCAATCAGCTCGGTCAGGACTGGTCGCAGCCGCCGTGGCGCCCGGACCGGCTAGCCGAGCAGGCGTACGAACCGTTCCGCGCCCTGGTGAGCGCGGTGCTGCGACATGCGGGCGGGGTGCGTAT
The DNA here is from genome assembly GCF_054786995.1 of Mycobacterium sp. ZZG. NCBI lineage: Bacteria > Bacillati > Actinomycetota > Actinomycetes > Mycobacteriales > Mycobacteriaceae > Mycobacterium > Mycobacterium sp. ZZG. The sequence continues at coordinate 244,053 of NZ_JBTBFV010000001.1, forward strand.
CGACCACATCATCGGCCTGTTTCGGCTGTGGTGGATTCCGAAGGGCGCGTTGCCGACTGAGGGCACCTATGTGCGGTACGACCACGAGGCGATGATCGGGATCGTCGCGTTGGAGGCGCAACGGGTGGGAGCCGTGGTCGTCGGCGAGGACCTCGGCACGGTGGAACCGTGGGTGCGGGATTATCTGAGCGACCGCGGGCTGTTCGGCACGTCGATTCTGTGGTTCGAGAGCGATCGGGACGGCGACGGTGGTCCTCTGCCCGCCGAGCGGTGGCGGGAGTACTGCCTGTCGGCGGTGACAACCCACGACCTTCCGCCGACGGCGGGCTATCTCGCCGGTGAGCACGTACGCCTGCGTGACGAGCTGGGGTTGCTGACCCGGCCGGCCGAGGAGGAGTTGGCCGGCGACCGCGAACATCAGCGGGGGTGGATGGCCGAGCTGCGCCGAGTGGGCCTGCTCGACAACGGATCCGGTGACGTCGACGAGGCCGATGAAGTCGAGGAGGTCGTGCTGGCGCTGCACCGCTACCTGGGTCGCACACCCTCGCGGCTGCTGTCGCTGTCGTTGGCCGATGCGGTCGGAGAGGTCCGCACGCAGAATCAGCCTGGAACCACCGACGAGTACCCCAACTGGCGGGTCCCGCTGGCCGGCCCGGACGGCAGGCAGATGCTGCTGGAGGACATCTTCGAAGACCCCCGCGCCGCGGCGCTCTGCGAGGCGATGCGCGCCGCCGCGGAAGCCCGCTGAACGGTGGACCTCGCGCCTAGAAAGGTGGCGGGGTCTGGCCGTCGATGTCGTTCGGCGGCCGCGCCGACTTGTGCGGCGACTTGTGCCGCGGTCTGCGCCTCTTCCTCCGGGGCCGCATCGTCGCTGGCTTCGCTGACGGCCAGTTGGAGTTGGGGCCGTTCGATGTCGTCGTTGTCGATAAAGCCGGGATGGTCGGCACGCATCAGTGGCGCCAACTCCTTACCGCGACAACTACGGCCGGGACGAAGACCGTGATGGTCGGCGACGCTCACCAACTGGCACCGGTCAAAGCGCGCGGCGGGATGTTCGCTCAACTGTGTGACGAGCTGCCCTGGACCCAACGCCTGACCGAGGTGTGGCGCCAGCACGACCCCACCGAACGCGCCGCGTCCCTGGCTCTGCGTGATGGTGGGCCCGCGCCGGTGCGCCGCGCGATCGACTGGTACCCCAACCACCAGCGCCTGGCCTGCGGGGATCAGGTCACCATGGCCGCCGACGCCCTGGCCGCCCACCAGGCTGACCTCGCCGCTGGGAAAGAGAGCCTGCTGTTGGCCGACACCGTCGAGATCACCGACGCGCTCAATCGTCGGGTCCACGACCACACCGTCGCTGAGCGCACCCGCCGAGGGCTCGAGGCGGCGACAGTAACCGGGGCGCGCGGTCACCACATCACCGTCGACGACGTCATCGTCACGCGCAGCAACTATTCCACCGTCGCCGTCTACGCCCCGGATGACCGCACCCGCGTCCTGACCGGGGCGCCGGTGCGCAACGGGCAACGCTGGCAGGTCATCGCCGTCGATGACACCGCCGAGCATCCCCGCATCGCAGCCCGCCGACACGGCGACCAAGCGTGGGCCGTGTTCAGCGGTGACTATCTGCGTGAGCATGTGCAGCTCGGACACGCGGTCACCGTGCACACCTCACAAGGCGTCACCGCCGAGCGCACCCACGCCGTGCTCGCTGATACCGCCAGCCGCAACCTGGCCTACGTCGCACTCACCCGCGGCCGTCAGGCCAACCACGCTTACCTCTACCACCGCGCGATCGGGGAAGGAGACCACCAACACCGTGATCTTTCTGACCGGGTGCACCTTGCCTACCGCGGCACCCCCACCCAGGCCGGCTGGGCGCTGCGCCAAGTCATCGGTCGCGACGAGCGAGCCCGCACGGCGCACCACACCGCCGCCGACACCCCCGCGCACGAGCTGCCCGAGCGGGTCGCCTCCCTCGTCGCAGAACACCACCGCGCCGTCACCAACAGACTGAGCAGCCACCACAAAAACCAACGCAGACAACAGGACCGAGCCATCGACCGCGCCCTAGGACTCGACCACAGCCAATCCCGAAACCAGGAAATAGACCAAGGCTATGACCTCAGCCTCTAACATGTCGCCCGTGCTCAACGCCGACCGCATCGACGCCACCGCCGAGCACATCGCCACCGACTGTGACGGGCTGTCGCGAAAGCTGTTCCGGCCCGGACACGGATTTCGGGGGCTCGTCGTCGACCGGCGCCCGCCGTGGCTCGAACAGTCGTGCGGTCCACCCAACTTGCTACGCGGCTTATCCAAATAGACTGTGCCACAGAGCAATTTGATTTGATCATGAAGTTTCGCCGGACAGCTCCGATTCGGCCTAGATTTCTGGTGGTTGCAGTGGTGATCTGTTGTCGTCTCGAAGCGACGAGGGCAGCCCAGGACGTGAGGGCGAGTGCGGGTGATGGGTGACTGTCAGGCTGGAGTGGTTGCGGTGCTGCGCCGTGCGTTGAGGGGCCGTTGGGCAGCGATGTCGGTCGCAGTGGCTGCTGCTGCGCTGGCCAGTGCGGCAGTGCTGGTGCAACCGCTGGTTGCCGGACGTGCGGTTGATGAGGCGTCTCACGGCGGTGTGTCGTGGGGCGTGCTGTCGCTTTTGGCGGCCGCCTTCGTGGTGGCGATTCTGGCTGAGGCGGCCGACACGTACCTGTTCTATCGATTGGGCGAGGAGGTGGTGTTCGACCGTCGCCGTGTGTATGCCACACATTTGATGGCGATGCCGGTGGCCGAGCTGGATCGTTTGCGCCTAGGCGATCTGGTCGCCCGGGCTACCTCTGATATCTCGGAGTTGCGAGAAGCCCCGCGGATGCTGAGCCGCGTCGTCGTCGGTGTGTGCACGCTGGCGGTGGCCGGCACATTGATGGCTCGGATCGACGCAATGCTCGCGGTGGCGGTGTTGGGTGTGGTCACGGCGTCGTTTTTCGGTGGAAGCCTGTTGTTGGCCAAAGCAGGGCGCGCGGCGGCTGTGCGTCAGCAGGCGGTGGGAGAGCACGGTGCCCGGTTGGAGCGCACGCTGGGTGCGATTCGCACGGTCAAGATGAGCGAGGCGCAGGTGCGCAGTGGCGAGGCGATCGTGGAAGCGGCCGGTGAGGCGCGTCGGGCGGGGATGCGGCTGGCCTGGTTGGGTGCAGTGTCAGCGCCGGTGATGCGTATGACCGCTACCGGTTCGTTGGTGATTGTGCTCGTCGTCGGAGCGACCCGCGTTTCCGATGGTGTGATCTCGGTCGGTGAGTTGGTGACGTTGTTTCTGTTGACGCTGTTCTCGCTGGCGCCGCTACAAGACGTCTACCGAGGGCTGACGACGCTGCACATTGCTGCGGCCGCCGATGCCCGGATTGAGGAGGTGCTGGCGGTTGCACCCGAGCGCCTCGACCAGACACGGCCGAGGCGGACAGATCCTGTGTCGAGCGCTGTCGCGGAAACCGGCGAGGCGCCGCTTGTGCAGGCACGTGGGGTGAGCTTCTCCTACGGCGTTCATCCGGTTCTGCGTGAGGTGTCGCTTCACCTGCGTCGCAGGCAGATCACCGCGGTGGTGGGTCCATCGGGATCAGGCAAATCCACGTTGCTGGCACTGTTGTGCCGGTTTTATGAGCCCGATGAGGGACAACTGGTCTTCGATGGCCGGCCCTATACCGACTTTCCACTCGCTGAGCTGCGCCGGCATATCACATTGGTGGAGCAGGACAGCCCGGTGTTGCACGGGTCGCTGCGCGACAACCTAGTGATGGGCGCTCCAGATGCCACTGACGCCGAGATCAACGATGTGCTGCGCCGCGTCAATCTCGACGCGTTTGTCGATGGGCTTCCACAAGGTCTCGACACCAGTGTCCTAGATCGAGGACGTGCGCTCTCGGGTGGGCAGCGTCAGCGTTTGGCGGTCGCCCGAGCCCTACTGTCTCCAGCCGAACTCGTCCTGCTCGATGAGCCGACCGCTCATCTCGACCGGGTGAACGAGTCTGTTCTGGTCGAGACGTTGACGCAGCTGCGGGAACACTGCAGCGTGCTCATCGTCGCGCACCGCCGCTCCACCATCGAGCGCGCGGACCAGATTCTCGTTGTCGAGCGCGGCCACGTCAGTCGCGTGGAATCATTCGCCGATCTCCCCGACCATCCTGGCGAGTACCGAAATCCGTTCTGAATCTGCGTTATTCGTTCTGAATCTGTGTTATTTGGGAGTGCGATCGTCAGAACAGTTCGTAGCCTTGCCGAGACAGCGTGAAACCGTGCCGGCTTGTTCTGTCATGGCAGGTCATCGCGGCTTCGGTGCTGTCACACTGCAAAGAGCCTGCCTGTATTGCGTCGCCGTAGGGCAGGATGTCGCCGAAGCCCAGCACACTGTCGCCGGCACACACCACGCCAGACTCGCCGCCCGCGTCGAGATCAAGACCCTGCCCCGAGCTCACATTAGGGTGGCAGTCCGCCGGCCGCGGTAGTGGGCCCCAACTCCGCTCGGCGATATCGCATCGGACGCGCATCGGTTCGATGGAGCAGCCCACGTTGCCGCTCGGCGACTGAAAAACCGTCAGCTCATCCACCAGCCACAGCTGGGACCGAACCAACGCAATGGCCGGAGTCGATCCCGCCGGCGGCATTGAAATATGTTCTTGGGCTGCGGTATTGGTCTCAAATGCGTCAGAGGGCGCCGGTGTCGCCATGACGACGCCGGCGACAGCCGCCAACGCCGCCAACCCGGCGCCGATCTTCTCGGGGATCATTTCCCTGAATGCCCGCGACGGTGTTCAGGCCCGTGCGGGCAGGTCTGCCACGGTATCGGGGGTGTCGATGTGCCGGCTGTAGTAGCCGAAGTAGCCGTAGCCGGTGCTGCTGTCGGACATGTAGGTGCCACTACCTTGGGTGAGGTCGCGGACATCGCCGACGTGGGACACCTGCGGTGCGGAATACGAACTCTTCTGCGCGGTCATTTCGCTCCTCCTGGGATTCTTCTGTGAGACTGCCGTAAAGATAATTGAAGTTAAATAGTTCCGCAGCAGTTCGCCGAGGTGAGGTAGTGACATCGGCGCGCCGACACCTGGCATGGGCGTGGCCGCCGGGCTACATCAGCAAAGTCGGGCGACCCGCATGGCGAAGGTGCCGCAGCCACACTTCGACCTGGATCGCGCCGTAAAGGGGAGCCACCGCACCGGTCAGACCGATTCCGTGAATCGCAGCGGTCCAGGCAGAGGAGTCGACGTAGCCACGTTGCACCAGTTGTGGGTCGTCACAAAGGTAGGTCTGCCAGCGCGGATGGCGCGCGAAGCCCGTCAGAACAGCTTCATCGGCGATGGTCTTGGACCGTCGCCGTAACACCGTGTCGCTGACCAGTCCGGCAAATGCATAGCGTTGCACGGCGCGGTCGATCCGGGGGTCGGCAGCAACCTGCCACGGCGTGTTGAGGGCGAGGTCCACCAGCCCTGGGGCCAGCAGCGGATGTCTGGCCTCTGCAGATCCGGATACGAGGAGTTGGCGGCTGCGGGCAAATTCGGCGCATCGCACGATGTTTTCCAGCACGGCTTGAGCGTGCACCGATGACGCCCGCAGCGGCGTCGTGGAGTCCACCCTTGCGCGCAAGTGGCGATCGCGAATGTAGGCGCGGTTCAACCACGGAGCCATGACCTCCAGCCGGCTGGTCGGTTGCAGAGTCAGCGTCTGTTGGCTTCGCCATCGGCGCAGTCCACCGAGCGCGGCGCGGCGCCACCAGAATCCGGCGGAACGTTTCACATCGGAATCAGTACTCCATTTCTGTAGTTCGCGCCTCAGCGGCGCCCACCGGCCGGTGCGTAGTAGGTCAGCCAGATACCAGGGGTAGGCCCCGGCAAGAAAGACAGCGTCACCGCCCTCTCCCGTCAGCATTATTGAGCCGCCCAACCGGCTCACGGCGTCCTCTTCGGCGCCACTGGAGGCCCAGTTGAGGATTCGGCGTGAAGGAGCGGGCAAGAAGATGCCGAAATCCGGTCCCGCGGAGAAGATTCCATGTTCAGTCGCATCGATCGGGTGCCACGGAGTCGGTGTCGCCTTCAGCGCCGCGCGAATCCAGTCCGACTCGTCACTACCGGGTGAGCCGGGGTGTACGAAGCTCACCGCATGGACCGTAACCCGGCGCGTGGCGACACCTAAGACCGTGGAAGTGTCCAATCCTCCCGATAGCTCGACGACCACCGCGCCGTCCTCACAAGCAGTCGGCAGGGATCCGGCCACAGCGTCGGTGACCGCTGACCGCAGCAATTCTTCGTGCTCGCGCGCAGTCCCGGTGATTGGTGTGATGCGCGGACGCCATCCACCGGCGACCGTCAGCCTGCCGGCTTGCCAGGTGGCGTACTGGCCCATCCCGAGACGGCGAATCGCGCGGTAGGGCGTCCGTGAACCCAGGTGTAAACCCGTGGCCAGCACATCAGCGATGTACTCTTCATCCACCTCACGCCAGGCCCCGGTCTCGCGTGCCAACAAACCCAAGTCAGTGGACACCACGATGCCCTGCTGCACGGTGGCGATGTAGAGCGGCCGCAAACCCATGCGATCCCCGACCATCACCGCATCAGAGCCAGCCACCACCACCGCGGCGTACTCACCGACGACGCGCTCGATCACATCGACACCCCAGCGCTGCCAGCCGGTGGCCACGATGCGTCCTAACGATGCCCTGCTATCGAGACCCAACACTGTGCACAAACCCGCCGAATCGGCGAGATAACCCTGAAACCAGACAGCCGAACCGCTGCCCGCTTCATCTGCGTCAGGCCACCCCCGGACACCACCCACCGCGCTGGACAATGCCACTAAAAATCCATTTTGTGCCGGCGGCGCGGTGTTCATCAGGCCCGCGCAATCGGTGTGTAGCGATGCAGCGAAGCGGGGTTCTCATCAATCGCGGCACCGTCCACCTCAACCCATGCGTGGGCTTCAAAGGGGTGCAGTGCCACGCCGATCACATGCTCAGCTGGCCATCCAGCCAACCGCAAGAAGCGGGTCAACGCCAACGACCGCGGCAGACAATCTAACGGTGCTTCACGTGCCGGAAACAAGCCGTCCGCGGTACGAAACCGCTGCACCAACTGATCCACCGCAATCCGCGGCGCAGCACTGTCTGCCACCCAGGCGGTGCGTCTGGCGTAGGCGGCGCCAAATCCTCGCTGGAGCTCGCGTTGCGCACTCGCGCGTTCCCGAAACGCCCGCCAAATTGTCGGCCGTTCACGTGGCACCAGCTTCCGCGAAGCACCGGGCCGGGGACACTCGGACACCAAGCGGCCCACAGCCCGCTGCTCTGCGGCGAACGTCGAAAAATCGGATTCCACCACCGCCAGACTCACCCCGAACTCACCGGCAACCCCAGCCAGGTCACGATCATCCGGCTCACGAAGCAACTGCTCCCACATCGCAGCACCCACCTGATCCACGACGTCATAGCTACCCGCCGAAACATCAAGCAGAACAAGATGATTCGAAACTGTTACGCACCGCAACAGCGGGGCGCAAAACAGCCGAGGCAGGGACACAAGTCCATCGACACCACACCGCTCGAGACCATCCACGCAATCACTAAAGCAGAAACCGCGGAGGAACTTGCTGGCTGAGAGGGGTTTGCGCCGCTATAGTTCGGCCGTGGTCACACACGTGGGCAGACTTGTCGCGATCAGCGCAGCCTTCGCGGCTTTCCCTATCAGTTCAGCCGGAGTCGCCCTTGCCGACGAGGCAGGCTTCTACGGCTTTTACGGCACCGTGGCTGAGTATCCCGTCGGCATGTGCATTGATGTCACAAACAACATCGAGATCGATGCCGACCAACTGAAAAACAACATCCCGGTCCCATGCTCAGATGCCCGCCGGGACATGCGAGTCGTACAGCACGCCACATCATGGCGCACCTGCGATCAACCAGTCTGGGACGCCATCCCCACCACCGACGGCGGTAGCGTGCTCTGCGTCGTCAAAGACTACAACGGCATGTAGCAGCATCTCTGGACGTGATCGGCTGGTCGACGGGGACCGCACCGAAGTGTGCATCGTCTCCTGCCGGATGCCACTCAGGGATGACGGCGGCGGAGCTGCCGCGCGCCGTGCGTGCGTGCTTCGGGCAGCTCGCCGCTAGCCTGTGCACCGGGGGCCGCCTGGGATGCCGAAGAAGGGGCCGAGGGCCACGCCCAGTTCGGTCAAATTAGTAATGGCTGCCTCGACTCCAGCGCTGGGTCGTTCACGGGCGCGGAGAGGTATCGGTATGCCGTTGCTCGGCTGATTCCGAACGCTTTAGCGAGTTCGTGAACGGGTTCTCCGGTGGCGGCGAGACGACGGAGTTGTTGCTGTCGCTCACTGGTGAGTTTGGCGGGCTTGGTGGCCGGCAGATGACGCGCTCGGCGGGAGTCTCGGGAAGCGGCGCGGCGCTCGCGGCCGAGTTCGAGTTCGAGTTCGGCCAGGGTGGCCATGATGGCGGCCACGGCGCGGCCTGTCGGTGTGCCGGTGTCGATGCCTTCGCGCAAGGCGCGCAACAGGATTCGTCGCTCGCCAAGATCCGCGATGGTGCGGGTGACCTCAGCGACAGAACGGCCGAGTCGATCGATGGCGGCGACCACCACCGTGTCCCCCTCTCGGGCGTAGTGCAGCAGGGCCACCAAGCCGGGCCGGTCGGTATTCACCGCGCCCGAGAGCTTGTCGGTGAAAATCCGGCCGCACTCGACGCCCTGAGCCGCCAGTGCGGCCAGCTGCCCATCGAGGTCCTGGCCGGCGGTGCTCACGCGGGCGTACCCAAGAATCGTTGTCACACCGCTACCGTCTCATTGTCCTCCGACATCGAGGATCTGAGACACGCGGTGTGAGACAGGAAATGAGACAGCGCGACCTGGCGCTATGCGACCGCAGCGTTTGGCTGCGTGGGCTGTCTCGTTTCTCTAGAAACGAGACGAGTGAGCCGTTTGTGGTCAGGGGCCTCGCGCTGGCCAATTGCTAGGCCGCGCGACTAATTCGGATGCACTGGGGCCAGCACCCGACGGGTACCGGCCCCAGCGTCTCCTACGCAGTGTTGGCTCAGAGCCGGATCCATCTGCCGAGGAACCAGAAACCCCAGCCGTCGCCGTTACCGGCAGGCAGCGGCCTGACGAGCTGGCCGTTGTAGTTGAACGGCTGGTGATCCTGGCGGCCGGCATCCAAGTTGCGGTGTTGCCAGTCGTTCGGTGCCGGTGCGCCCTGGCAGGGTGGGGTGTTCGGCACGCCGCACTGCGGGCCGGGCTGGGCGTTGGCAGTGCCGAGTCCCAGGCCGAACAGACCCGCGGCTGCGAGTCCACCGGCTACCACCGAGGCTCCGACCTTGCGGGTGATATTCATGCTTGCACTCCATTTCTCCGATTGTGTCTGCGCGACGCATCGCCGCACGGTGCCGACACTACGGATGCACCTTTTGTCAGTACTGTGGCGATGATGGGCGCCCGCTGTGCATGCGATACCGAAAGAATGAACCGACTCGCTCACAGCGAGTTCGCAGCTCAAAGCGAGCCGTTGAGGTGGACGCCCCGAACCGTGTCGGCGATAGACGCTCACGCCGTTAGCCCGACGGCGGACCAGACGGAGGCGGCCCGCCGGGCCCTCCGGGTCCGCCGGGAGGCGCCCCGGCGGGAGCACCATCGCCGGAGAGCTGTCCCCCGGTGGGAGCGGTATTGGTGTCGACACCAACGGCGAGCGTGACGACGTAACCGGTGGTGACGTCCCCGCTCACCGTGGGCAGCTGACTGACGGCGCTGTCGTCGCCGAAGACGTTGTCGGTGTCCAGGCTGACCTTTGCGATGTTGGTGACAGATTGTTCGTATCCGGCCTGGGTGAAGACCGCGTCGGCGATCTCTTCGGGAATCGCGACCTGCGAGGTAGCAATCACCTTCGACGCGTCGGCGATGCTGGCCTCGTCGGGATAGACCTCTAAATGAATGTGCGGCCACCGGCCCGAGTAGCACGCGGGCATGATGCTGGTGAAGCTCACCTTTCCCGAATCATCAACGGTCTGCACACCACGCAGGTAGTTCTGGTCTTCGACGCCTTCGGAGTACATCGAGTAGCGGCCGGCGCGGTCACAGTGCCAGACGTAGACAGCAGCATTTTGAAACGGCTGGCCGTTATTGACCAGGTCGACGATGGTGAGTTCCAGCGTCATCGGCACGCCCTCGGCGGTGCCGCTGGCTTCGCCGAAACTCGACCGTATGTCGCTTCGCACGATGCCGGACTGCTCGAGAACGTCCGGTCCGTTCGACCCGTCACCGGGATAGGGGCCGGCGGTTTCGTCGGGGATCTCACTGAGCGCCGCCGAGTCGGCCGACGAAGTGCTCGATGATGTCGACGATAAGGTGTCGGTTGCTCCGCAGGCCGCCAGCCCTACCGCGGCGGCCCCGATACCGAACACGCGAAACGCAGCGCGCCGGCTGACCAGTGTACCGAGATCGAAGCCAAGTCCCTGATCGACGACTTCCTCGGTGGGCTTCGGCAGGATTCGGCCTTGATAGCGCGTGTTTGATGGTGTCACGTGTCCCTTTCCGGCTCCCACTTGTTGTGAGCGCACTGCACCCAGTAGATGCACCGCACATGTCCGTGCCCGCGAAAGCCTTATTGAGATCGTGTCGGCCGAATCTAGGCACAAGCTATGTCCCAACTATGAATCCCGTTGTGGTGGTGTGCAGCCGACCGGTGTCGGGTAGCAACGGAAACGGCGGGCGCAGAGTCCGGCGTTGCCCGTCGCTTTGCGGAAGCACCGACACAGAGGAGGCCCTCATATGGATACGTCTACCAACACTCAACGCCGATGTGCGATCGCGCCCCTGTCATCAGGTATCGCCGCGATGATCGCAGTGGGTGTACTCGCTGTCGGGTGCGGTAACAGTACCGACTCCGAGACCAGCACGACGAGCACCACCACGACGACGACCTCGACCAATGACAGCGGCTCCGGCGGGGGCGCTGGCCCGGCGGCACCGCCGTCTGATAGCGGATCGGGAGCCCCGACCGAAACCGAAACACAGACCGAAACAGCGACGGAAACCGAGGTATCGACAGAAACCGTCACACCGACCACCACCACCATGCCGCCGGCGCCGAATCAGCCACCGCAAACCAACCAGCCGACCCAACAGCCGCAAACAAACCAGCCGACCCAGCAGCCGCAGCAACAGCCAGGAGGCGCTCCCGGCGCATAAGCCGGTCGGCCACCCATAAGCCGTACTCGACCGCATCCCACCAACAGACGCCAAGCCCGTCGGTCTCTTAGAAATCTCCGCTAGAGAGATCCGAGACAGGATTTGATCGATCTTGAATCTCTAGAAATGAGACAGGGCGCGAGCAGTTGGAAATCAATCGGTTGTAGCGAACGCCGAATCGTCGTGCTTCCTCATGATGGCGTTGCCTGGGGCGGCGCCACCGCGGGCATTGGTCAGGTGGGTGTGAGGTGGAGTGTGGTTGTGGCGATGTCGTCGCTGAGCAGGGTGTCGACGTAGCTGTTGTTGCCGTACTTGTTTCGGTAGGCGGTATCGACGTCGCTGCGGTCGATTGCGGCTGCGTCGGTGAAGTGGACGTCACGGTCGATGTGGCCTGTGGTGATGTGGCCGTGGGGGTTTGCGAGCGCGTGTCGGTACCAGCTGCCGGCGGTGCCGCGGTAGGAGCGTAGGTAGACGGCGTGGCCGACGCGGACTACCCAGACGGGCACCGCTCGACGCAGTGTCCCGTCGGTCCGGTAGGTCGCGAGGTCGATTTCGCTGGCACGGTCGAGGGCGTCGAGTTCGTGTTCATTCCAGTCAGGCATTGCGCTCACTGTCCTCACGGACGGCGGCTGGGACCGCGTGCTCGGTTGCGGTGTGGGTGGCGGCCCAGCTGGCGAGCAGGGACAGTCCGTCGGCTGATGGGCTGCCCGGTTCGGCGCTGTAGACGGTGAGGGTCAGGCCGGTGTCAGCGGACAGGTTCATCGCTTCGAAGGCCAGGTCCAGGGTGCCGACGGCGGGGTGCTGGAAATGTTTGGTGCCGGTTTGGTGCAGGCGCACGTTGTGGGCGGCCCACCGGTGACGGAAAACATCGCTGCGCGTGACGAGTTCGCCGATGAGGTCGGTGAGGTGGCGGTCGAAGGGGTTGCGTCCGGCTTCGGTGCGCAGTAGCGCCACCGCGGTGTTGGCGGCGTGGTCCCAGTCGGGGTAGAAGTCGCGGGCGCGGGGGTCGAGGAAGTTAAACCGCGCCAGGTTGGCCGGCCGGTGCGGGTCGTCGAACACCGGGGTGTAGAGCGCGGCGCCGAGACTGTTGATGGCCAGTAGGTCCAGGCGGGCGTTGCGGACGAACGCGGGCAGCCCGACCATGCCGTCGAGGATGCGTTGCACTCCGGGGCGGACCGTCTGGGTTGGGGTGGCGGCCTTGCGTGCCTGGGGTGTGGCGTTTGCGGCTGCGGCGAGGTCGCGCAGGTGGGCGTGTTCGGCCTCATCGAGGCGCAACGCGCCGGCGACGGCGTCGATGACGCTATGCGAGACACCGGCAAGGTTGCCGCGTTCGATCTTGGCGTAGTAGTCGGTGCTGACGCCGGCGAGCATCGCGACCTCTTCGCGGCGCAGACCGGGGACGCGGCGGCGTCCGGAGGTGGCCAGGCCCGCCTCGCGGGGGGTGATCTTCGCCCGGCGGGTGGCCAGGAACTCCCCGACATCGCTGGTGTCGTCCATGACTTCAGGGTAGGGCGATCAGAGATGAGGAGAGGTGCTCTGTCAGTACACGGATAACCAGACACTGGTTGCCCTCTTCGACCGGGTCCACTGTTGAGGCAGACCAACGATCGGCTTCTTCGAGGAGGACATGATGAAACGTCTGGTGACCTGGGCGACGGTGGCGGCGGCGATGGTGCCGCTGAGCATGTGGAAGGCCGCACCGGGTGGTGCGCAGGACGGCTCCATGGAGATTTCCCGCGATGATTCCCGCCCGGCAGCGGCCGGCCCGGCTGAGACGTTCACCGGCCAGGTCAGTGTCAAGCCGTTGTTCGGCACCAACGACGTGCGCACCAGTGGTGCGGGTCAGGTGACGTTCAGCCCGTGTGCGCGCAGCGCCTGGCACACCCACCCTGCCGGTCAGACGCTGATCGTCACCTCGGGCACGGGCTGGGTGCAGGAGTGGGGCGGGGTCAAGCAGCAGATGAACCCCGGCGACGTGATCTGGACGCCGCCGGGAGTCAAGCATTGGCACGGCGCGACCGACGCCGACACGATGACTCACATCGCGCTGCAGCAGGACGTCGACGGCCGCAACGTCCACTGGATGGAACACGTCTCCGACGATCAATACCTGGGCTAGATCCCCGAATTCCGCTCGCAGTACGCAACTCCCGTGACAACGGGGAGTTCATCTGTGCTGCCCACAACAAGGAGCCACCTCATGAGACTGCCCCGCTGGGCGCTGCTCACCGCCACCCTGGCCGCGACGTCGATGTGGGCCGCGGCGTGCGCCGAACCCGACCGGCCCGGCACGCGGGCTTCCTCGCCGGCCGACGCGGTGGCTGCGGTGTCACCGGCCCTTGCCCACTACACCGACACCATTGCCGAGGGCGAGCTGTGGGCGCGGCCCGCAATGTCTGCCCGGGATCGCAGCGTGGTCACCCTGGCCGCGTTGATCGCCCGCAACGCCACCATCGACCTGCCGGCCCAGCTCAACCGCGCCCTCGACAACGGGGTCAGTGCGGCTGAGATCTCCGAAATCATCACCCATCTGGCGTTCTACGCCGGCTGGCCCAACGCCCAGGCCGCAGCCAGCGCCGCGGCTCCGGTGTTCGCCGACCGCGGTGTCGAGGTCGGCGAGCTTCCCGAGGTGGGCGGGCCGCGGCTACCGATCGATCAGGACGCCGAGGACGCGCGCCGCACCACCAACGACGACAACTTCGGCGCGGTCGCCCCCGGCGTGCTGCACTACACCACCGACACCGTGTTCACCGACCTGTGGCTGCGTCCGGGACTGGCGCCGCGGGACCGCAGCCTGGTGACCTTCAGCGCGCTGGTCGCGGCCGGGCAGACCGGGCAGATCACCTACCACCTGGGCCGCGCGATGGACAACGGGCTGACCCAAGAACAGGCCTCAGAAGCGTTGACGCAGTTGGCGTTCTACGCCGGCTGGCCCCCGGTGTTCTCTGCCCTGCCGGTGGTCAAAGACCTCTTCGCCGCCCGCGCGCGCTGATCCCACCACCTCAAGGACCCGAATGCCATGACCGCCCTCTCCGACCCCGCTACCGGCGCCCCGCCACATCAGCAGACGGCGAACTCGTCGGCGACTTTGACCGTCGCCGCATCCGGGGTGCTGCTGGTGCTGGTGGCGTTCACCGTGCCGCTGGCCACCATGGCCCCCACCGTCGCGGCGCTGCACGCCGGCCCGGCCGCGCAGGCCTGGATCTTGAGCGCGATGAGCGTGGGCGCTGCGGCCGGTCTGCTCAGCAGCGGCGCCCTGGGAGACGACTACGGCCGCCGACGGGTGTTCGTCGGCGGCGCGGCGGTGCTGACCGCCGGGTCGCTGCTGGCGGCGTTGGCCCCCTCTGCGGCCGTGCTGATCGCCGCCCGCGTCGTACAAGGGTTGGGCGGCGCCGCCATGATGTCGTGCAGCCTCGGGCTCATCGCGCACGCGTTCCCGCCGGGCCGGTCGCGCACCCGTGCGACGGGGATTTGGGGGGCCGCACTCGGCGGCGGCGTCGCGGTCGGGCCACTGCTGGCCGTCGGCCTTGACGCCGCGGGCAGTTGGCGGTTGTCCTACTGGGCATGTGCGGCCGCAGCGATCGTGCTGACCGGGTGCGCACAGCTGCTACTGACTGAATCCCACGCCACCGGCGCCCGCCGCGTCGACGTCGCGGGCACCGTCCTGCTCGGCGCCGGCCTGGCCGCGGTACTGGCCGGGCTGGTTCAGGGCCGCAGCGGCTGGCTGCAGTGGCCCACCCTGGTCCTGCTCACCGCCGGTGTCGTGCTCGTCGCCGGGTTCCTGGTGGTGGAGCATCGGATCAGCCATCCCATGCTCGACCTGGCGCTGTTCCGGCGCCCCGAGTTCATCGGTGCCACCGGTGCCGCGTTGGCCGCCGGGGCCGGGGTGCTCTCACTGATGAGTTTCGTTCCCATCCTCATCGAACGCGGCTTGGGCGGCGGTGAGCTGGCCGCCGCGGTGACCTTGCTGGCCTGGTCGGGGGTCAGCGTGCTCACGGCACTGGCCGCCCGCCACCTGCCCGACCGAGTGACCGGCCGCGCGCAGATGGTGACCGGTCTGCTCGGCGTCGCCGCCGGTCAGCTCGCCCTGCTCGGACTCACGCCGACCACCACCTTGGGTCGGCTGCTGCCGGGACTGCTGCTCGTCGGGGCCGCCAACGGGCTACTCAACGCCGCCCTGGGGCGCCAAGCCGTGGCCAGCGTCCCGGCCCACCGCGCCGCCATGGGCAGCGGCGCCAACAACACCGCCCGCTACCTCGGGTCGGCTATCGGCATCACCGTGGTGTCGATCATCGTGACCCGCGGCGCCGCCACCGCCAGCCCCGCGGCCCTGACCGCGGACTGGAACCTCGCCGTCCTGGTCACCACGACCTTCACCGTCCTGGGAGCACTCGCCGTCGCCGCCACCAGACCCCGACCCAACCCTCGCTGACATCACCCACCACCAACACCAGGAGAGACTCCATGCGCGCGACCGTCATGTACAGCGCCGGCGACGTCCGGATCGACAACGTTGCCGACTCCACCATCAAGGCCCCCACCGATGCACTCGTCCGCATCACCGCGTCCTGCATCTGTGGCAGCGACCTGCACCCCTACCACTCCCTGACCGCCGACGACGGTCCCGCCCGCATGGGCCACGAATTCATCGGCGTCGTCGAAGACGTCGGCGCCGAGGTCACCAGCGTCAAGAAGGGTTACCTGGTGGTCTCACCGTTCTCGGTGTCCGACAACACCTGCGCGTTCTGCCGGGAAGGTCTACACACCGCCTGCACCGACCCGCAGGCCGCCTTTTGGGACCGCATCCCCGACGAGGGCGCTCAAGCCGAAGCGATCCGCGTCCCGCTCGCCGACGGCACCCTGGTCAAACTGCCCGTCGCCCCCGACAGCGACCTGATGCCCTCACTGCTGACGCTCTCGGATGTGTTCGGCACCGGCTACCACGCCGCCAAGATGGGTGGGGTCAACCCACAGACCCGCGTCGCGGTCATCGGCGACGGCGCGGTGGGGCTGCTGGCGGTCCTGTCGGCCAAGCGGCTGGGCGCCGAGCAGATCATCTTGATGGGCCGCCACCAAGCGCGCACCGACCTCGGCCGCCAATTCGGCGCCACCGACGTCGTCGCCGCCCGCGGCGAGGACGGCATCGCCGCGGTGCGCGACCTCACCGGCGGCGACGGCGTGCACGTCGTCCTCGAAGCCGTCGGACACATGCCCGCCTACGAGCAGGCCTACGGGATCGCCCGCCCCGGCGGGGTGATCAGCCGGGTCGGCGTGCCCCAGTACGAAGACGCCCCCATCGGGTTCGGCAGCCTCTTCGGCGGCAACATCCGCCTCGCCGGCGGCCCCGCGCCCGCGCGGGCCTACATCGACGAACTGCTGCCCGACATCCTCAACGGCGTCATCGAACCCGGCAAGATGTTCGACGCCCGCACCACCATCGACGGCATCCCCGCCGGCTACCAGGACATGGACGACCGCACCAGCCTCAAAGTCCTCGTCACCCCCTAACCACCGTTCACACAACGGGTTTGGAGACACCACCCATGGACAATGCATCCGGTCGTCGCGTGGTGACGGGCGTCGGGGCTGACGGCCTGTCCACCGTCGTCAGCGACGCGACCTCGACGGCTCGGGCCCAGCGCCCGGACGGGTCGGTGGTGACCGACCTGTGGCGCGTGGACACCGTGCCCACCCCTGTCGACGCTGACGGTGACCCGCGCGGGCAGGTCAGTCCGCCACCGCCCGGCGGGCTGGCTGTCAAGACCCTCACCGTCCCACCGCAGAACGCGCCGCCCCGCCGCGATGGCAGCAGCGACGAAACACCGGGAATGCACCGCACCGACACCGTTGACGTCGTCACCGTGCTCGCCGGCGAGCTCTACGCAGTCTCCGAGCGCGCGGAGACGCTCCTGCGGGCCGGTGACACCATCATCGTGCGCGGCACCCACCACGCCTGGCACAACCGATCAGCGCAGCCCGCCACCGTGGTGTCGGTGATGGTCAGCGCCGTCACCTCATCGCACTGACGCCACCGCCGTAACGCAATCAGCACACCCGAGCGTCCACCCCGACCTCGGCGACCCCCCCGAAACGCGAACGAAAGGAGATTGACGATGGAGTACACCAACCTCGGGCGCAGCGGCCTGCGCATCAGCCGCCTCGAGCTGGGCACCATGAACTTCGGCATGACCACCGACGAAGCCACCGCCTTCACCATCATGGACCGCGCCCTCGACCTGGGCATCAACATCTTCGACACCGCCGACGTCTACGGCGGACCCCAATCCCCGGACATGGACAAGGGATACGGCATCTCCGAAGAGATCATCGGCCGCTGGCTCGCCGCCGACCCGGCCCGCCGCGACCAGCTCGTGTTGGCCACCAAGGTCTACCAACCCATGGACACCGGCCCCAACGGCAAGCGCCTGTCGGCCTACCACATCCGCCGAGCCTGCGAGGACAGCCTGAGACGACTGCAAACCGACCACATCGACCTCTACCAAATGCACCACGTCGACCACACCACCCCGTGGGACGAAATCTGGCAAGCCATGGACCTTCTCGTCAACCAAGGCAAGGTCACCTACATAGGAAGCAGCAACTTCGCCGGCTGGAACATCGCGACCGCCCAACACACCGCCAACGACCGGCACCAGCTCGGGCTGGTGTCCGAACAAAGCCTCTACAACCTCACCGCGCGCACCGTCGAACTCGAAGTCATTCCCGCGCTGCGCTACTACGGCATGGGCCTCATCCCCTGGAGCCCACTGGCCGGCGGCCTGCTCGGGGGCGTACTCGACCACGAATCTCAAGGCCGCCGCGCCGACGACGACATGCAGAAACAAATCAACCGGCTACGCCCGCAGCTCGAACGGTATGAAGCACTGTGCCGCGATGTCGGCGAACAACCCGCCGACATCGCCCTGGCGTGGCTGCTGCACAACCCCGCCGTCACCGCCGCCATCATCGGACCCCGCACCACCGACCAATTAGCCACAAGCCAACGCGCACTCGACATCTCGCTATCCACCGACACCCTGAACACGCTCGACGACATCTGGCCCGGCCCCGGAGGAGAAGCCCCCCAGGCCTACGCCTGGTAACAACAACGCCAAACGCCCGCAAACGTGCGACGCCGTCGTCCCCAATAGGCCATCGGAGCAGCCCGAAGGTGAGACAGATACGAGCCGTCCCACTTCTTTAGAAAAGAGACGGGCCGATCATCGGCGGCCGTCACTATCGTCAATCGGCGTGCCTTTCCGATCAAGTCCAGAGCCCGCTGATCTCGACACCGTTCGCGACTCGTATGACCGCGTGGCTGATAACTACGTGGAGATGGTGACGACCACGGGTATTGGCGATATCCGCACCCACCCGTGGTTGAAAGCAGCTATGGACGCATTCGCGAGCACCGTCGCGACGATCGGCCCTGTCCTCGACGTTGGATGCGGACCCGGAACGGTCACGGCCTACCTTGCCGAACGCGATATCGAGATCTCAGGAGTCGATCTCTCACCACGCATGATCGACCACGCCCGGCGACTGTATCCGCAGTGCACGTTCACGGTTGACTCAGCGACCGACCTCGACCTCCGCCCGGCATCGCTAGGTGGAGTCCTGGGCTGGTGGTCCCTGTTCAATCTGCCGCGCAGCAACATCCTGCCGCCGGTTCTGGCCTCTTTTGCCGCGGCTCTACGACCAGGCGGGCAGCTGATCATTGCTACCCATGTCGGTGACAACGATGTCGAGCGCACCGAGGCCTACAACGGGGTGCCAGTCAAGTGGACGACCTACCAATGGCAACCAGAGCAACTCGTCGATCTCGTTCGAGAGGCTGGATTGCGGCCGGTGGCCGACCTTCGCTTCTCCGCCGATCAGGCCAACGGACCCGCCACTGTCCTTGTCGCACAACGAGACTAGGAGTCCTTGGGAGGGTTCGGATCGTTGCCGTACGAGTTCTTCTCGCCAATCGTTCCGTCGAGCTTGCGAATGGTGTGCTCAACTTCTCGGTCCTGCGCCATCTGTCGGCCGATCGCTTGCTGTTCGGCTTTGGTACCCCCAGTGTGAGCGGCCCGGCTACTGCCCTCCACCTTCGATTTCCAGACCCCATCCTCGTTGTAAGTACTGATGTCGCCCTTTGCCATGATTACCCTCCTCGACGTCATGAGTATGCCCCTCCAGTTGAGATTTTGCCGCTGGTCGGGCCTGGGCAAAACAACTTCGGATGATTCGGGCCGACCCGTAGATGACCGAAAAAGCTACATAATGAGCGCGGTCGTTGCGACCAGCGCCGATGCGACAGTGGGGGTGTCCCAGAATCCTGTCCCAGACCGGCGGGAACGGGGACACCCTTAAAGACACAGACGGCTCCCGCCCAGGTCCGCAAGCGGCCCTGGTTGGGCCTGAGAAGACCGTGCCCCCCTGAACGAGTGAGGACTCTGCCGGTGACGCTGCTGGGATACGCGCGAGTCTCGACGTTGCACCAGTCTCCCGACATGCAGACAAAGGCGTTGACGGAGGCCGGAGCCGAACGGATCTGGACCGAGCGCATGTCCGGCGCTCGCGATGATCGCCCCGAGCTGGCCGCGCTGCTCGACTACGCCCGCCGCGGTGACGTGCTCATGGTCTGGCGGCTCGACCGTCTCGGCCGCTCACTCCCCCACCTGCTCACCGTGGCCAGCGACCTCCAGGCCCGCGGCATCGAACTGCGCTCCCTCACCGAAGCCATCGACACCAGCACTGCCGGCGGCCGGCTGATCTTCCACGTCTTCGGGGCCGTCGCCGAGTTCGAGCGTGCCGTCGCCGCCGAACGCACCGCCGCCGGAGTCGCGGCAGCCCGCGCGGCCGGTCGACACCCCGGCCGCCCCGGCCTCACCGCTGACACCATCGCCGCGGTCCAAGCCCTCGACGAGGCCGGGACCCCTCGCGCCCAGATCGCGCGGACCCTCGACATATCCCGCTCCAGCGTCTACCGCTGCCTCGACCAACCGCGGCCGTCAGCCTGAGACAGGCAGGCGACCTATCCTTCGAAGGTGACGGAAGAGAACGGCGACACCTTCACCCCGGGCAACAACGCCAACCCCGAATCCTTCACGCACGCCGCAGGATTCGGCTCACGCTCGGGTTCGAGCTCCTCCGCAGGCTCAGGCTCGGACTGGGGTTGGTTCTGTTGTTGCTGGTCGTGGGCGGTGATCAGCTGGTAGGCGGCGTCGAGCGCGGCGGGATCGGCGAGCACGGAGACCACCACATTCGAGCTGCCCGGAGCCACCGGCGCAGCGCCCGGGCAATCCGATTTGCCGCACCGGCACCGCAGATGATCCTGGCCTCGGATGATCGCCCCCACCGCACACGACCGCCGCTCCCCCATATCGCGCGGATCATCCGCACACACGTTCTTGAGCAATTCAGCGATCCGGGCCGCCAGCAGCACGGCATCACAGCCCAGGATCTGACCCCAGATCAACACCCACTCATCGGGATCCTCGTGGGCCCCGATATGAAAATCGCGGCCCGCGATGACCTCCTTGGACCGGATCAGCGCGTCCGGGTCATACCGGTCGATCACCGCATCAATGGCCCGCACCAACGCCTCTTCGGACAACGACCCCCACTGCGGGGCGTGGGTCGCCAACTGCCCGTCGAGCAGCGCCCACACCTGCGCATCCACGACCAGGCCGGGTGCGCCAACAAATCTTGGACACCACCTGGGCACTGACCCGGCCCTGCAGATACCGCTCGGCCAGCCCAGGCAACCGATCGCGCAACGCCATCGCGATCCGCATCTGCCCCGAGGCCCGCCTGTGCCCGAGATTGAGCACCGCGCCCAGCTCAGAGGCGGTCTGGGCCCAGCAGTCATACACCCAGTCGTCACGCTCGTCATCCCTGTCCACCGTGGAATACACCAACTCGGCGATCGCCGCGGCTTTCCGCGCCCCGGCCTGGGCCTCCTCACGGGCGCACTGTTCGATCGCAGCAAGCAGCGCGGGCTCCTCCACCCCCGCAAACAGCCGATCAAACATACGTTCGATTATCCCGTCCCGCGCGGGCACAGCGCGCAACGGAAAGCCCCACCTGTGGATAAAACCCAGACTGGGGATAACCGGCGTCAATGCCGAACCGCGTGAGTGAGGAAACGGCGTCGATGGTGACCGGGTGCGATCGGAGACGAGCCGGCGTTGACAGCGAACTGATGTAACGCCCGCGGCTTCTGCAGCGGTTTCACATTCGTCACTGCTGCGATATGTTCGCACCGCATACCGATCCGAGGGAGTTGTAGTGAACAAGCTCGTTGTGCTCAGCGGCGGATTCGTCGCCGCCGGAACAGCCGCGCTGATCGGTGCCGGTGTCGCTATTTCGCAGCCGGCGCAGACGAGCCCGTACAACGTCGTCGGCGAGCAGTACGGTCGTGCGCTGGCCATCCTGAAGAGCCAGGGCGTCAAGGCCTACTTCGGTGGAGCCACCGGTAGTGCCCTTCCTCAGAGCGCCTGCCTGGTCGGCCAGCAGAAAGTGACCAGCCAGGGCCGGATGCTGCTGATGCTGGACTGCACTCAGGCCGCGGCCGACCAGATCAAGGCCATGGGCCCCACCGGCGGACCGACGGTCGGCGCCAACGGCGTCACCACTGTCACGCCGACACCGATGGTGCCGATCGCCGGCGCTCCCGGCGCAGGGATGGCGCCGCCCGCGCCCGGCGTGGTGTCGAATATGCCGGCCGGACAAGGCGCGCCGATCATCGCGAACACCTCGCCGCAGCCCTGATCCCCGTTCCGGACCTGACCCCGACCTAACCGGTACCTGCGTTCCCACTAATTCGTCGTAAACTCTCCACGAGTTCATCGACTAACAGGAGGGGCAGATGTTGCGACCGCGCCGTTTCGACACCGAGATCGACCCTGGGCCCGTGCAGATCCAGGCCCGCAAGGTGCACTTCGACGTGGCCGACATCCCGCTGCACTGGATTCCCGGCCACCCCGTCGCCTCGCATCTGGTCAGCGTGCTCAACATCGTCCTGCCCGCCGGCGAGCGTTGGTTCGTCCAGACGTTCAACGAGGCGTTGCCGCTCGTCAAGGATCCGAAGCTGGCCGACGACATTCGCGGTTTCATCGGCCAGGAGGCGATCCACGCCGATGTGCACGACCAAGTTCTGCACGAGTTCATGGTCGGGCACGGCGTTGATCCCACGCCGATCCTGCAGCAGATCGAGCACGTGTTCACCGGTGTGCTGGCCCCGCTGCCCGATTCCGTGGACGAGGCCCGACGGATGAACCATCTGTGCGACCGGCTGTGGTTGATCGCGGCCATAGAGCACTACACCGCGGTGATGGGCGACTTCGCGCTCAACTGCGCCTGGGACGACCACGGTGCCGACCCCACCCTGGTCGACCTGTTCCGCTGGCACGGCAGCGAGGAAGTCGAACACCGAAGCGTCGCCCACGATGTCGCGGTCTACTTCCACGACAGCTATCGCGCCCGGATCCGCGCCATGACCGTCGCGGCGACCATGCTGTTCGTCTTCTTCCAGCGCACCGCCTGGTATCTGGTGAAGACCGACCCGACCGTCGACGCCAACTGGTGGACGTTCAACCGGATGCGGATGCGCGACTCGAAGCTCGGACTGCTTCCGCTGTACCGGACTCTGTTCGGATCCAGCACGCTCGGCTATTTCCGGCCCGGCTACTCCCCGGAGCAACTGGGCTCGACCGCTCAGGCCGTCGCATACCTGGCGGCTTCTCCGGCCGCACGCGCCGCGCACACGTGATGCGGCTGTTCGACACGTTCCGCCGGGTCCCGCCGAGCGCGTCAGGGCGTGCCCGGCACGACGTCATGCTCGGCCTGGCCGACGCGACGATCTCCGGGCTTTTCGCAGCGACGGCGGCGGTGCGGCGCATCGCGCCACCGGCCCCGGGACCGGACACTTTCCCGCTGACGGTCACCCGCCGCCGCGTGGTCGCACACGATCAGGACGTCGTCGAGCTGACACTGGCCGGAGCCGAGTTGCCGCGCTGGTCCCCCGGCGCTCACCTCGACGTGCACCTGCCCAGCGGTCTGGTGCGGCAGTACTCGCTGTGCGGCGACCCCTGCGCCAGGCAGGAGTACCGCATCGCGGTCCGGCGCATCCCCGACGGTGGCGGCGGCTCGCTCGAAGTGCACCACACGCTGAAGCCCGGCTCGACTGTCCGTACGCACGGGCCGCGCAACGCGTTTCCGCTCACGGTGCCGGGCTACGGCTCGCCGGCACGCCGATTCCGTTTCGTCGCAGGCGGAATCGGGATCACCCCGATTCTGCCGATGCTGCGCCTGGCCCACGGCCTGGGTGTGGACTGGTCGATGGTCTACACCGGACGCACCCTCGACAGCCTCCCGTTCGTCGACGAGGTCGCCGCCTACGGCGACGCGGTCGAGATCCGTACCGACGACCGGCTCGGGCTCCCCGGTGCGCAGGAGCTGCTCGGGGATTGCCCGGGCGGCACCGCGGTCTACGCGTGCGGTCCGGCGCCGATGCTCACCGCGATCCGCACCGCGCTGGTCGGACGCGACGACGTCGAACTGCACTTCGAACGGTTCGCCGCGCCGCCGGTCACCGACGGGCGCCCGTTCCCGGTGACGGTCGCGTCCACCGGTCGGACGGTCGACGTCGGCGCCGACGAGACCCTGCTCGCCGCGTTGCGCCGGGCGGGGGTGCACGCGACGTACTCATGTCAGCAAGGGTTCTGCGGCACGTGCCGGACCAAGGTGCTCGCCGGCGACGTCGACCATCGCGACACGTTGCTGACCGATCCGGAGCGGGCCGCCGGGATGATGCTGACCTGTGTGTCGCGGGCAGCCGACGGCTCGGGTCTCTCGCTGGAGCTGTGAGCGTCAGCGCGCGACGGCCTCCTCTAGCCGGTCGAGCAGCGGGCGCTGCCCCTTCAACAGCTTGGTGCGGGCCGTCGCCAGATCGAACCAGGCCACCCGGTCGATCTCCGGAAACTCCTTGAACGCGCCTGAGCCCCTGGGCCATTCGAGGGTGAAGGTGTTACTGAACGTACCGTCGAGGTCGAGGTCGGCGCGTACCGCGAACGCGGTGACCACCTTTCCGCCCGGCTGGCGCACCGGCTCGAATTCGATCCGGGGACCGGCCGGCACGGGCTTGCCGAGCTCCTCGGTGAACTCGCGCTGAGCGACGGTCCACGGGTCTTCCCCGTCGGTGTACTCGCCCTTGGGGATCGACCAGGCACCGTCGTCTTTACGGGCCCAGAACGGCCCGCCCGGGTGGCCGAGGAGCACTTCGAGCGTCCCGTCGACGTCGCGATAGAGAAGCAGGCCGGCGCTGAGCTTGGGCACGGTCTCAGATGCCGGTCCAGGCCGCGTCGAGACGTTCGGCAACGTCGATGATCTTGGCCTTCTGGGATTCCGGGCTGTCGATCTCCCCCGCGACGTGCATCGCGATGAAGCGCTTGATCTCGGCGTCCACGCCGCCGACGATGCGCACCACCTCGGCGCGCAGGGTTTTCGACGTGACGTGGATCGAGATGTCGGAGGGCCGCGGCTTCTCCACGTCGAGGATCAGCAGCAGCGGGTCGGCGGCCTTGGCGGTGGCGCGCAGCGAGATCTCACCGAACACGATGAATTTGGGTTTGTCGATCCGCAGGTCGACCACCATGTCGATCTCCAAGGGGATCCGGATCCCGAAGGTGATCAACTCGCCGAGCTCCCGTCGGACCCTGGGCTGCTGGATCCGCACTTTCGCGGTGACCTTGGCCAGCTTGCCCGGGCCTTGGGCGATGGGGCCCATCTCGAAGGCGTCGCCGGCGATCTCACCGATCGCGCCGCCCACGCGCTCCTCGGTGACGGCGATCTCGAAGAACCGGCGGCCGAACTGCTCGTAGGTCAGGAAGTCGGCGGTATCAGGGTCGGACATGATGCTGCCTACGTTCTCATGCGCGGAGCGTCCGGCGCGACAACGTGGCCGAACTGTTGTAGGGCATCAATCCAGACCGCCGAACAACCGAATCCTGCGCAGCACGGCGCCGTTCCACCCGGCACGCGCCGTCTCGCCGATGAGCACGGTGGGTCTGCCGTCACGCTCGATGCGCGCCGCGACGGAGTTGCCGGCGACGACGAGTTTGGTCCAGTTGCTGCCGTAGAGGTGTCTGACCAGTTCCGACGGGCTCACCGGCTCGTCGTCACCGCGGGTGACGGGACTGTCGGCGATGAGCCGCCGCATCCCGACTTCATTGCCGCTGCGGGCGTCGTCGAGGAACGTGGTGAACAGCGCCCGCGCGCCCGATCCCAGCCCACGGAAGCCACCGAGAAACCCGAGGGTTCCGGCCAGGTGCTGGTTGGCGGCCATGGTCCGGGCCAGCGATGCGCCGGCCGGCAACGCCACCAGTCCGCCTCGGGCGAACTGCCCGATCATCGCTGGCAATTCCCAGTAGGCCGACAACGCGGCGATTTTGAGCTCGTCGCCGGCGTCACGCAGGTCGTAGCGGATGTAGGTGGGGACATGCAGGGTCACGGTCGGTGCCATCTGGATCTCGAGCTCGAGGTCGCGCAGCACCGTGGTGCCGACGACGATGTCGGTGCCCGGGCGAAAGCTGATGTCGCGGGGGCCGATGAACGTGTCGTAGAACCGGCCGATCGCGACGTACCCGCGGTGCGGCCTCGAGCCGACCGGATCTTCGACCCGGGCGTCGGCGGTGAACAGGCCGATCCACCCGGCCCGGTCGTGCGCGCCCGCCGCGGCCAGGGACCGCTGGGCCGCCGACAGCACGTCAGCTCGTGTGAAAGGCATATGGTTGCCTACCACCTATCCATGCGGCAGTCGACTGAACGTGCCGTCAGGGGCACACTGGTCTGCATGAGCAGCAACAACGGGCCGTTCGGATTCGACCCCGAGGATTTCGACCGCGTCGTCCGCGAAGCGGGCGAAGGTCTGCGGGAGGCACTCGACGGCATCGGGAGATTCCTCGGGACACCCGGTGAGCGGGCGGGATGGTCGACGTTGTTCGACACCCGGCCGCGGACGCGTCCCGAAACGACCGGCGAGACCGGAGACGGTGTCTGGGCCATTTACACCCTTGACGACTCCGGTGGCGCCCACATCGAGCAGGTGTACCCGACCGAACTGGACGCGCTTCGGGCGAACAAGGACAACACCGATGCGAAGCGACGGGTGCGGTTCCTGCCGTACGGGATCGCCGTCAGCGTGCTGGATGGCGCCGCCGGAGGCGGCGAGACGGGTCCAGCCGAGCACGACTCAGGTACCGGCACCGAAAACGGTTCAGCCGACCAGAATCCGTAGGTGCTCCCAGCCGCGGACGGTCGAGGTCGGGGCCAGCCGGGCGGAGTCGTAGTCGACATCCCACTCGGGCCAGCGGTTGAGCAGCTCGTCGAGCGCGATCCTGCCTTCCAGGCGGGCCAGGTTGGCGCCCAGGCAGTAGTGCAGCCCCTTGCCGAACGTCAGGTGGCTGATGTTCTCCCGGTCGATGTCGAAGGTGTCCGGATTCTCGTATCGGCGTTCGTCGCGGTTGGCGGCACCGAACAGCAGCAGGATGGCGCTGCCTGCGGGCACGGTGACGTCGCCGTATCCGAAGTCGCGGATGACGTAGCGCGCCACGTGCGGACCCGTGGGCTCGAACCTCAGCGTCTCGTCGATCGTGCGGCCGAGCAGCGAGCGGTCCTCGTGGATGCGGCGGCGTTGATCGGGGTGTTCGGCGAGCACCTTGGCCAGCCAGCCGATCAGCCTTCCGGTCGTCTCGTTGCCCGCACCGGCCACCACCTGGGTGTAGTGCAGGACCTCTTTGCGGGTGAGCTTGCGCTCCACTCCCGTTTCGTCGGTGAACTCGACGTTGAGCAGCGCGGTCATCAGGTCGTCGGACGGGTTGGCCGCCCGCCACTGGACGTAGTCGGCGTAGATCCGGCCGTCGGCGATCTTGTCGGGGTCGGCGACCTTCATCGGCGCGCCGGGCTTGGTGCGCAGGTTCGCGTCGTTGGCGTCGCGTACCGACACCTGCTCGGACTCTGGGATGCCCAGCAGCATCCCGATCACCCGCATCGGCATCATCGCCGCCAGCTCGGCGATGATGTCGAAGCCGTCGGCGCCGACCAACGGGTCGAGGCAGTTCACGCAGTACTGCCGGATCTGGTCCTCGATCTCGGCCATCCGGCGTGGGGTGAACACCCGCGACATCAGCCCGCGCAGCAGGGTGTGCGTGGGCGGGTCCTCGAACATCATCACGCCCTTGGGCATGTCGAAGTCGGATTTGACCAGTTCCAGGATGTCGCTGCGGCTGTTGGAGAACGTCGACCAGTCCAGCAGCGCTTTCTCGACGTCGGCGTGGCGCGACAGCGCCCAGAAGTCGTAGCGCTCGTTGTAATAGAGCGGCGCCTCGTCCCGCAGCCGCGCGTAGGTCGGGTATGGGTCGGCCACGATGCTCAGGTCGTAGGGGTCATAGTAGAGGTCGTAGTAAAGATCGTCTGCCACCCGACATGCTCCTCACCGACCAACTGTGCGACCGCTCAGCATCTTAGGCGACGATCCGTTGTCAGTGACCTGACTCGCAGGATTCGGCGACGAGTTAGCAGCGCCACATTTTCTTGAGCTAATCTGGCGCCGGGTGAGAACTTATACGGGCTAAGTTACGATCTGCTCAATCGCAGGATACGAATCTCAGGGGTCTAATGCGCGCCACTAGTCGGGGCCGGCAGTCGTGATCGCCATTGCCAAGAAGGTGTGGCTCCCGTTGCTCATCATCGTCGTCGTGGTGATCGCAGGCCTCACCGTCGCGCGCATCCGGACGTTCTTCGGCTCCGAGGGCATCATCGAGACGCCACGCAACTTCGCCGATCTCCCCGAACCGTTCGACCCCAAAGTCGTCCGTTATGAGATCACCGGCTCGGGTTCCTACGCCGACGTGAACTACCTCGACCTCGACGCCAAGCCGCAGCGCGTCGACGGCGCGCCACTGCCGTGGTCGCTCACGCTGGAGACCACCGAACCATCCGCAGCTCCCAACATCGTCGCCCAGGGTGACGGCTCGACGATCACGTGCCGGATCTATGTCGACGACGAGTTGAAGGACGAGAGGACGACGGACGGCTTGAACGCCCAGACCTTCTGCTTTGTGAAATCCGCATGAGCACACCAGTTTCCGACGCCCGCACCGACGAGTTCCCCGCTGCGCGTCGACCTCACCGCCCGTTCATCCCCCGGATGATCCGGCTGTTCGCCCTTCCGATCATCCTCGGTTGGATCGCGCTGATCGTCGTGGTCAACGTCACCGTGCCGCAGCTCGAGAAGGTCGGCGAGATGCAGGCCGTGTCGATGAGCCCGCAAGACGCGCCGTCGATGATCTCGATGAAGAAGGTCGGTGAGCTGTTCGAGGAAGGCGACTCGGACAGCTCGGTGATGATCGTGTTCGAGGGCGACGAACCCCTCGGCGACGCCGCGCACGCGTGGTACGACGAGCTCGTCGACCGGCTGGAAGCCGACACCACGCACGTGCAGTCGGTCCAGGACTTCTGGAGCGACCCGCTCACCGCGTCGGGTTCGCAGAGCAACGACGGCAAATCGGCCTACGTCCAGGTCAAGCTCGCGGGTAACCAGGGCGAGGCGCTGGCCAACGAGTCGGTGAAGGCGGTCCAGCAGATCGTCAACAGCCTGGAGCCGCCGCCGGGTGTGCGGGCGTTCGTGACCGGTCCGGCCGCGCTGGCCGCCGACCAGCACATCGCCGGTGACCGCAGCATGCGGATCATCGAGGCGGCGACGTTCACCGTCATCATCGTCATGCTGCTGCTGGTCTACCGGTCCATCGTGACCGTGCTGATCACGCTGGTGATGGTGGTGCTGTCGCTGGCCACGGCCCGCGGCGTGGTGGCGTTCCTGGGCTACCACGAGATCATCGGGCTCTCGACGTTCGCCACCAACCTGCTGGTGACGTTGGCCATCGCCGCGGCGACGGACTACGCGATCTTCCTGATAGGCCGATATCAGGAGGCCCGAACACTCGGCGAGGACAAAGAGACCGCGTACTACACGATGTTCCACGGCACCGCGCACGTGGTGCTGGGGTCGGGTCTGACCATCGCGGGCGCCACGTTCTGCCTGAGCTTCACCCGGCTGCCCTACTTCCAGACCATGGGTATCCCGCTGGCCATCGGCATGTTCGTGGTCGTCATGGCGGGCGTCGTGCTGATGGTCGCGATCATCAGCGTCGCCACCCGGTTCGGCAAACTGCTCGAGCCCAAACGCGCGATGCGCATCCGTGGCTGGCGCAAGGTCGGCGCCGCGATCGTCCGCTGGCCGGGCCCGATCCTGGTGGCGGCGATGGCGATCACGCTGGTCGGCCTGCTGGCGCTGCCCGGCTACAAGACCAACTACAACGACCGCGACTACCTGCCGGCGGATCTGCCGGCCAACCAGGGCTATGCCGTCGCCGACGCGCATTTCGACCAGGCCCGGATGAACCCCGAGCTGCTCATGATCGAGAGCGATCACGATCTGCGGAACTCGGCGGACTTCCTCGTCATCGACAAGATCGCCAAGGCGATCTTCCGCGTCGAGGGCATCGCCAGGGTGCAGGCGATCACCCGGCCCGACGGCAAGCCGATCAAGCACACCTCGATTCCGTTCCAGATGAGCATGCAGGGCACGACGCAGCGGCTCAACGAGAAGTACATGCAGGACCGGATGGCCGACATGCTGGTGCAGGCCGACGAGATGGCGAACACGATCGCCACCATGGAGAAGATGTCGAACCTGACCACGCAGATGGCCGACATCACCCACAGCATGGTCAGCAAGATGGAGAACATGCTCACCGACATCGAGGACCTCCGCGACAGCATCGCGAACTTCGATGACTTCTTCCGACCGATCCGCAACTACTTCTACTGGGAACCGCACTGCTACAACATCCCGGTCTGCTGGGCGCTGCGGTCGGTGTTCGACACCCTCGACGGCATCAACGTGATGACCGACGACTTCCGCGAGATCCTGCCGGACATGAAGCGGCTGGACACGCTGATGCCGCAGATGGTCGCGCTGATGCCCGAGATGATCGAGACCATGAAGACCATGCGGACGATGATGCTGACGATGTATCAGTCGCAGAAGGGTCAGCAGGACCAGATGGCCGCGATGTCCGAGGACGCCGACGCCATGGGTGAGGCGTTCGACGACTCGATGAACGACGACTCGTTCTACCTGCCGCCGGAGATCTTCGAGAACAAGGACTTCCAGCGTGGGCTGGAGCAGTTCCTGTCCCCCGACGGGCATGCGGTGCGCTTCATCATCTCCCATGAGGGTGACCCGCTCAGCCCCGAAGGCGTGGCCAAGATCGACAAGATCAAGACCGCGGCGAAGGAGGCCGTCAAGGGCACCCCGCTGGAGGGCTCCAAGATCTATCTCGGTGGAACCGCGGCCACGTTCAAGGACATGCAGGACGGCAACAACTACGACCTGTTGATCGCCGGCATCTCCGCGCTCGGCCTGATCTTCATCATCATGTTGATCCTGACCCGGGCCATCGTGGCGGCTGCGGTGATCGTCGGCACCGTGGTGCTGTCGCTGGCCGCGTCGTTCGGGCTGTCGGTGCTGTTCTGGCAGCACATCCTCGGCCAGCCGCTGCACTGGATGGTGTTGGCCATGGCGGTGATCATCCTGTTGGCCGTGGGCGCGGACTACAACCTGCTGTTGGTGTCCCGCCTCAAAGAAGAGATACACGCGGGCATCGGCACCGGCATCATCCGCGCGATGGGCGGCAGCGGCTCGGTGGTGACGGCGGCGGGGTTGGTCTTCGCGCTGACGATGATGTCGATGGCGGTCAGCGAATTGACCGTGATCGGTCAGGTCGGTACGACGATCGGTCTGGGCCTGTTGTTCGACACACTGGTGATCCGTGCGTTCATGACGCCGTCGATCGCCGCGTTGCTCGGGCCCTGGTTCTGGTGGCCCCAACGGGTCCGCACCCGTCCCGTCCCCGCACCGTGGCCGAGACCCGGTGGGCTGCAATCGGATCCGTCTGAAGGAGTGAAGGTATGAAACGCGCACTGATCGGTGTCGCCGCGGTGGCCGCGGGATTGACGTTCGCGGCGCCGGCGTCGTTGGTCTTCGCCATACCCGCGGCAGCCGACCCCGACACCGCATTCACCAACGAGCTGAACACGTACGGGATCTACGGCCAGAAGGACTACAACGCCTGGATCGGCAAGATCACCTGCAAGCGGATCGCCACCGGTGTCGACGCCACCGCGTTCGAGGCGGCCGACTTCGTGCGCAATCAGCTGGAGAAGGACACCACGACCGAACAGGCGTGGAAGTTCCTCGCCGCCGGACTGCGGACCTACTGCCCTGACCGGCTGCCGGTCCTGGACCAAGCGCGCCAGTAGCCCTCAACAGTTCCACGCGAGTGTGGGTGTTGTGCACGCATTTGTCTGAAAATCCGTGCACAACCCCCACGTTCGTGCTTCCGACGGGCGGGGCTGTCCCGGTTACCGGGCGACGGGCCAGTGCCACACGGACATGTCGCCGCGCGGATAGTTCATGCAGACGTCGGTGGCGTGCGCCACGACGCCCTTGTTGTTGAAGAACAGCTTGGCCCAGTTGCCCCACCGGGTGGCGACCTGCTCGTAATACACGTTGGTCGCGGTGTTCTCGGAGTACTGGCGGCGGCCCACCGGGTCGAGCGAGAAGAACCAGTGGATGCGGTCGAACGCGGCCTGCTGGACGTCGGCCGGCCGGTTGCTCCGGTCGATCATGTAGCGCTCGAAGTACACCGGGCTGGTGTCCCGGGCAGCCGCCATGTACTGCTCGACGTCGCATGTGGTGTGGATGATCCGACGCGGAATCGGATAGTCCTCGGTGGAATCGGCGACGGCCGGTCCGGCCAGGCTCGCGCTGACCGCGGCGGCGCCGAGGAATCCCAGACCCACCCGTGCGACGCGACTCATCAGTCCGCTCATCGTTTCTCCAGCTTCATCGTTCGGTCGGGTCTCGAAGATTCTATAGCGCAGCTAGGCAATTCGGGGGCCCCGCTCCCGGTCAGCCACCACCGGTGACCGGGTTGGAGGTCAACGAGATCCATCCACCGTTGATCCACACGCCCCAGCGTCCGCCCCAGCCCGAATTCCAGACCACCGGCTGGCCGATCCAGACCTCGGCGGGCTTCGGGGGCGCCCAGGCCGGCGGCACCTCACCGAGCACGGGAGGCGGTGGCGGAGGCGCCGGTTGCGCGCCGGCGACGGCAGCCGCACCCCAGAGGCCGG
This sequence comes from Mycobacterium sp. ZZG, assembly GCF_054786995.1. Classification (NCBI taxonomy): domain Bacteria; kingdom Bacillati; phylum Actinomycetota; class Actinomycetes; order Mycobacteriales; family Mycobacteriaceae; genus Mycobacterium; species Mycobacterium sp. ZZG. The sequence goes on from NZ_JBTBFV010000001.1 coordinate 276,521, forward strand.
CGGCCAGTCCGCATGCGACCGCGGCGACGGACAGCGTGGTCTTGATCGAGGTCATCGCATCACTCTCGGGTCGGTAACCGGGCGGGATAATTAGCATATATAACCAGCGGTGGACGCGGCCAATCCGGGGGGCGCGGTTTGCCTGCCTCGAGCCCGCGCGCATGACATTCTTGGTTCCGTCTGTAACGCGTCCAGCGAGGAGAACTGATGTCGGCACCATCGGCCGTCGAAACAGGCAGCGACACACACGGACCGCGCCGGGCGTGGGCGGCGGTCTCGGTCCTCGCGGTGGTCGGGACACTCAACTACGCCGACCGGTTCCTGCCGGCAGTGCTGGCCGAACCCATCCGGCAGGACCTGTCGCTGTCCGACACCGCCATCGGGGTGATCAACGGCTTCGGCTTTCTCGCCGTGTACGCGCTCATCGGTATCCCGATCGCGCGCGTCTCCGACCGGGGCGCGTACGGCCTGGTGATCTCCGGGTGCCTGTCGCTGTGGGGGGTGATGACGATGCTCGGCGGCGCCGTGCAGTCCGGCTTCCAGCTCGCGCTGACCCGGGTGGGCGTCGCGATCGGGGAGGCCGGTTCCACCCCCGCCGCGCACGCCTACGTCGCCCGCAATTTTGCGCCCGAACGCCGCGCCGCTCCGCTGGCCGTCATCACCCTGGCCATCCCGCTGGCCAGCGCGGCCAGCCTGATCGGCGGCGGCCTGCTGGCCCAGGCGCTCGGCTGGCGCACGGCGTTCGTGGTGATGGGCGTGATCAGCGTTGCGTTCGTTCCGGTGGTGCTGGCCGTCGTCGGGCGCAGGCAGCGGCCTGTGACCGAAGCCGTTGCGGTGCGGCAGGTTCCGGTCAAGTGGTGGGACATCCTGCGCAAGCCCAGCTATCTGGCGATCGTCGCGGGGGCGGCGTCGATCTCGGTGGCCGGTTACGCGCTGACGACGTTCGCGCCCGCGTTCCTGATGCGTGCGCGCGGCATGTCACTGGGTGAGGTCGGGCTGCAGTACGGCCTGGCCAGTGGCGTCACCGGCATCCTCGGGCTGCTGGTCGTCGGCAAGATCGCCGACCGGCTGTCGGCTTTCGATCCCCGTTGGCTGTTGTGGCTGGTGGCGGCGATGACGGCGGCGCTTATCCCGTTCTCGACGCTGGGTTTCGTCGTGGGCAGCACGACGCTGTCGGTGTGCTTCATCGCGTTGAGCTACGTCGTCGGGACCGCCTACATGGCACCGTCGATCGCGGCGATCCAGCGGCTGGTTCCGGCCGAGCAGCGCGCCACGGCCTCGGCCATCTTCCTGTTCTTCAGCGCAATCGTGGGTTCGGTGGGCCCACTCGTGACGGGCATGATCAGCGACGCGCTGAAGAGCGAAGTCGGCGACATGTCACTGGGCCGGGCGATGCTGTGTGTGGTACCGGTGATGCACCTGGTCGCGATCGGCTGCTACCTGCTGGCGAGCCGGCGCTATCTGCGGGAGATCGTCGCCTGAGCTGATCGAGCGCCCCGCGATCAGAGCCCGAACTGGTCCTCGACGACGCCGAGCCACACCTGGGCGGCGTCGATCGCCACCTTCTCGCTGATGAAGGCGTGCTGGGTTCCCGTGTAGAGATCCCGGAAGGCCCGCTCCAGGCGGCTGCCCTCCCGGATCGAACTGGTCCCGGCGGACAGATGCGCCCACTCGGCGCAGGCGCGGGAGGTGTCGGTGGCGAACACCGCCGCGACCCGCATGTCCGCGCGCAGGGCGGGGGTCAGCTCACCGCCCGCGGCCACCGCGGATTCGGCGCTACCGAACGCGTCGAGTACGAGCAGCCTTGCGGCGCGCCAGGCCGCGACGTGGTGCGCCAGCGCTTTCTGGAATGTCGGCCGGCTGGCGAGCGCCGCCATGTCGCTCATCCGGAACTTGGTCGCCGCCAGCTCGGTGACATCGTCGAGCATGCTCTTGGCCACGCCGAGTGCCCAGGCCGCGTGACCGGCCGCGGTCACGGGCATCATGCCCATCCGCGTCGCCGGTGAACTCCCCCGCTTCGGTTCACGGGTGAACAACGCGAACGTGCGGTCGAGCGGGACGAACACGTCCTCGATCGCGTAGTCGTAGGAACCGGTGCCCTTGAGACCCTGGACGTGCCAGCCGTCCTTGAACAGCACATCCGCGCGTGGCACGACGGCCACCCGCATGTCCGGCACGCCTTCGGCGAGCCACTGCATCTCACCGTCGACCATCGGCAGGAACCCGGCCGCGACGTATTCGGCGTGTCCGGTGCCCGAACCGAAACTCCACGATCCGGTCAGCCGGTAGCCGCCGTCGACCGCGATGCCCTGTCCGTTGGGGAAGAACTGCCCGCCCATCGTGACGCGGTTGTCGTTGGCGGTGAACACCTCGGCGAATCCGCCGTCGGGAAGATAGGCGGCCGCGGCGAAGGACGACGGTAGGTTGGCGATCCCGACCCAGCCGAACGAGCCGTCCTGCCAAGCCATTTCGATCCAGGTCTCGATCATCTCGGCGAAGGTCGGTTCCACCCCGCCGGCCGGTACCGGGTTGAACGCGGTCATCAACCCGCTCGACCACATGGCGTCCACGACCGCCGGCGTCATGGTGCGGATCCGCTCGGATTCTGCCGCCTGTTCGCGCACCAGCTCGCGCAGGCCCCGGGCGCGTTCGGTCACCGCCGTCACGGCGTCGACGTTAGCTGCTCAGGGCAGGGCAGTGAACATGTTCGTCGGATCTGTCATCTCCACCGGCACCGGCGTCACGGTGACGACAGTGGCGGGGCCCGGCCATTCGCCGGTGAGATGTTGTTGCGGGGCTTGCGGAGCGGGCAGGTGCGGCACCGCGGCGGGAACGGCGGCCCGGGCCGGTGCCGGCACCGGGACGTATGCCCTGGGCGCGGGTCGCCACGACGGGGTCACGACCTGCTCGGTCGGCTCGACCACCTTGCGGACCATGCCGGCGACACCGCTGGCGGGCGCGGACACGGCGACCCAGCCGGTATCGGCCTGATCAGACGCCGCGGCGGCCGTCTGCTGAACTTCCGGCACCGCGCCCGAGGTCAAGCTCAGGGCGGTCAGCAACGCGGCCGCGGCCGCGCCGAGGACGGCCATCGCGATCCTGCGGCGGCTCAGGCCGCGACGGGGGCCGGCCGTCTCCTCGGCGGGCCTCTCGGCGAGGGCAGCCCCGTAGGCCAGGGCGAGGCGGGGCGCGGTGTCGGGGGCGATCATCACGCGCATCGCGTCTGCCAGCGGCACGGTGTCGACGTCGGCGATCTGGAGCTCGTCGAGCTGCTCACGCAACCGGTGCCCGTCGCGGGTCACGTCGTCGCTGAACGTCAGCCGGATCCGGTCGACGTCATGGCCGCCGGCGGTCGCGATCGTGCGGGCGCTCCTGGCGGCGGCCCCGGCGGTCTCCGTGCCGGCCCGGAACTCGAGATCGTCATGATCGAGGACGGCGCCGTCGGTGTCGTCGACCAGCACCCAGGCGACGGCGTGGGCAGTCAGTGAGAGCCCCAGAACCATGCCCACGGCGTCCCCTTCCCGTCGTTCACCGGTGTGTGCGATCTATCGGGCGCCGTCGAACCGGTGTTACAAAAGTCGGCTTCATGCCCGATCGGTACTGGACACGGTCCGCCGCACGCCATAGGCTCCCCCTAAAGGTCGACTCTCAGACCTTTAGGTTTCGCCAGGCGTTCGGCAGACCGGCAGGAGCGTAACGCCGCCCCGCGAGTTCCGCGCGGCGTGCAGGATGTGCACACCGGGGGCCACGCCGGTCCTTTCTGCACCTTCGTTCCGTTCAAAAGAGTTGTGACGCAACCAATTTCGAACCGCATTGCAACGCGCATGCAACGTCACGGGAGTAGTGTGCTACCCCACACGTCGAAGGGAGTTCGGTTCATGAGCGGCGAGAGTCGTGCCCACCGCGCCACGCGCGGTGTCGAGGAGCACCGCGAGTCACAGGAATATCTGCAGAAGCGGCAATTGCAGAAGGGTACCGCCGGCTGGATCCTGCTGGCCGGGCTGGGCATCAGCTACGTGGTGTCCGGGGACTACTCCGGATGGAACTTCGGCCTCGGGCAGGGCGGCTTCGGCGGTCTGGCCATCGCCGCGGTCATCATCGCGGCGATGTACCTGGCGATGGTGCTCGGCATGGCCGAGATGTCGTCGGCGCTGCCGGCCGCCGGCGGCGGGTACACGTTCGCGCGCCGGGCACTCGGCCCGTGGGGCGGGTTCGCCACCGGCACCGCCATCCTGATCGAGTACGCGATCGCGCCGGCCGCGATCGCGACGTTCATCGGCGCCTACGTCGAATCGCTCAACCTGTTCGGCATCACCGACGGGTGGTGGGTCTACCTCGCCGCGTACGCCATCTTCATCGGCATCCATCTGTCCGGTGTCGGGGAGGCGCTCAAGGTCATGTTCGTGATCACCGCGATCGCGCTGGTCGGCCTCGTGGTGTTCGCCATCGCGGCGATCCCGCGGTTCGACAGCGCCAACCTGACCGATATCGCGGTCACCGACGCTGCCGGCGCCTCGCCCCTGTTGCCCTTCGGTCTGCTCGGAATCTGGGCGGCGATCCCCTTCGCGATCTGGTTCTTCCTGGCCATCGAAGGCGTCCCGCTGGCCGCCGAGGAGGCCGCCGAACCGGAGCGCAACGTCCCCAAGGGAATCATCGCCGGAATGGCGGTGCTGCTGGTGACGTGCGTGACCGTGCTGGTCCTCACACCGGGCGCCGGCGGCGCGGCCGCGATGTCGGAGTCGGGGAACCCGCTCGTCGAGGCCCTCGGTGACAGCACCTGGGCCAAGGTCGTCAACTACATCGGACTCGCCGGGCTGATCGCCAGCTTCTTCTCGATCATCTATGCCTACTCGCGCCAGCTCTTCGCGCTGTCGCGGGCCGGGTACCTGCCGAAGATCCTGTCGGTGACGAACTCGCGCAAGGCACCGACGCTGGCGTTGATTGTGCCCGGCGTGATCGGGTTCCTGTTGTCGCTGATCGGCCAGGGGGCCCTGCTGTTGAACATGGCGGTGTTCGGAGCCGCGCTGAGTTACGTGCTGATGATGGTCAGCCACATCGTGCTGCGCAAGAACGAGCCGGACATGCCGCGGCCCTACCGCACCCCGGGCGGCGTGATCACGACGGGCTTCGCCCTCGTGATCGCGGTACTGGCGGTCATCGCGACGTTCCTGGTGGACAGCGTCGCCGCGTTGTGCTGCCTATTGGTCTTCGCGGCGTTCATGGCGTACTTCGGTCTCTACAGCCGGCACCATCTGGTGGCCAACTCCCCCGACGAGGAGTTCGCCGCCGTGGCCGCCGCCGAGGACGAGCTCAGGTGACCTACCGCCAACAGGTTTGCGGGCACACCTACCAGTTCGACGGTCTCGTCGAGGTGATGGCCAAGGCCACCCCGGTCCGCTCCGGCGACGAGCTCGCCGGGTGCGCGGCCGAATCCGATGCCGAAAGAGCCGCTGCGGCATGGATTCTCGCCGATCTACCGTTGGCCACCTTCCTCGACGAACAGGTGGTGCCCTACGAGACCGACGACGTCACGCGGCTGATCATCGACACCCACGACCGGCAGGCGTTCGCCCCGGTGGCCCACCTGACCGTCGGCGGCCTACGAGACTGGTTGCTGGACACCGCATGTCAGGCCGGCAGCGCCGAACGCATCGCGGCGGTCGCTCCGGGGCTCACCCCGGAGATGGTGGCGGCGGTGTCGAAGATCATGCGCAACCAGGATCTGATCGCGGTGGCCGCGGGCGCTGCCGTGCACGCCGCGTTCCGGACCTCGATCGGGGTGCCGGGCACGCTGGCGACGCGGCTGCAACCCAACCACCCGACCGACGATCCGCGGGGCATCGCGGCGGCCACGCTGGACGGGTTGCTGATGGGCTGCGGTGACGCGGTCATCGGTATCAACCCGGCCACCGACTCGCCGCAGCACACCGAGGATCTGCTGCATCTGCTCGACGAGATCCGGCTGCGGTTCGACATCCCGATGCAATCCTGCGTGCTGACCCACGTGACCACCACGATGGAGCTCATCGAGCGGGGCGCCCCGGTCGACCTGGTGTTCCAGTCGATCGCCGGAACCCAGGGCGCCAACGCCAGCTTCGGCATCACGCTGCCGATGCTGCAGGAGGCCAACGAGGCAGGCCGCGCGCTGGGCCGCGGCACCGTCGGCGACAACGTGATGTATCTGGAGACCGGGCAGGGTTCGGCACTGTCGGCGGGAGCGCACCTGGGCACCGGCGGCCGCCCGGTGGACCAGCAGACGCTGGAGACCAGGGCCTACGGCGTGGCCCGGGCGCTGGACCCGCTGCTGGTGAACACCGTCGTGGGTTTCATCGGCCCCGAGTATCTCTATGACGGCAAACAGATCATCCGGGCGGGGCTGGAGGACCACTTCTGCGGCAAGCTGCTCGGGCTGCCGATGGGTGTGGACGTGTGCCACACCAACCATGCCGAAGCCGATCAGGACGACATGGACACGCTGCTGACCCTGCTCGGTGTGGCCGGTGCCGCCTTCGTCATCACCGTGCCCGGCGCCGACGACGTGATGCTGGGCTACCAGAGCCTGGCGTTCCATGACGCGCTGTATGTCCGCAATGCGCTGAAGCTGCGGCCGGCGCCGGAGTTCGAGGCGTGGCTGGCCCGGCTGGGCATGGCCGACGACGACGGCAGGGTGCTGCCGGTCGATCCAGCCGCCTCTCCGCTGCTGGCCCTGGCGGCTGGGTCATGAGCGCCGCGAAAGACGTTTCCCCCGAGGATGTCTGGGCGCCGCTGCGCAGCGCCACCCGGGCCCGTATCGGTCTCGGGCGGGCCGGCAACGCCCTGCCGTCGCGTCGCGTGCTGGAGTTCAAGGCCGCCCACTCGGCGGCCCGCGACGCCGTCCATGTGCCGTTGGACACCGACGCATTCGCCGCCGAGGTAGAGGCTCTCGGTCTCGGCGCACCGCTGCTGGTGCGCAGCCGCGCGGCCGACCGTGCCGAATACCTGCGCCGGCCCGACCTCGGGCGCCAACCGGCCGACGTCGACGCGCTGCCCCAGACCGGGGCCGACATCGGCGTCGTGCTAGCCGACGGGCTGTCCCCGCGCGCGCTGGCCGAGCACGGCGTCGGACTGCTCACCGCGCTGGCCGATGAGTTCGACGGCCACTACCGGCTGGCGCCGCCGGTGATCGCCACCCAGGCGCGGGTCGCGCTCGGCGACCACGTCGGCGCGGCACTGGGCGTGACGACACTGCTGATGGTCATCGGCGAGCGTCCGGGCCTGTCGGTTGCGGACAGTCTTGGGATCTACCTGACCCATCAGCCGCGGGTGGGCCGCACCGACGCCGACCGCAACTGCATCTCCAACATCCACCCACCGGACGGTTTGGACTACCGCACCGCCGCCCGCACCGCGGCCGTCCTGGTCGCCGGCGCCCGGCGGCTCGGGCGTTCGGGGGTGGCGCTCAAGGACACCTCGCGGGCCCAGCTGCCCGGCTGATCACGCGGTGGTGTCGGCCAGCGCCTCGATCCGCTTCAGCGCGTCGGCGGCCAGCGCCGGCACGTCATAGCCGGGTGCGCCACCGCAGGTGGTGATCTCGACGGCGGCGTTGTGCGCGGCCACGAACAGGTTGTCGCAATTCCAATCAGGCGCGCGCAGGGACCAGAGCACGGTGCCCTCCGGTGCGGTCGACGGGTGTGGCCGCACCTCGAAGTCGTAGGTGCGGTCCCGCATCGTCGTGACGCTCAACGCCGTACCGCCACACCGTTTTACGGTCTGCCGCACCGTGTCCAGCGCCGTGGCGGGATCAAAATCCGATCGGTAGACCGCGACCATCTCCTCGACGTAGAACCGGCCGTCCTCGGTCATCCAGTGCCCGCCGTCGGTGGCCAGCGGGCCGGGCGCGTCGAGGAACGGCGGGTCCACCTCGCGGGCCAGCCCGGCGCAGTGCTCCGGCTCGGCGACCACGAACAGATTGCCGTCCTCGCCGGACACCTTCGGGCTGAGCAGATCGGCGACCTGAAGCGTGGTGATCGGCGCGGCCAGCGATGCGGGCCGCGCCTGCGGGTTGTCCACGTGCCGGGTGCAGGAGGTCAGCAGCGCGACGATCCCGACCCCCGCCGAGCACCATCGCGCCGCCTTCGTCATCGGCCGAAGCCCGCGTCCCGTAACGCCTGCGCCATCGAGCCGGCCGGGCGGCTCTGCTCACGACGTCCGGAGTTGTTGGTGCGCTGCGGATTCCGCTTCGGCGGTCCCGGCCGTTCGGCGCGCCGGGGGCCGCGCTCGGGCTTGGCCTCGTCGTTGAGGCGCAGGCTCAGGCCGATGCGCTGCCGGTCGACGTCGACGTCGACGACCTTGACCCGCACCACCTGACCTGAGCGCACCACTTCGTGCGGGTCGGAGACGAAGCGGTCGGCCATCGCCGAGACGTGCACGAGCCCGTCCTGGTGCACACCCACGTCGACGAACGCGCCGAACGCGGCCACATTGGTCACCACGCCCTCCAGGATCATCCCGACCTTGAGGTCGGCGACCTTCTCCACTCCGGCGGCGAACGTCGCAGTGGTGAACGCCGGACGAGGGTCGCGGCCGGGCTTCTCCAGTTCGGCGAGGATGTCGGTCACCGTCGGGATGCCGAACCGGTCGTCGGCGAAGTCGACGGGCCGCAGTTGCCGCAGCGCGCGTTCGTTGCCGATGATCTCGGCGAGCGTGACGTTCGAGCGGTCCAGGATGCGCCGCACCACCGGATAGGACTCGGGGTGCACGCCGGACGCGTCGAGCGGGTCCTGCCCGTCGCGGATCCGCAGGAAGCCGGCGCACTGCTCGAAAGCCTTGGGCCCCAGCCGGGGAACGTCGAGCAGCGCGCGGCGGTTCTGGAACCGGCCGGCTTTGTCGCGGTGCGCGACGATCGCCTCGGCCAGCGACTCGGTGATCCCCGAGACCCGCGACAACAGCGGAACCGACGCGGTGTTGAGGTCCACGCCGACGGCGTTCACCGCGTCCTCGACCACCGCGCCAAGGCTTCTGGCCAGGATGCCGGGGGTGATGTCGTGCTGGTACTGCCCCACCCCGATGGACTTGGGCTCGATCTTGACGAGCTCGGCGAGCGGGTCCTGCAGGCGCCGGGCGATGGACACCGCACCCCGCAGGGTGACGTCGAGATCCGGCAGCTCGTGCGCGGCGTAGGCCGACGCCGAGTACACCGACGCGCCGGCCTCGCTGACCATCGCCTTGGCCGGCGCCGCGCCCCCCGCTGCCCGAATGTCGGCGATGAGTTCACTTGCCAACGCGTCGGTTTCGCGGGACGCGGTGCCGTTGCCCACCGCGATCAGCTCGACGCCGTGGCGCACCACCAGTGCTGCCAGCGTCGCCTTGGCCTGGTCCCACTGCTTCTGCGGCTGGTGCGGATAGATCGCGCAGGTGTCAAGCACCTTGCCGGTGCCGTCCACGACGGCGACCTTCACCCCGGTCCGGAAGCCGGGATCGAGCCCCATCGTGGTGCGGTTGCCCGCGGGCGCGGCCAACAGCAGGTCCTTGAGGTTCTTGGCGAACACCGCGACGGCGTCCTGCTCGGCCCGCAGCCGCAGCCGCACCCGGGCGTCCACCGACGCCGACACCGACAGCCGGGTGCGCCACGCGAAGCCGACCGTGGCAGCCAGCCACGGGGTGGCCGGTGCGGCCGCGGTCAGGTCGATGCCCAGCGCGGCGGCGATCATCGCCTGGTAGGTGTCCTCGTCTCCGCCGTCCAGGCTCAGCGCCAGCACCTGCTCCTTCTCGCCGCGCAGCACCGCCAGCACCCGGTGGGACGGCATCGCCCAGAGCTGCTCGCAGTGGTCGAAGTAGTCGCGGAACTTCTGCGCCTTCTCCGCGTTCACGGATCCCTCGGATGCGGGCCTGGTCCTCAGCACGCCGTGCTCCCAGAAGCGTTCCCGCAGTGCGCCCACCAGCTCGGCGTCCTCGGCGGCGCGCTCGACGATGATGTGGCGTGCCCCGTCGAGTGCCGCGGCGGCGTCGGGCACGCTCTCACCGAGGTACTCCGCGGCCGCCTCCTCGGGCACCTGGGCCGGGTCGGTCAGCAGGCTTTCGGCCAGCGGCTGCAGGCCAGCCTCGCGGGCGATCTGCGCCTTGGTCCGCCGCTTCGGTTTGAACGGCAGATAGATGTCCTCGACACGGGCCTTGGTGTCGGCGGCCATCAGCGCCGCGGTCAGGTCATCGGTGAGTTTGCCCTGCTCCTTGATCGAGGCCAGCACCGCGTTGCGCCGGTCGTCGAGCTCGCGTAGGTAGGCCAGCCGCTCCTCCAGCACACGCAGCTGACCGTCGTCGAGGCTGCCGGTCACCTCCTTGCGGTAGCGGGCGATGAACGGCACCGTCGCACCCTCGTCGAGCAGGCGCACCGCCGCGGCGACCTGCGACTCCCCCACGGCCAGTTCTGCAGCGAGACGGGCGTTTACGGATTTGACCGGGCCAGACTTGATCACGCGCGGAACCCTACTCGGTTTCACTGACAGCCCGGCGGGTAGCCGCCGGTATGCCCACCGATGTGTCCGACTTCATCCTCGACCGCCTCCGCCAGTGGAACATCACCCACGTCTTCGGCTACCCGGGTGACGGCATCAACGGGCTGATCTCGGCGCTGAGCCGCGCCCACGACGATCCCCGGTTCGTCCAGGCCCGCCACGAGGAGATGGCCGCGATGGCCGCCGTCGGGTACGCCAAGTTCTCCGGCGAGGTCGGGGTCTGCCTGGCGACCTCCGGACCGGGCGCGGTCCACCTGCTCAACGGTCTCTACGACGCCAAACTCGACCATGTGCCGGTGGTCGCGATCATCGGGCAGACCGCGCGCAGCGCGATGGGCAGCAGCTACCAGCAGGAGGTGGACCTGCAGGCGCTGTTCGCCGACGTGGCCAGTGACTATGTCGTCGAGGTCAACGTGTCCGAACAGCTGCCCATGGCGCTGGACCGGGCCATCCGGACAGCGAGGAGCCGGCGCGCGCCGACGGTCGTCATCGTCCCGTCCGATCTTCAGGACACGGAGTACGAACCGCCAGAGCACCAGGGCAAGCACGTCCCGTCCAGCGATCCCGTCGACGAGTTCGGGGTCATCACGCCCGCCGAGGGCCAGGTGCGGCGGGCGGCGGAGATCCTCAACGACGGCGAACGGGTCGCCATCCTGATCGGCCAGGGCGCACGCGGGGCACGGCGGGAGGTCGTCCGGGTCGCCGAACTCACCGGCGCCGGAGTGGCGAAAGCCTTGCTGGGCAAGGACGTTCTACCGGATAACCTGCCGTTCGTCACCGGCCCGATCGGCATGCTCGGGTCCCGACCGAGCCACAAGATGATGCGCGCCTGCGACACCCTGCTGATCGTCGGCTCGAACTTCCCCTACACCCAGTACCTCCCAGAGTTCGGTCAGGCCCGCGCGGTCCAGATCGACGACGACGGCACCTCGATCGGGATGCGGTATCCGACCGAGCTGAACATCGTCGCCGACGCCCGGGTCACTCTGGCTGGGCTGCAACAGCATCTACGTCCGAAGCCTCATACCCACTGGCGCGAAGGCATCGAAACGGACGTGCGGCGGTGGTGGACTGATCTGGAACGGGAGTGCATGCGTCCGGCTCAGCCGGTGAATCCGATGCGTATCGCCTGGGAGCTGTCGGATCGGTTGCCGGACAACGCGATCGTGACAGCCGATTCCGGATCCTCGACAGCCTGGTATGCGCAGTGTGTGAAGTTCACCGCCGGTGTCCGGGGATCGGTGTCGGGAACGCTGGCCTCGATGGGGTGTGCGGTGCCGTACGCGATCGGCGCGAAATTCGCCTATCCCGACCGTCCCGCGATCGCGCTGGTCGGTGACGGCGCGATGCAGATGAACGGCCTCAACGAACTGCTGACCATCGCCCGCTACCGCGACGAGTGGGACGACCAGCGCCTCGTGGTGTGCGTGTTCGGCAACGGTGACCTCAACCAGGTGACCTGGGAGCTGCGCGAGAGCGGCACGCCGAGGTTCGAGCCGTCCCAGACCCTGCCCGCCGTCAGCTACGCCGCGGTGGCGCAGACCATGGGCGTGGACGCCAGGACGGTCGAATCGGAAGACGACCTCGGCCGCGCGTGGGACTGGGCGTTGTCGGCGCCGGGGCCCACCCTGCTCGATGTGCGCTGCGATCCGGAGATCCCGAGCGTTTGACACGTTCTCCAACGGGTACGTCGGAAGGGCTCCCCCACCCGTCGATACGGAGGCACCACATGCCCGCTCCGCGTAAGCGAGACCAGTCCGCCCCTGCCAAGGTCAGTCCCACCGGTGCGTCGAAAAGCACTGACGAACAACCTGATCCGCGCGCACAGACGGGCCGGTTCCTCACCACCGCGCAGGGCGTCCGGATCCCCGACACCGACCACTCGCTGAAGGCGGGCAGCCGCGGCCCCACGCTGATGGAGGACTTCCACCTCCGGGAGAAGATCACCCATTTCGACCACGAACGGATCCCCGAGCGGGTGGTGCACGCCAGAGGCGCTGCGGCCCATGGCGTCTTCGAGGCCTACGGCAACGCCGCCTCGATCACCAAAGCGGCGTTCCTGGCGTCCAAGGGTAAGCAGACCGACGTCTTCTGTCGTTTCTCCACCGTGCTGGGTTCCCGCGGGTCCGCCGACACCGTGCGTGACACCCGGGGTTTCGCGGTCAAGTTCTACACCGACGAAGGCACATTCGATCTCGTCGGCAACAACATCCCGGTCTTCTTCATCCAGGACGGCATCAAGTTCCCCGACGTGATCCACGCGGGCAAGCCGCATCCCGATCGTGAGATACCGCAGGCCCAGTCGGCGCACGACACGTTCTGGGACTTCGTGTCCCTGCACACCGAGGCCACCCACCACGTGCTGTGGAACATGAGTGACCGCGGCATCCCGCGGTCCTACCGCACCATGGAGGGCTTCGGGGTCCACACCTTCCGGCTGGTCAACGCCAAGGGCGAGACCAGCCTGGTGAAATTCCACTGGAAGCCGGTCGCCGGGGTGCACTCACTGGTGTGGGAGGAGGCCCAGCTGGCCGCCGGTTTCGATCCTGACTTCCACCGCCGCGACATGGCCGACGGCATCGAGGCGGGCGCGCCACTGGAGTATGAGCTCGGCGTGCAGGTGATGCCCGACGACGGCACCGAGACCTTCGAGGGCATCGACCTGCTCGACCCGACCAAGATCGTGCCTGAGGAACTGGTCCCGGTGCAGCTGATCGGGAAGCTCACGCTCAACCGCAACCCCACCAACTATTTCGCCGAGACCGAGCAGGTGGCCTTCCACACCGGCAACCTGGTCCCCGGAATCGAGGTCACCAACGACCCGCTGATGCAGGCCCGGCTGTTCTCGTACCTGGACACACAGCTGACCAGGCTGGGCGGCCCGAATTTCACCCAGCTGCCGATCAACCGGCCCCGCTGCCCGGTCAACGACATGTTGCGCGACGGCATGCACCAGACGGCGATCCACACCGGGCAGGCGCCGTACCGGCCGAACAGCATCGACGGCGGCGAGCCCGTGGTCGCCGATGCGGACGAGGGCGGCTACGTGCAGACCGCCCGTCCGGTGGAGGGCCGGGTGGCGCGGGTCGCACCGACGTCGTTCGACGACCATTTCACCCAGGCGGCGATGTTCTACCGCTCGCTGACCCCGATCGAGCAGGCACACGTCGTCGAGGCGTTCACCTTCGAGCTCGGCAAGTGCTACGAGCAAGCCATCAAGGAACGGCAGCTGGAGGTGCTGTCCAACGTCGACGCCGAACTCTGCGAGCAGGTGGCGCAGGGACTCGGACTGCCCGCGCCGAAGGGTAATCCACCGGCCGAGGTGACGCTGTCACCGGCCCTGTCGCAGGTCGTCACCACTCCGGGCCCGGTGAAGGGGCGCAAGGTGGCGATCATCGCCGACAGGGATTCCGATCTCGCCGGGGTCGCCAAACTCGTCAAGTCGCTGGACAAGGCCGGTGTCATCCCGGCGATCGTCGCGCCGGCGGGCGGCACTCTGAAGTCGGGCCGGCGCACCCTGACCGTGGACCGCACCTTCGACACCGCGCGCTCGATCGAGTTCGACGCCGTCGTGGTGGCCGGCGGCGCACTGGAGAATGTCGACATCAAAATGGTGATCCTGCTGCACGAGATGCTGCGGCACTGCAAGCCGTTGGGCGCGTGGGGCGATGCGCGTGCGGCGTTGCAGAAGGTCGACATCGACCTGCAGGATCCCGGCGTGGTGACCGACGATGACGCCTCGTCGTCGTTCGGTGCCGAACTGCTGGCCGCGCTGGGTCTGCACCGGGTGTGGGACCGCGCCGATTCGGTGATGGCCTCGGCGGTGGCACCGGTGCGCGCGGCGGCACCGGCCACCCGCCGGACTCGCCGCAGAAAGTGATATTCGCTTTCCGGATACTGCTCCGCACAGCGTAGGACAGAAGATCAGGCGATCGCTGCGTCGTCCGCACCGCCCATTGCGGAGCGCAGGCGGCGCAGCGACTGGGCCAGGAGCCTCGACACGTGCATCTGCGACATCCCCATCCGCTCGGCGATCTCGGTCTGGGTCAGCGACTCGAAGAACCGCATGATGACGATCCGGTACTCCCGCCGCGGAAGTGACGCCAATTGCGCGCGCAGCTCGTCGCATTCGTCGACGAGGTCGAGGGCCGGATCGGGATCGCCGAGTCGGTCGGCGAGCGACGGGCTGTCCTCACCGGAGGTCGACGCGGCGTCGATCGACCGGGTCTTGAATCCCGCGGCGGCGGTGAGCGCCTCGGCGACCTCCATCCGGTCGACCTCCAACAGGGCTGCCAGTTCCGCCGCGTTCGGGGACCGGCCCAGGCGCTGAGTCAGCTCGGCGCTCGCCGGCGCCAGCGAGGGATAGAGGTCCTTGAGCCGCCGCGGCACGTTGACCGCCCAACCGCAGTCCCGGAAATAGCGTTTGACCTCGCCCAGCATCGTCGGGATCGCGAACGACAGGAACTCTGGGCCGGCCGCCGGATCGAACCGGTTGACCGAGTTCACCAGGCCCACCCGTGCCACCTGCACCAGGTCGTCGTGGGTCTCGCCGCGGTGGTCGTAGCGGCGTGCGATCCGGTCGGCGACGGGCAGGCAGCGGCGGATGATCTCGTCGCGCAGCCTGCCGCGATCGGCCGAGTCCGGGGGCAGCGCGCGCAGCCTGACGAACGCCGCGTGGATCCACGCGAAGTCAAGCTCGTCGCCGGAACTCATGGGGTTCGGGTACCCGTCGCGGTACGGGCGCCACCCGCACACACGAACGCTTCGTTTGATGGATGACCGGCCGCGTCAGGCTGATCCTCGGGCCGGCGCCTGGCCCTGAGCCTCCATCAGCAGCAGCGCCCCGTCGACCGCATTGTCGGCGGAGCGGAACGCCGTGCACAGCACCCGAACCCGGGTGGCCCGCCCGCGCCTGTTCACCGCATCCACGGTGGTGTGCTCGCTGAGGTCACCGTCGACGAAGACCGCGCCGATGAGTGGTTTCAGCTCTTCGGTGGGCAGCCCGATGTCCAAGGTGGGCAGCGCTTTTCCGACGGCCTCATTCCAGCGCAGCCCCCACAGTTCCCGCACCCGCGGTTCCACACCACCACCCGCATCTGCCGGTCCACCACCGCCAGGCCGAGCCGGATGGCCCCGATCAGGGATTCGACGAAAGCCGTCGACTCGTCGAGCTCCACGCTGCGCTCCCGCAACGTGTCGTTGATCGTGTGCAGCTCGTCGTTGGTCGACTGGAGTTCCTCGTTCATGGTCTCGAGCTCTTCGTTGGTGGACTGAAGTTCCTCGTTGGTGGTCTCGAGTTCCTCGTTGGTCGACTGAAGTTCTTCGTAGGCGGTCTCCAGCTGCCGGTTGGTCTGCACGATCTTGTCCACCAGCGCGCGGGTCGAGGTCACGTCGAAGAACACCACCGAGACGCCGAGCAGCGCGTTGTCGCCGTCCACCAGCGGGTTGACATGGATCTCGAACCAGACCGAGTCGCTGCCGGGCCGCTGCCACTGCACGTCCTGGATGCGTGCCGAGCGACGTTCCGACTTCGCCTGGTCGAGGTAGGCGCGCAGCTCGACCGGGCGGTACGAGACCTCGAGGTCGCGCAGCACCCGACCGATGTCGCGGGCCGACAGCCCGAACGTGGTCTCTGCCTGCTGGTTGATCATGGCCACGGTGTCGTCGGCGGCCAGGACGATCTGCGCCACCGGACTGGCGCGGAAGGCGAGGTCCCGGATCGTGGGCAGCCCGGAGGTGTCGATGTGACGCTCGAACATCATCGCGGCGGGGTGACGCTCGCCGTTGTCGCCGGCCGTCGGCACCCTCCGGAAAGACGCGGTGCCTCAGGTTCAGCGGCGTGAACCGGTCGGTGTGGCTGAGCAGCATCTCGGCGTGCCCGAGGAACAGCACCCCGCGCGGGGCGAGCGCGAAGTGCAACCGGCTCACCACGTTGCGCTGGGTGTCGGCGTTCAGGTACATCAGGGTGTTGCGGCACACCAGCAGGTCCACGCGGGAAATGGGTGCGTCCTTGACCAGGTCGTTGCGGCCGAAGATCACAGCCCGCCGCAGGTCTTTCCGGAAGACGTACCGCCCGTTGACCTGGTCGAAATAGCTTTCCAGAAGATCCACCGGCACCGATTCGACGGCCCTGGCGTCGTAGGAGGCCACCCGCGCCTCGGCGAGGATCATCGCCAGCGTGAAGGCCTCCTGACCCGACGCGCACCCGGCGCTCCATACGCGGATCGGGTCGGCGGGGCCTCGCTCGGCCAGCAGTGTGGGCACCACCTCGTCGCGCACGTAGTCCCACGCGTCGGGGTCGCGGAAGAAGCTGGTGACGTTGATCAAGATCGTGTTGAACAGCGCCGCGAACTCGTCGGCGCTGGCCTGCAGCGTGTCCAGGTACTCCTCGTAGCTGTTGAACCCGGCCTGATCCATCCGGTGCCGGACCCGCGGCATCAGCGAGGTGCGCTTGTAACCGGTGAAGTCGAAACCCCGGGCGTCGCGGATGTACCGCAACAAGACTTCGAAGGTCTCGTCCGCGTCGTTGTCGGGCTGTGCGTTCAACCGTCATCCGGTCGCCGAGGTGCTCGGACGTGTCTGAACTTACTCGGTTTGACATCGTGTTCCCCGGGTACGGGGCCACAACGACGAGACTTCTGGGGACACCATGCGCGACGAATTCCATCAGGCCCTCGAGGTCCTGATCGAGGATCTGGCCGAGATGTGCGGCCGCGCCTCGGCGCTCGCACAGGGTGCCTCCACCGCACTGCTCGAAGGCGACGTCGCCGCCGCCGAGCGTGTCGCGTTCGACCTGAAACGGCTGACGCAGTTCGGTAACGCGGTCCACGAGCGCGCGTACAGCATGCTGGCCCTGCAGGCCCCGGTCGCGCGGGACCTGCGCGCCGTCGTCGCCGCGCTCTACATCGCCGCGGACGCCGACCGGATGGGCGGGCTGGCCTCCAACGTGGCGCGCACGGCGCGCCGCAGGCACCCGGAGTCCGTGGTGCCCGCCGACGTCCATGATCTGTTCGCCGAGATGGCTTCCACAGCAACGGAACTGGCGAATCTGGCACAGGCGACCGTGCGGAGCCGGGACGCGGATCTGGCCCGCAAGGTCTGTGAAAGCGACGTACGGATGAACGATCTGCACCGTGAGTTGTTCGCGCGGTTGATGAGCCCGCAGTGGCCGCACGGTCCGACCGTCGCGGCCGACCTGGTGCTACTCGGACGGTTCTACGAGCGCTTCGCCGACCACGCGGTCGAGATCGCCCGTCGGGTCCATTTCCAGGTCACCGGCACCCAACTCAGCGGCGGCGGGGACGAGCACGGCGCCACCCGTCAGAACCCGTCGGCGCATCCGCTGCCGAGGTAGCCGAGCCCGGCGGACCTGACCGCCGCGGGGTCGAGCATCGTGCGGGTGTCGGCGACCACCGCGCCCGGCGCCTGGTCGGCGATCTGCGACCAATCGAGGTCGCCGAACTCGGGCCACTCGGTGAGCAGCACGATCGCGTCCGCGGACTTGGCGGCGCGGTACGGGTCGTCGACGGCGATCACCCCGGCCCGGTCCAGCGCACGGGCGTCTATCGCTGACAGTTGCGGATCGTAGCCGCACACCACCGCACCGTGGGCCGCCAGATGTGCGCACACCGCCAGCGCCGGGGAGTCCCTGGTGTCGCTGGTGTCCGCCTTGAAGGTGAGCCCGAGCGCGGTGATCCGGGCGCCGTCGAGACCGCCCTGCAGCGCTGCGAGCAGCGCGTCGCTGATGCGCCGCGGTTGCGCGGCGTTGGTGGTCCGCGCCGCTTCCACCTCGCCGAGTACCAGATTCCGCGATCGGGCCGTATGCACCAGCGCCGCAGTGTCTTTCGGTAGGCAGGAGCCGCCCCATCCGGGCCCCGGCCGCAGGAACGACGCGCCGATCCTGTCGTCGGCGCCCATGCACGCGGTCACATCCCCGATGTCGGCGCCCAACCGTGCGCACAGCGACGCGATCGAATTCGCATACGAGAGTTTCACCGCCAGGAAGGCGTTGCTGGCGTACTTGGCCAGCTCCGCGCTCTCGGGGCTCATCCGCAGCACCGGGCCGGCGTCGCCGTACGCGGCGCACACCAGCTCCGCGTCATGACAGGTCAGGGCGCCGACGACGATGCGGTTCGGGTGCACGAAGTCGGCGACCGCGTGACCTTCCCGGAGGAACTCCGGGCTGGACACCACCCCGATCCGCGCCGGCCTCAGTCGCCGCGCGGCCCGGCGCGTGGTGCCCACCGGCACGGTGGATTTCAGTGCGACCACCGCCCCCGGCTGCAGCACCGCCTTCAGCCGGTCCAGCGCCTGGTCGACCGCTCTCAGGTCGGAGGCCCCGTCGTCGCCCTGCGGTGTCGGCACACAGACGAACACCACGTTGCGGTCGGCCAGCCTCGCGAAGTCCGTCGAGAACCGCAGCGTGCCGGCCCGCGTGCCGGCGGCCATCAGCGGCGCCAGTCCGGGCTCGTCGAGCACCGCGACGCCCGCGCACAAACGGTCCACCTTGGCCCGGTCGATGTCGACGGCGGTGGTGTCCACGCCGCGGTGCCCGCCCAGGCAGACCGCGGTCGTCAGCCCGACGTAGCCGGTGCCGACCACGCCGACGCGCACCGGTCCGCTCATGGATGCCTGGCCAGCACGTCGCGGGCGGCGTCGAGCACCTGTGCGGCCGACAGTTGCAGCAGCCCTGGGTCCGGTTCGCCCGCATGCGGGTCGCCGCGCTCGCCGGCCCATAACGTGACGTGGCACCCGTTGCCGCGCGGGCCCCAGTGCGCGGGCGGGGTGGGGCCGAACAGCAGCACCGACGGCGTCCCGGTGGCCGTCGCCAGGTGCCCGACGCCGGTATCACCGCAGATCAGCAGTCGGCAGTCGCTGACCAGCGCGACCAGCGCGAGCAGATCCGAGGTGTCGGGCCACATCGCCGATCCCGGCAGCCCCGACGCGGCCCGGACCTCCCGGACCAGACCGGCTTCGGCGCTCGATCCGGTGATCACCACCCGCGCACCCCGCTCGGACAATGCCGCGGCGACCTCGGCGAACCGCTGCGCCGGCCACTGCCGCGCCGGCGCCCCGGCGCCGGGGTGGATCACCACCGCATCGGAGTGGTCCGGGTACCCGTCGGGCCGTTTGATCTCCAGATCTGCGGCGCGGCAGACGATTCCGGCCCAGTGCAGGATCTGGCACCAACGGTCGACCTCGTGCTGGTCGGGTTGCCACGGCGGGCCGGCGATGTGCGGGAAGTCGTCGTGCCGGTGGGTCAGCAGCATTCGTGGCCGCAGGGCCAGCAGCGCCGCGATCGACTGCGGTCCCCGTCCGTGCAGGTTGACCGCCAGGTCCGGCCGGTCCGCGATGCCGCGGATCGGGCCCAGCTCCGGGGTGTCGACGACGTCGTCGACGGCGCCGGTGTGCAGGGCCAGCGCGCGGTACCGTGCGGGTGCGGCCAGGGTGATCCGGGTGTCGGGGTATCGGCGCCGCAGTCCGCGCAGCGCGGGCACCGCGGTGAGCAGGTCGCCGAGCCCCAGCGCGCGCAGCGCCACGATGGTCTGCGGGTCGCGACTGTCCGGCACTAGGGCCATGACGATTCTGTGGACGCGCACACCACGAGTTCGCGTATCTCACAGCCAGGCGGCTGTGAGAGTGCGAACAACACGGCGGCGGCCACATCCGAGGGCTGGTTGAGCTTGGCGTCCGGTGGCGGCTTGTACTGCTCGGTGCGGCTGTCGAAGAACGCGGTGTACATGCCGCCCGGGACCAGCAGGGTGACCCCGATGTCACCGGCAAGTTCGGCGGCCAGCGCGCGGGTGAACCCGACCACCCCGAACTTCGACGCGCAGTAGGCGGTCGCGTCGCTGACCGCCTTGATCCCCAGCGTCGACGCGCAGGTGACGATGCGGCTGCGGCCAGTCGCCAGGTAGGGCAGCGCCGACCTGATCACGGCCGCGGTGCCGAACAGGTTGACCATCACCACCCGCTCCCACTCCTTGGCGGGGACCTGGCGCAGGGGGCCGCAGGCGTCGATGCCCGCCGCGGTGAACACCCCGTCGATCGGCCCGCCGGTCTGCTCGGCCAGCGCGGCGACAGCGGCCTCCACGGCGTCGGTGTCGGCCAGGTCCGCGCACACGTGGGTGATGCCGTCGGCCGGACGGTCCTTGTCGATCACCAGCGGTGTGCCGCCGCGTGCCCGCACCGCATCGGCGACCGCCGCGCCCAGTCCGGACGCGCCGCCGGTGATCAGCACCGTCCCGGGGTTCGCGATGTCTGCCATGTGTCTCACCTTTCTTCGGTTGGCCCGGACCGCGCCGCGGCGATCAGGGCGGACGAGGAGTAGCCGGCCACCGTCGGCACGATGACGACGTCACCGCCGTGGCGTCTCACGACGCCGGCCTCGGGCAGGGCGTCGGCCGTGTAATCGCCGCCCTTGACCCAGATGTCGGGCCGGATATCGGACAGCAGCCGCTCCGGCGTCGCCTCGTCGAACACCGCCACGGCGTCGACGCAGGCCAGCGCGGCAAGCACCCTGGCCCTGTCTGCGGCCGCCACCACCGGCCGGCCGGGACCCTTCAGCGCGCGCACCGACGCGTCGGAGTTGATCAGCACGATCAGCGCATCACCGAATTGCCGTGCGGTGCGCAATAACCGGACATGGCCGATGTGGAGCAGGTCGAAACATCCACCGGTGGCCACCACCGTGCGCCCCACCGCGCGCAACCGCTGCGCCAGCGCGACCGCATCGGTGGCGTCATGGTCGTCGGTACCCGGGTGCGTCTCGCTGCACACCGGCGCCGACACCGCACCCGCCCCGCCCGCGGCGACGAAGCGGGCGGCGGCGTCCACCGCTTCGGTGACGGCGGCCACGGGGCCGGCACCGGCGCCCAACGCGGCGGTCGCCGCCACGGCGAACCGGTCGCCGGCGCCGCACACGTCGCCGGCCGATCCGGTGCCGACCGGCGCCGCGGGGCCGATGTGGGTGACGCAGCCGTCCGCGGTGAAGACCCGGGCGCCGCGGGCGCCCAGGGTCACGCACACCGCGTCGGCGTTCCAGCGTTCCCGCAGCACTACCCCGGGTAGGCCTTCGGTACCGCAGAAGTGTTGGGCCTCAGCCTCATTCGGCGTGACCAATCGGCATCTCGGGGTGGGGACGGCGCCGCGCGGGTGCGGATCCCACACCACCGGAACGCCGCGCGCGGCGTGGCCGAGCGCGGCACGCAGCGCCGGCAGTGCCGCGACTCCCCCGCCGTAGTCGGCGACGCAGACCGCCTGCGCGTGGGACAGCGCGTGCACCGCCTCGTCGGGCAGCGGCGCGGCAACCGGGGTGGCTGTGCCGCGGTCGATGCGCAGCACCGACTGACCGCGCGCCCTGACCCGGGTCTTGGTCACGGTGGCCCCCCGCATCGGCAGCGCGATCAGCCGCACCCCGGCCGACCGCAGTAGTTCGCGGAGTTGTTGTGCCGCAGCGTCTTCGGCGATTCCGGCGATGAGGACGACGTCGTCGCGGGTGCGCGCCGCCAACTGTGCGGCCAGCCCGGCCCCTCCCGGCCGCTGCCAGCTGCGTTCGACGTCGACCACCGGGACGGGGGCTTCCGGGCTGAGTCGCGTCGCGGACCCCTCGACGTCCAGGTCGAGCATCACGTCGCCGACGACGACCAGCGGTGCGGCGCTCATGCCGGCACCGATCCGAGGATGCGCTCGTCGACCGCCATGCACAGGGCGTGGACCAGCAGCAGATGCACCTCCTGCACGGTGGCCGTGCCCGGTGCGTCCACGCTGATCGCGTGGTCGCACATGGCCGCCAGCGGATTGGGCGCCGGCCCGGTGAGGGCCCAGGTGCTCATCCCGATCTCGTGCGCGGCCTTGACCGCCGTCAGCACGTTGTGACTGGTGCCGCTCGTCGACAGCGCTATCAGGACGTCGTCGCGGCGGCCGTGGGCGCGGACACCTCTGGCGAAGATCTCGTCGCCGCCGTAGTCGTTGACCACCGCGGTCAGCGCGGACGTATCGGCGTGCAGCGCGATGGCCGACAACGGCTGCCGCTCGTCCTTGAACCGCCCGACCAGTTCGGCGGTCAGGTGCTGGGCCTCGGCGGCGCTGCCGCCGTTTCCGCACGCCAGCAGCCGCCCGCCGCCGAGCAGGACCTCGGCGAGCCGGTGCCCCCAGGTGTCGATCAGGCGGATGTGACCGCGGGTTCGGTCCACCGCCTCGATGAGATCGTCGAAATGGGTCGCGATCATGGTGTACCTCCCCACTCGTGCACCGCGGCCAGCAGTGCGATGTCGGTGATGTCGTCGAGACAGGTGTGGCGGCGCAACGGGCAGGTGCGGGCCCGCGAGCCACGGCACGCGGCGTCCTGGTCGCCGAGCACGGTGGCTGGGACCCCGTACGGGGCCCACTGGGACGGGGGCACCACCGGGGCGAACAGCGACACCACCGGGGTTCCCACGGCCGCGGCCAGATGTGCCGCCCCGGTGTTGGGCGCCACCACCACCCGGGCGCCCGCCAGCACCGCCGCAAGCTCCGCGAAGCCGGTGCGGCCGCCGAGGTCGAGCGCGTGGTCGGCGGCGACCTCGGCGGTCAGGTCCCGTTCGTCGGCGCCGCCCGTCACCACGACGCGGTACCCGGCCCGGTCCAGGGCGGTCACCATGGCCGCGCTGCGGTGTGCGCTGGGCCGGCGGGCCGGGACCGCCGCGCCAGGATGGAACACGACGTAACCGCCGGTGCCGGGCAGCTCGGCCAGCGCGGGCACCGGCGTCGCCGGCCGCAGGACGCGCAGCGCGCCGTCGTCCCCGTCGGGCAGCCGGCAGCCGGCCGCTTCGGTCAGCGACAGCGCGCGCAACGGTTCTGGGATCCCGTCGGGCACCTGGTGGCGCAGATCCAGCAGACTGCCCGGGTAGTCGACGCTGATCGCCCCGACCCACGGCACGCCGGCCATGCGGCACAGCAGCGCCAGCGGCAGCGGCGACTGGTGGAACGACGTGAAGATGTAGGCGCGGTCCGGGGCGGTGTCGCGCAGTCGTTTGATCAGGCCGTCGGCGTGCGCCGCGGTGAGCTCGGGGGCGTCGAAATCGACCCAGGGCGCCTGCCATTCGATGATCTCGTCGACTCCTGGCAGCAACTGGGCGGCGGCCTGCCCGCGCGGGCCGGCCAGCATCACCACCCGGTCGTGTGACGCGGCGACGGCGCGGATCGCCGGGCCGGTGACGAGCACGTCGCCGGCGCTGTCCAGGCGGGCGACCAGAGCCGAGGTCATCGCGCCTCCCGCAGCACCAGATCCACCGCCGCGGCCAGCGTGGGCGCCACCGCGGCGCGCGGATGCGCGCGTGCGGCGACAATCTCCTCAGGGCGGGTCCGCCCGGTGGGTACCAGCACCGCCCGCGCCCCCGCCGACAGCGCGGCAGTGACGTCGCCTCCGGTGTCGCCGATCATCACGCACCGCTGCGGTGGCACCCCGAGCTCGGCGGCCGCCGACAGCACCATCCCGGGCGCCGGTTTGCGGCAACGACATCCGTCGTCCTCGCCGTGCACACACACCTGCCAGCAGTCGAACGGGCCGAGCGCTCCGTTCACGGCCGCGTTGACCGCGACGAGCTGGCGCGGGGTGATCAGCCCGCGCGCGACACCGGACTGATTGGTCACCACCGCCAGCAGCAGCCCGTGTCTGCGCAGTCGGTCCAGCGCGCGGTCGGCGCCGGGCATCGGCACGACACCGTCCGGGTCGTTGAGGTACGGGCCGTCCTCGATCAGCGTGTCGTCGCGGTCGAGCAGCACGGCCAGCGGCGGCTCCGGCCGCGCGTGCCGGTGCTGCCATTCCCCGACCACCCGGTGCGCCACCGCCGCCGGAGGAATCATGATGCTGCTCACGAGGATCCGGCTGAACTCCGGAACCGTGCGGGGGCCGCGCAGGAACCGGCGGGTGGCGAAGTCGGCGGTCAGCCCGGCCCACAGCAGCCCGGACACGGCGGCGGCGGCGCGCCGCCGCCCGATCGCGGCGGTCAGGCCCGCGACGGCGCTCGCCGAGGTCGCCAGGTGACCGGGAAGCCGTCCCCGGCCCTCCCCGATCCGGGATCGCCAGTGGCGGCCGAACTTGCGGCGCATCAGTGCGTTGTCCCGGTTGCCGATCTGCACCCGGACCGACGTCAGCCAGGTCGCCGGCGCCACCGGGTGGCCACAGCGGCGCGAGCCGTCTTTGATCCGGTGCCCGGCCGAGACGATGCGCAGCGCGAGGTCGGAGTCCTCCCGGTAGGCGCGGGGAAAACGCTCGTCGAAACCTCCGACGCCGACCAGGACGTCGCGCCGGTAGGCCATGTCCGCGGTGATCCACCGCGCGCCGGCCAGCCGCAGCGTGCGCTGTTCGTCGTCGCTCGGCGCTCGGCTCGGCTCGGCGCGGGGCACCTCGATGCCGCCCTGCGATCCGGCCGCCCGCACCGACTCGGCGACCGTGAGGTCCTGTCGCAGTGCCCCCAGCCAGCCCGCGCATGGCAGGACGTCGTCGTCGAGGAAGCACACCCAGCGGGTGGCGGCGGCCCGCCAGCCGACGTTGCGGGCCGCCGCCGGCCCGCGTCCGCCGCCGTGCAGCACCTGCACGCTCACCCCGCCGGGCAGTGGCAGCGGTCCCGGCCATGCACGGTCGTCGACCACCAGGATCTCCGCGGGCCGTGGCCCGGCGTCGCACTGCAGCGCGCACAGCAACTGCGCCAACGACTTCCGGCCGATGGTCGGGATGACCAGGGTGACGTCCATGCTCATCGCGGCCGCCGGAGCAGGTAGGGTCCGATGGCGAGCAGGTCGATCGGCGCGCTGCCGAAGCACTCCAGCGCGTCCTGCGGGCTGTCGACCATGGGCCGGCCGGCGGTGTTGAAGCTGGTGTTCACCACCACCGGCACGCCGGTGCGGGCCGCGAACCGGGTGATGGCGGCGTGCAGCAGGGGCTGACCGTCGTCGACGGTCTGGACGCGCGCGGTGCCGTCGACATGGGTGACCGCCGGGATGCGGGCGCGCCACCGTTCGTCGACGTCGTGCACGAACAGCATGTAGCGGCTCGGCAGCGGACCGCGGCCGAAGATCTCACCGGCGCGGTCGGCCAGCACCATCGGGGCGACCGGGCGGAACTGCTCGCGTCCCTTGACGTCGTTGAGCCGTTCCAGGTTCGCCACGCTGCGCGGATCGGCCAGCAGCGACCGCCCGCCCAGCGCCCGCGGACCGAACTCCGAGCGGCCCTGGAACCACCCCACGAGCTGGTTGTCGGCCAGGGCGTCACCGACCGCGCCGGCCAGATCGGCGGGCCGCTCGTACGGCACCGCCGCCCGGTCCAGCACCGTACCGATCTGCGCGTCGGTCCAGCCGCGGCCCAGCTGGGCCGACGGCATCGGCGCGATGCGGTCACCGGCCTCGGCGGCCAGGGCCAGTGCCGCGCCGAGCGCGGTCCCGGCGTCGCCGGCGGCGGGCTGGACCCACACCCGGTCGAATCCGCTCTCGGCGTAGATGCGGGAATTGGCGACGCAGTTCAGTGCGACCCCGCCGGCCAGGCACAGACTGTCGCCGTCGACACGCCGGCGCAGCCACCCGGCCAGGTCGAGGAGCACCTCCTCGACCACGCGCTGGACGCTGCACGCCAGGTCGGCATAGACCGGCTCGGGTCGGGCCAGCGCGGAGATCTTCTCGCGGGGCGTCGGTGTCCGCGGCGGCGCGAACTCGGTCCAGTCGACGGGCTCGGTCTGGAAGCCTCCGTCCCCGCGCGCGTACACCTTCTCGCGCAGTCGGTCGGCGAACCGCGGGCTCCCGTAGGAGCCCATCGCCATCACCTTGTACTCGTCGCTGGAGCGCGCGAATCCCAGGTGTTCGGTGAGGCTCTCGTAGAGCAGGCCCAGGGAGTGCGGCAACGGCTGAGAAGCCAGCACGTCGAGTTTCTGGTCGCGGTACACCCCGGCCAGCATCGAGGTGCGCTCCCCGCGGCCGTCGACCACGAGCACCGCGGTGTCCGGGTGCGGTGAGGCCAGCGCGGTCGACGCCGCATGCGCGACGTGATGGCGGACGTGGCGCACGACGGACGGATCCAGTCCTGGCAGGGCGGTCGCCAGGAATCGCGGCGCCCGCTGCGCGTACATCGTGCGCAGATACTCCCAGTCGCGGTCCAGGCCGTCGGTCTGCCCGTTCTCCCCGTCCATCAGCGCCGGTTCGTAGGAGTAGCCGACCGCATCCAGGTCCGGTGGCCTCAGGCCGGCCTCCTCCAGGCACCAGCGGGCCGCGGCCACCGGCAGCTCCCAGGTCGAGAACGGCACCGCCTGCTTGCCGTGCTTGCGCCGTGAGAATCGCTCCTCCTCGGCCGCGGCCACGATCTGTCCGTCGACCACCACCGCAGCGGCGGGATCGTGAAAGACCGCGTTGACACCGAGAATTCGCATGTTTCTCCTCAGGTTCGGGGTTCCGACATCGGCTGGAGGGCGCAGCGGAACCACTCCACGGTGGCGGTGAGCCCGTCGAGGTAGCCGACCTTCGGCGACCAGCCCAGCCGTTGCCTGGCGACCGTGATGTCGGGGCACCGGCGCTGTGGGTCGTCGGTGGCGGCAGGGAGGTGCTCGATCGGCACCTGTGCGCCGACCAGATCGCGAATGATCTCGGCGCAGCGCAAGACCGGCAGCTCCACCGGGTTGCCGATGTTCACCGGCCCGGGACAGTCGGCGGCCGCCAGGGCGATCAGGCCGGCGATCGTATCGTCGACGTAACACAGGGAACGGGTCTGGGTGCCGTCGCCGGCCACGGTGAGCGGCTCGCCGCGCAGCGCCTGACCACAGAACGTCGGCACCATCCGGCCGTCGTCCGGACGCATACCCGGCCCGTAGGTGTTGAAGATCCGGGCCACCCCGATGTCGGTGCCCCGTTCCCTGCGGTGGGCGAAGGCCAATGCCTCGGCATACCGTTTGGCCTCGTCGTACACGCTCCGCGGCCCGATGGGATTGACGTTACCCCAATAGGTTTCGCACTGGGGGTGTTCCAGGGGGTCCCCGTACACCTCGCTGGTCGACGCCAGCACCACGCGGGCGCCGTGCCGGTCGGCCATGTCGAGCACCTCGGCGGTGCCCAGTGCCCCGGTCCGCAGCGTCGCCAGCGGCAGCCGCAGATAGTCCGGTGGGGACGCCGGGCACGCGAGGTGGAAGATCGTGTCGAACGCCGTGTGCCGCCACGGCTCGGGCAGTGGACGGCTGACGTCGTGGTGGACGAACTCGACACCGGGCACGGGGTCGGCGTCTCTGGAGCTGGTGGACAGGTTGTCGACACACACCACCTGCGCGCCGCACCGGACCAGTGCCGCGCACAGGTGCCTGCCCAGAAATCCCGCGCCGCCGGTGACCAGCACCCGCGCGAAGCGGGTTTGTCCGGCCTCGGGGCGGGTAGCACCGGAGGTCATGCTATCGGGCTCCCGCACCTCGTTCGTGATCGCCAGCCGGAACCGCTGCGAGGAACTCGCCGTGGTGCTGCAGTTGTTGCTGGACACCACTCGGTCCCCGATCATCCTGGTGGACAACAATTCTTGCGACGATTCCGTCGCCGTGGCCACGCGCATCGCGGCCGCTTCGGGCCATCGGCTCTCCGTGATCGCGCTGCCCGACAACCTCGGCGCGGTGGGACGCAACGTCGGGGTGGCGCACTGCGCGACCCCGTACGTGGCGTTCTGCGACGACGATTCGTGGTGGGAGCCGGACGCGCCGGCCATCGCCGAAGAGGTCTTCGATGCCCACCCGTCGGTGGCGGTGCTCGCCGGCCGGACGCTCGTCTGGCCCGACCTGCGCGAGGACCCGATCGTCGCCGACCTCGCCGGGAGCCCGCTGGGCCGCGACCCGAGATTGCCCGGACCGTCCCTCCTCGGGTTCCAGGCGTGCTCGGCGATCGTCCGCCGGTCGGCCTTCCAGGCGGTCGGCGGGTTCTCCCCGATCCTGCACTTTCGCGGTGAGGAACAGCTGCTGGCGCTGGACCTGGCCAGCCACGGTTGGGACCTGTGCTTCTGTGACCGCTTGACCGCATACCACCGCCCGTCGCCGCGGCGCGAGTCGAGCTCGGCTGAGAAGGCGCGGGTGCTGCGCAACACCGTGCTGACCGCCTGGCTGCGGCGGCCGCTGCGCCGATGTGTGTGCAGCTCAGCGGATTTCGCGCGGGCGGCGACCCGCGACCGGGCCCATGCCAGGGCGCTGGGCGAGGCGCTGCGCGCGGTGCCCGCGGTCATGTCGGCCCGGCACCGGCTGCCCGCCCCGGTGGAGCGGGCGGTCCGGACGCTGGAGACCAGCTGACTCACCGTGCCGTCTCCGCGAGCCGGCCGTAGATGGCCGCGGTGTCGCGTGCCACCCGGTCCCAGGTGTAGCGTTCGTGCACCCGCTGCCTGCCCGCCCGGCCCAGCCGAGTGCGCAACTCTCGGTTGGACAGGATCGGGGCGATCGCGTCGGCACACCGGTCGGGCGAGTGCGGCGGAACGAGCGTGCCGGTGACGCCGGGCACCACGGTGTCGAGCATGCCGCCGACGGCCGAGGCTACCACGGGCACCCCGCACGCCATCGCTTCCAGTGGCACGATGCCGAACGGCTCGTACCACGGCGTGGCCACCACGACGTCTGCGGAGCGCAACAGCATCGGCATCTCCTCGCGGGCGATCGCGCCGTAGAGGTGCACCCGGTCGGACACACGGTGCCGCGCCGCCGCTCCCAGCAGCCGCTGTGCCTCGGGGTCGCGGTCGAGTTCGGATTTGTCCGGGCCGCCGACGATCACCAGCTCCGTGGTCGGCAGATGTGGCATCGCCGCGATGACGGTGTCGAATCCTTTGCGCGGCACCAGCCGTCCGACCGAGATGATCCGGTGCGGTTTGCCGCGCGTCGCGGCCGGTCCGATGTCGCTGAACTCGGCCGGATCGACGCCGCACGGCACCACCGACACCCGGGCCGGGTCGCGTCCCATCGCCGTGAGTTCGTTGACCTCGTCGGAGCAGGTCGCGGCGACCCAGTCGACGTCTCGGGCCAGGCCGGTCTCCAGCCGGATCCGGTTGTCCGGGCTGGTGTCCTCGGCGCCCTGATGCCGGCGCTTCACCACGCCGAGCGCATGGAAGGTCTGCACCACCGGGATGCGGTGACGCCGCGCGGCCGCAGTGGTGGCCAGCCCCGACATCCAGAAATGGGCGTGCGCGACGTCGGGCCGCCACCGCCTCCAGCACCCGGCGAGGTATTCCCCGAACTGCGGCATGTACTGCAGCAGCTTGTCTTTGGGCACCGGTTCGGGCGGGCCGGCCGGGACGTGGAGGACACTGAAGCCGTGTCCGGTATCCACCCGGTCCGGAAGGTCGGGATCGTCGCGGCGGGTGTAGACCACCACACGGTGGCCCGCAGCGGCCAGCGCCGAGGACAGCTCGGCGACAGCGACGTTCTGGCCACCGGCGTCGACTCCGCCGAGGAAGGCCAGCGGGCTTGCGTGTTCGGAGACCATGGCGATCGCCAGCGGCCGGATCGTCCTGTGCATCAACAAACCTCCTCGATCAACCGGTCCCAGTCGGCGAGGAAGCGGTCGATTCCGAAATGAGCCAGAACGAACTCCCGTGCGGCCTTGCCGGCGATCTCGGCCGCCTCGCGATCGGTGACGAAATGCCGCAGGGCGCGGCCGAGTACGGAAATGTCGGCGCTGACCACCCCGGCGTCACCGGGCACCACCAGCGGCGCCATCGTGGCCGCGACGGCGACGACGGGCATGCCGGCGCACATCGCCTCCAGCAATGAGAGCCCCAGCGACGTCCAGCGGGCGGTGTGCAGATACACACCGCGGCGGGCCACCGCGTCCAGCACCGAGCCGCCGGAGACGTCACCATGCCCGGTGATGCGCCCGGTGATCCGCGGGTCGGTGTTCAGGTCGGTGGTGCCCATCCCCCACACCTCGATCGGCACATGAGTGCTCAGCGGGGCCAGCAGGTCGGTGCCGACGGTGCGCCACCGCCGGACCGGTTCGTTGATCATCGTCGCCGCGGCCGGGATCTCGGCGCGGTAGAGCCGGCCATGGTCGGCGACACCGTGGTTGATGACCCGCGTCGGCGCAGAGCCGTTGTCCCACATCAGCGCGTTGACATCGGTGACGTGGACCAACGGGATGTCCGCGCGTCCGGCGAGCGGGTGCACGCTGTCCACGGCGTGGGGCCGCGGGGCGTTGTGCTCGACGTAGACCGCGGGCACGTCAATCCCGGGCCGGCGGCCCGTGACGCTCGCGGTGAGGTCGAGTTCGTGCGGCCGCTGCAGCACCACCAGATCGATGGCGGCGTCGCGGAGTTCGTCGGCGCCGATCTCGCGGGCGTTCGGCCACTGCCGTCCCGCCGTGCCGCGGCCGAACTCGTCCCGGGATGCGTTCACAGGGATCAGGTAGCCGTGTCCACCAGCGACGAAGGCCTCCGTCCACGAACCGTGGACGTGCCAGATGAGCACCGAGCGGCGCCGACAGATCGGCGGCATGGCGCGCGAAATACCCTTAAGAGAATTCACCAAACGGTTTCGGGCGAAGAAGTTCATGATCACCCGAAAGAATTCAAGAGCGCTGATGCACAGCGACTTTCAAGTATTCGCGGTCGACGTTGACGCGCAGCTCAGTGCACGTTGACGGGTTTGCGGTTGCGCGCCGAGTCGTACACCACCTCGGCGTCCGTCGCGATCCGGTCCCAGCTGTAGCGGGAGCGGGCACGCGAGCGGCCGGTCAGACCCATCCCCTGGCGCAGCACCATCTGCCCGAGGATCGACCGCAGCGCACGGGCCAGCGCGTCGAGTCGGCCCGGAGGCACCAGCAGCCCTGTGACGTCGGCGATGACCGCGTCGCGCACACCGCCGGCGGCCGGGGCGACGATCGCTGCGCCGCACGCCATCGCCTGCAGCACCGCGTCGCACGACGGCTCGTACAGCGCCGGCGCGACCACCACGTCGGCCGTGCGGAACAGCGCGGTCAGCTCGTCGCCGGTGGCGCCGGCATGCAGGCGCACCCGCGTGTCGACTCTGAGCCTGCGCGCCATGTCGATGATCTGGCCGGCGTGAGGTCCTTCAGCGGCGTCGGTGGCGACCAGCACCAGTTCCGCGGCGCCCACCGAAGGCAGCACCCGCACCACCTGCCCGAGGCCTTGCTGCGGGGTGAAGTCACGCGCCACGGCGACGATCCGGCGAGACGGCTCGGCGCCCCGAGACACGATCTCCTCGGCGGGAACCTCGTCGACCTCGATGCCGGGCGGAAGCACCGCGACCCGCGCGCGCGGGCATCCCAGCCGGATGACTTCCTGCATGTCATCGTGGCACGCCACCGTCACCGCGGTGGCGTTGCGGGCCAGCAGGGATTCGATCTTGACGGTGGTCGCGGGCTGGCCGACGTTCCCGCGACGCCGCCGGGCGGTCGCGCTCAAACCGGCGAAGGCCTGCACCGTGGCCACGGGGCGCCGTTTGGCGGCGAGCTGGGCCGCCATGCCGTAGGCCCAGCCCTGGCAGTGAACGACGTCGGGCGCCGTGCCGTCGAACGTTTCGACAAGGTGGTGCCCCATGTCGCCGATGAGCGGGATGAGGTCTTCGGGGCGTGTCATGCCGGTGGTGTCGACCGGTAGCCGCTCCACGACGACACCCTCGGGTGCGGGCAGCGGTGTCTTCGGGGCAGCCGCGGTGAGCACCCGCACCTCGTGCCCGTGTCGCGCCAGTGCCTCGGCCAGAGCCATCACGTCGTAGCGGCCGCAGTCGATTCGCTCGTCACCGGACACCGCGCCCACCATCGCCAGCTTCATCTGAACCCTCCCGCAACAGCACTCTGCGATAGAACTGCCGCAACCGGCGCAAACCAAACGGATCGGCCGCGTCCTCTTCGTGTTCTGTCCCACCGGCTTCGCCCGCGGGACTTCGTGGCGAAAATCGGTTACCGGCGCAGCCAGCGGGTAACACTGAATCGTGACTGCCTCGCCGAAGGACGAGCTGCGCGGAGCGGTGGCGATGGGCGGCTCCGCAGGCGGTGTCGAAGCATTGTCGAAGGCCGCATCCGGGCTGCCCGCCGACCTGCCGTTCGCGGTCCTGATGGCGCTGCATCTGCCCACCCACGGGCCCAGTGTGCTGGCGCAGATCATCAACCGCGCGGGTCCGCTGCCCGCGGTGAGCGCTCAGAACGGGACGAAGCTCGAGGCCGGCCGCATCTACGTGGCGGTGCCGGGCCGCCACCTGCTGACCCGCGGCCACCACATCGTGCTGTCGAACGGTCCCAGTGAGAACGGGCACCGCCCGGCGCTGAACGCGCTGTTCCGTTCGGTGGCGGTGGCATTCGGACCGCGAGCGGTCGGCGTGCTGCTGTCGGGAGTCCTCGACGACGGCGTGCTGGGCCTGGCAGCGATCCGGGCCCGCGGCGGCACCACCCTGTGCCAGTCACCGGACGACGCCCTGTTCCCCACGATGCCTACCAATGCGCTGCGCGCCGGGGTGGTGGACCGCGCCGTCTCCGCGGTGAACATCGGGTCGGTCCTCACCGAGCTCGCCGCGCACGACGTCGTGCGGCGCGACCGGCTCCCCGACCCGTACCTGGAGCTGGAGAACCGGATCGCCATGACCGAACCGCTCTCCGCCGAACTGGAGCCCGAATTGTTCGGCACGCCTTCGGGTTTCACATGTCCGGACTGCAACGGATCGCTGCAGACGGTGGACGAGGGTTACTACCGATGCCACATCGGTCACGCGTGGAGTGCCGACGCGTTGCTCTCGGCCAGGGACAGCGAGGTGCACAACGCGCTGCTGGTCGCGGTGCGCAGCCTTCAGGAGAAGGCACGGCTGGCGCATCAACTCGCCGGCAAGGCCATCTCAACGGACGTTCGCCGCCGGTATACGGCGCTGGCCGCCGAGACCGACAAGGCACTGGCGGTCCTGCGGGAACGCATCGCACTCGTCGACACCGGAGCGCCCGCCGAGGATGAGTGACCGCAGTTCCGTCGACGTCGCGGTGACACCGTCACCGGAGGGCAGCACCACGCTGACGGTGGCCGGCACCCTGGACAGCTCGACCTACCGGCAGGTCCGCGACAGCATCATCAAGGCCGCGCTGGACGAGCCGACGGCGGTCTTGGTCGACGTCAGTGGCCTGCGGGTGCCCACCGACAGCGCATGGACCGCGTTCACCAGCGCGCGCTGGCATGTCAGCACATGGCCGGATGTCCCGGTCATCCTGGTGTGCGACCATCCGGCGGGCCGCAGGTCCATCACCCGGTCGGGTGCGGCCCGCTATGTTCCGGTGCGCTCCGACATGGCCGGCGCTGTGGCGTCGATCGGAGACTCCCAGCGCATCCGGCGGCGGGCGTCCGCCCAGCTCGAGGCTGACCGCAGCAGCCTCGGACAGGCCCGGGAGCTGGCGGCGCAGTGGCTGACCCGGTGGGGCCGCCCCGAGATGATCCGGACCGCTTCGACTGTGGCCACCGTGTTCGTCGAGAACGTCCTCGAGCACACCTCGAGCCGGCCGGTGCTCGTCCTGGAGATCCACGACGGCCGGGTGACCGTGGCGGTCAACGACGGGTCCGTCAATCCGGCGGCGCGGCATGAAGGTTCGGCGTCCGGCGCCCACACCGTCTCCGGGCTGACCATCGTCGCGACGTTGAGCCGTGCGTGGGGCTCAACACCGACGGTCAGTGGGAAGACGGTGTGGGCGGTACTCGGAACCGAGAACCGGCTCTGACCTTCAGGGGGTCAGCGCAGGTCGAAGCGGTCGTTGTTCATCACCTTGACCCAAGCGGCGACGAAGTCCTCGACGAACTTGCCCTTGTTGTCGTCCTGGGCGTACACCTCGGCCAGCGCGCGCAGCACGGAGTTCGAGCCGAACACCAGGTCGGCCGCCGTCGCGGTCCACTTCGGCTGGCCGGTGGCCCGGTCCTTGCCTTCATAGACGTTCTCGGTGGCCACCGACGGCTTCCACTCCGTGCCCATGTCCAGCAGGTTCACGAAGAAATCCGTGCTGAGGACGCCGGGCCGGTCGGTGAACACACCGTGCTTGCTGCCGCCGTGATTGGCGTTCAGCGTGCGCAGACCGCCGATCAGGGCCGTCATCTCGGGAGCGGTCAGGTCGAGGAAGTACGCCTTGTCGACCAGCAGCTGCTCGAGCGGGGCCTTCTCTCCCGGCTTCGCGTAGTTACGGAAGCCGTCCGCCTGCGGTTCGAGCACCGCGAACGAGTCCACGTCCGTCTGCTCCTGCGAGGCGTCGGTGCGGCCGGGCGCGAAGTGCACCGAGATCTCGTAACCGCCGTCCTTGGCGGCCTTCTCGACCGCCGCCGAACCCGCCAGCACGATCAGGTCGGCCAGGGAGACCTTCTTGCCGCCGGTCGCCGACGCGTTGAAGTCCTGCTGGATCTTCTCCAGCACCGGCAGCACCTTGTTGAGTTCGGACGGCTCGTTGGCTTCCCAATTGCGTTGCGGCTCAAGGCGCAGACGGGCACCGTTGGCGCCGCCGCGCTTGTCGGTCCCACGGAAGCTCGACGCCGACGCCCAGGCCGTCTTCACGAGCTGGGGCACTGACAGACCCGACTGCAGCACAGAGTTCTTCAGCGCCGCAATGTCCGATTCGTCGATCAGTTCGTGATCGACGGCGGGCACCGGGTCCTGCCAGAGCTGCGCCTCGGCCACCCACGGTCCCAGGTAGCGGCTGACCGGGCCCATGTCGCGGTGCATGAGCTTGTACCACGCCCTGGCGAACGCCGCGTTCATCTCCTCGGGATGGTCGAGCCAGCGCCGGGTGATCTGTCCGTAGATCGGATCGACCCGCATCGAGACGTCGGTGACCAACATGGTGGGCTTGCGCGGCGGGCCGCCGAACGGATCCGGGATGATCGCCTCGGCGTCCTTGGCCTCGAACTGCCAGGCGCCGGCCGGGCTCTTGGTCAGCTCCCACTCGTAGCCGTACAACAGCTCCAGGTAGGCGTTGCTCCACTTGGTGGGCGTGGTGGTCCACACGACCTCAAGACCGCTGGTGACGGTGTCGCCGGCGTTGCCGGTGCCGAACGGGCACTTCCAGCCCAGGCCCTGCTCCTCGATCGGTGCGCCCTCCGGTTCGGGACCGACGTTCACATCGGCCGCGCCGTGGGTCTTGCCCAGGGTGTGGCCGCCGACGATCAGCGCAGCGGTCTCCTCGTCGTTCATCGCCATCCGGCCGAACGTCTCGCGGATGTCGTGCGCGGCCGCCAGCGGATCCGGCTTGCCTTCGGGTCCTTCGGGATTGACGTAGATCAGACCCATCGTGGTGGCCCCGAAGGGCTCGGCGAGCTTGCGGTCGCTGTCGTTGGTGCCACCGTAGCGCTTGTCGGTGCCCAGCCAGGTGTCCTCCTGGCCCCACAGCATCTCCTCGGGCTCCCAGATGTCCTCGCGGCCGAACGCGAAGCCGAAGGTCTGGAAACCCGCCGACTCCAGCGCGGCGTTGCCGGCGTACGCGATGAGGTCGGCCCAGGAGATCTTGTTGCCGTACTTGCGCTTGATGGGCCACAGCAGCCGGCGTGCCTTGTCCAGGTTGGCGTTGTCCGGCCAGCTGTTGAGCGGCGCGAACCGCTGGGAGCCCTGGCCCGCGCCACCGCGTCCGTCGAAGATGCGGTAGGTGCCGGCGGCGTGCCAGCTCATGCGGATGAACAGTCCCGCGTAGCTGCCGTAGTCGGCGGGCCACCAGTCCTGCGAGGTGTTGATCAGGTCGATGACGTCACGCTTGAACGCCTCGACATCGAGCTTGGCGAACTCGGTCGCGTAGTCGAAGTCCTCGCCGAGCGGGTTGCCCTTCTCGTTCTGCTTGTGCAGCACCGAGACGTCGACCTGCTGGGGCCACCAGTCCTTGTTCGTCAGCGGTGCATGGACTTTGGGCTCCGGCGAGTGAATCACCGGGTTTTCGCTCTCGCTGTGGCCGTGGATGTCGGTGCCGGGGCGCGGGGGGCGGGCGTCGGAGGTATCGGTCACAGTGTTCCCTTTCGTAATCCGTACATCATTGCGGGGATGGGGCTGTCGAACAGTCGGGGCAGATGCCCCAGTAGATGACCTCTGCCTCGTCGACCTCGAAGCCGAGATCGTCCGATGCGGTCAGACAGGGGGCGTCACCAACCGCGCAGTCCACGTCGGCGATCACTCCGCAGGATCGGCACACGACGTGGTGGTGGTTGTCGCCGACGCGGGCCTCGTACCGGGCCAGCGAGCCGGCCGGCTGGATTCGTCGCACCAATCCTGTTGCGGCAAGGGCGTTCAGCGCGTCGTAAACGGTCTGGCGCGACACATCGGGAAGTAGTTCGCGGGTCGCGTTGATGATGAGTTCGGTGTCGGCGTGGGGATGCTCTCCGACAGCGTGTAATACCGCCATCCGCGGCCGCGTGACACGTAACGCCGCCGACCTGAGCACCGTCGAGTAGTCGGGTTGGTCGGTCATCGGTACCGATACTTGTCTGCTTTTTGGATTAAATCAAGTTTTCCGGAGAACTTGGGACAGGCATTCGCGTTCTGTCCCGCACATCCACGACGCGAACTCAGATTGTTGGTCAGGGCGAGCCGAGCACTGTCCGTGCCGGCGGGACACTGGGCACGCCCGGCACGGTCGCACACAGCCTGGCCGTCGCGGCGAGCGCCAGGAAGGCGCCCAGCGCGGACCAACCCGCTGCGGTGCCCAGCCCGAATTTCGCGGTCACCACCAGTGCGACCGCCGACAGGCACGTCAGCGCGCCGGCCATCGCGACGCGGGTGCCGACCGCCCCCACCGGCCGGTCCCACCCGGGCAGCGGCCGGCGCTCCAACGGTGTCAGCAGCCGGAAGAGCCCGAACATCACCGCGGCGAACACGACGCCCCTCAGCGCGAGCCGGCCCCAGAATCCCGGCGCCGCCGCGTCGTAGGCGTCGAGGCCTGCGGCGTGCAATCCGAACGCGGCAATCGCGATGGCCACGATGTGCCAGAGATACAGCGTCATCGCGCCCGCGTTGCCCGCGGACACGACGCGCCACACGCGGGGACGGGCGGCCCAGCGCCGCAGGGGCGTGGCGGCGCAGACGAACGCGCACGACATCCAGATGCAGTGCAGCGCGAGCACCAGCGTGGGCGGCGCGACATTGGAAAGATCCTCGGCGCCGGTGACGACGAGCGATGTCTCGTACGGCCCGTACCCGACGAGGGCCAGCTGTGCCGACAGCGCCGCGACGCCCACGACGACGGCGACGCGGCGCGTCACCAGACCGCGGGCGTAGCCGACACCGATGGCCACCGGGATCAACCAGACGAACAGGAAGTTGAGCACCCCGGCCCCCGCCTCACCGGTGGACAGCCGCACCGCGTCCATCACCGCCGCGGCCGCGGTCAGTCCGGCCACGGTGAACGCCACCGCGCGCCCGTCGCGCAGGCGCATCAACACCGGCACGAAGGCCAGCGCGACCACGTACACGCCGAGGAACCACAACAGCGCAACGCTCTCGCCGCCCAGCCGGGCCGCCGAGCCGGCGCCGAACACCAGCCGCGCGACGAGCAGGCCGGCGCACCAGGCCCCGAGATACCAGAAGACAGGCCGATACAGCCGCAGCGCGCGGGCGAACACCCAGGCTCCCCACGGCGTCCCGCTGCGACAGTCGTACGCGGCCGCGGCGCCGCCGGCGAGGAAGAACAGCGGCATCACCTGCGCCAACCAGGTCAGTGGCGCCACGGCGGGCACTTCGCCGATCAGATTGCCGATCCGCACGCCGGACGCGTCGATGGTGGCGAGCAACAGCGCGCAGTGCCCGAACATGACCACCAGCAGCGAGCCCAGCCGCGCCACGTCGAGGGCACGGTCACGCGGAGGCGTCTGGGTCATGCGTTCAGCATGCCCGCCGACGCCCGCCCGGGCATGAGTAGTTCTACCGGCGTCAGGGCAGCGCGCGGAACAACGCGCCCAGCGGACCGGCGGGCGCCGGCGGTGCGGGCGGTGCAGCCGGCACCGGCGCGGTCGTGACGGGCGCTGCCGGGACCACAGGCGCGGCCACCGCCTGCGCGGGGCCGGTTACCGGCCCGGCGCCGGACAGGTGCGGAACGCCGATCATCGTCGAAACCGGCTGAGGTGCGGCGGGATTGATTGCGTGCACGGTCGGCATGGACGTCGGTGTGGGCACTTCGGCGGCCAGAGCGTCGGGCACGTCGGGTGTCACGGTGACCTCGTCGGCGGCGACCGGCTCGGGCACCCAGGCGTACTCGGGCTCGAGCTCGACGGGCGCCTCCGGGACCGGAACCGGCGCCGGCGCGGCCGCCACGACCGGCGGCGCTGCCTCCGGCACCGCGGGCACCGCTGCCGGAGCCGGCAACACCACTGCAGCCGGCGGAGCCGGCAACACCGCTTCGGCGGCGACGGTGTCGGGCGTCTCGTGCGACGGGG
The DNA here is from genome assembly GCF_054786995.1 of Mycobacterium sp. ZZG. Taxonomy (NCBI): domain Bacteria; kingdom Bacillati; phylum Actinomycetota; class Actinomycetes; order Mycobacteriales; family Mycobacteriaceae; genus Mycobacterium; species Mycobacterium sp. ZZG. Next base: position 315,365 of record NZ_JBTBFV010000001.1, read on the forward strand.
TGCCCGTGCTCAGCAGCGCGTAGCCGACCAGCCCGCCGACCATCGCCACCAAGGCAGCCGCGGCCGCGCGGCCCGCGACACCGCCCGGGATCGCGGCGACGGCGGCGCGGGCGCGGTCGCCGACCCGCTCGACGATCGACGGCATGACGGGCATGCCGGCCGGCTCCCGGTGCGGCAACTTGTCCGCGATGCGGCGCAGCACACCGGTGTCGTCGTCGTTCGCGGCGGCACGGGCGGCACCGTACGCGAGCACCATGTGGGGCGCGATGTGGCGGGCGGTGCGGTTCCTGCCCTCGCGCGCCGCCTCCTCGGTGACGGCTTCGATGTTGTCGAAACCGAACAGCCGTAGCTTGGTCCGCAACCGGATGCCGTGCTTGCGCGCCACCGGGTCGTCGTCATCCCACACCAGCCGGACGGCGTCGATGTCGCGGTCACTGCGCAACGAGAACGACTGGACGCTGCGCGCCGCCGCGCTGGCAATCTCGTCGGAACGGTCGAGCGCGACCACCTCGTCGGCGAGGATGCTGCCGTCCCGGGTGTCGACGAGCACCCACACAGCGCTCGTCGACGACAGTGACAAACCCAGTACCACGTGCATGACTACCCCCAGACGGTTGCCGGTTGATGGCTCTTTATCGGCAGGTCAACCGGAGATGTTACGCACGCCACAAGCGTGGTTCACGGCGTGTCGGCCCTGTCAGCTACGTGCCGCCTCCAGCGCTTCGTTGAAGGTGGGGCTGGGACGCATGACCTTGGTCGTCTTCTCCGGGTCCGGGTAGTAGTAGCCGCCGATGTCGGCCGGCTCGCCCTGGACCGCGTTGAGTTCCTCGACGATGGTGGACTCCTGGTCGGCCAGCGTCTTGGCCAGCGGCGCGAAGTGCTCGGCGAGCTCCTTGTCCTCGGTCTGGTCGGCGAGTTCCTGGGCCCAGTACATCGCGAGGTAGAACTGGCTGCCGCGGTTGTCGAGCTCCCCGGCCTTGCGCGACGGGCTCTTGTTGTTGTCGAGCAGCTTGCCGATCGCCGAGTCCAGCGTTTTGCCCAGCAGTTCGGCCTTCTTGTTGCCCGCCTTGGCGCCCATGTCCTCGAAGGAGGCGCCCAAGGCCAGGAACTCGCCGAGCGAATCCCAGCGCAGGTGGTTCTCCTCCAGCAGCTGGCTCACGTGCTTGGGGGCGGACCCGCCCGCGCCGGTCTCATACATCCCGCCGCCGGCCATCAACGGCACGATCGACAACATCTTGGCGCTGGTGCCGAGCTCCAGGATGGGGAACAGATCAGTGAGGTAGTCGCGCAGAATGTTGCCCGTTACCGCGATGGTGTCCTCGCCTCGGATCACCCGTTCGATCGTGTACCGCATCGCCCACACCTGCGGCATGATCTGGATCTGCAGGCCCTCGGTGTCGTGATCCTTGAGGTAGGTCTTGACCTTCTTGCGAAGCTCGACCTCGTGCGGGCGCTCGGTGTCGAGCCAGAACACGGCGGGCATGCCGGACAGCCGGGCGCGGGTCACCGCCAGCTTCACCCAGTCGCGGATCGCGACATCCTTGACGATCGGCATGCGCCAGATGTCGCCCTCTTCGACGTTCTGGGTCAGCAGCACCTCGCCGGTGTCGATGTCCACGATGTCGGCCACCCCGTCCTCGGGGATCTCGAACGTCTTGTCGTGAGAGCCGTACTCCTCGGCCTTCATGGCCATCAGCCCGACGTTGGGCACGGTGCCCATCGTGCGCGGATCGAACTGGCCGTGCGTCTTGCAGAAGTTGATGATCTCCTGGTAAATGCGGGAGAACGTGGACTCCGGGTTGACGGCCTTGGTGTCCTTGGTGCGGCCGTCGGCGCCGTACATCTTGCCGCCGAGCCGGATCATCGCCGGCATCGACGCGTCGACGATCACGTCGCTGGGCGAGTGGAAGTTGGTGATGCCGCGGGCCGAGTCGACCATCGCCAGCTCGGGGCGGTGCTCGTGGCAGCGGTGGATGTCTTCGATGATCTCCTCGCGCTGCGAGGCCGGCAGCGACTCGATCTTGTCGTAGAGATCGGACATACCGTTGTTGACGTTGACACCGAGCTCGTCGAAGAGCTTCTGGTGCTTGGCGAAGGCGTCCTTGTAGAACACCTTGACCGCGTGGCCGAACACGATGGGGTGGCTGACCTTCATCATGGTCGCCTTGACGTGCAGGGAGAACATGACGCCGGTCTTGTAGGCGTCCTCGATCTGCTCCTCGTAGAAGGCGATCAGCGCCTTCTTGCTCATGAACATGCTGTCGATGACATCGCCCGCCTCGAGGGCCACCTCGGGCTTCAAGACGAGGGTCTCACCGCCTTTGGTGGTCAGCACCATCTTGACCTTGCGGTCCTTGTCGATGGTCATCGACTTCTCACCGTGGTAGAAGTCGCCGGTCTTCATCGTCGCGACATGCGTGCGCGACGCCTGGGACCACTCCCCCATGCTGTGCGGGTGCTTGCGGGCGTACTCTTTGACCGCCTTCGGTGCGCGACGGTCCGAGTTGCCTTGGCGCAGAACTGGGTTGACGGCACTGCCGAGCACTTTGGCGTAGCGCTCCTTGATCGCCTTCTCTTCGTCGGTCTTCGGGTCGCCCGGGTAGTCGGGCAGCTCGTAGCCCTTGGCCCGGAGTTCCTTGATCGCGGCCAGCAGTTGGGGCACCGACGCGCTGATGTTGGGCAGCTTGATGATGTTGGTCTCGGGCAGCTGGGTCAGCTCGCCGAGCTCGGCCAGATTGTCGGGCACCTTCTGGTCGTCGGGCAGCAGGTCGCTGAACTCGGCCAGGATGCGTGCCGCGACCGAGATGTCGGTGGACTTGACGTCGATGCCCGCCGCGGAGGCGAAGGTGCGCACCACCGGCAGGAATGCATAGGTCGCAAGCAGCGGCGCCTCGTCGGTCAACGTATAGATGATGGACGGCTGCTCGGCGCTCATTGTGGTCTCCCGCGTCAGTTTCGGTCAGTTTCGAAGGCACCCTTCCGGCGAAGCCTATCGAACCACTGCGTCCCGGGGATCTGTAGGAGTCGCGATCTGCGGCCCCGGCATCAGCTGTCCCAGCTGTCCACCTCTTGCCCGGGGGGCGGTGGGACGGGGCCCGCTTGGGGAGCCTCACCCCCGTCCAAGAGAACAGTTCCGGCACAGCACCATCACGGTTGGTGACGGCACCGGCAATTTCAATGGGGGCAGGGTGCGCCCACCGTTAGATTCACGCCGATCGAGCAAACGGATGGGCGAAAGAGGCCGGACATGTCATTGACCACGCGGGCGGGCTGGGGTGCTGCGGCGCTGGGGACGGCGCTGCTCGCGGCCGGCTGTTCCTCGCCGCCCGCACCCGAGGGTGCGGCAAACGCGGCGGCGGTGACGCCCGCGCAGTCGGTGACAGGCTCGTTGGCCGAGTGGCAGGACGCGGTGTGCCGCGACGACGCCGGCACCGACTCCGGGACCCGTCACACCGTCAAAGGCGCCACCTGCGTGCCCAAAGACGGCGACGGCGTGGTGAACTTCGACCATTTCGAGTCCGAGCCGTCGATGGACTCCATGCTGTCGTGGCAGCCGTCCACCCACATCGCCGAAACGGTGGTCGACGGGAAACCGCTGGCGATCTGGACGCCGTCCGGCGAGGTGTCCGACCTGGAACCTCTGAAGAACTTCGGCTTCACCGTCGCGTCGTACCAGGCGACGGGCCTCGCCCGCGCCACCGTCGACGCCCCCGCCGCACTGCCGTCCGGCGATGTCGAGACAATCCCCCCGAATCAGTACGGCTACGTCGTCGTGCAGACCGCCGCCGGTGACCCGCAGTGCATCGTCGAGACGACGTTCATCGGATGTGAGACCGACGGATCCAACTGGCAGCAGCACGTCGACGGCAGTGGGCCCTACCACGGCGTGCGCATCAACACCGACGGCACCGGATCGTGGGTGGACGGCAACCTCGGCGCTGCGGCGCTGATGACGTTGGCGGACAAGACATATCGCGCACTCGGCTGGACCATCGTGACGACCCCGGCGGGGCTGCGCTTCACCAACGACAAGACCGGGCACGGCGCGGTCGTCAGTGTGCAGAGCGTGCGACCGTTCTGATGGGTTGACGCTGCGACACTTCACGGATCAAATGGCAGGCATGCAGAAGGTGTCGATCGAAGCGCTGGCCCGTCAGCAGCTGGAGAAGGCGACGTCCACCGGTCGCAACGCCGCCGACACCGTGGTGGGCGGCCACGAACGGGTGCTGCGGCAGACGGTGATCGGGATGCCGGCGGGCGCCGAACTCGGCGAGCACGAGAACCCCGGCGAGGCCTCACTGTATGTGCTCAAGGGTTCCGTGCGGCTGGTGTGTGGCGATCAGCAGTGGGACGCGCGCACCGGCGACATGCTGTTCATCCCCGACGCCCGACACTCGCTGGTGGCGCTCACGGAGGCGGCCCTGCTGCTGACCGTCGCGAAGCTGCCCTAGTCGTTCATGGCCGGTCAGCGGGGGCGGGCGCCGGAGGAAATTGGTGCACTGGCCGGTCGGTGGGGCCAGGTATAATCGAACACATGTTCGACAGATTGTATGCGGGGTGGGATGAGCCGGCCCTGCTCGCTGCGATCGAACAGGCTGCCCGCGAGGAAGCCCGGGCCGGGGCGCGCAAGATGGCCGCGATCGCCGAGTTGGTGAATCTGACGGTCGATGAGGATGACGAACGAGGCATGTGGGCTTTCGATCCGTGGAAGAACGCCGCCTGCCAGGTCGGGGCCGCGCTGTCGATCAGCCAGCAGCGCGCCTCGGCTCAGATGTGCATTGCGACGGCGCTGCGTTACCGGCTGCCCAAGATTGCGGCCCTGTACCTGCAGGGGCGCCTGAGCGCCCGGTTGATTTCGGAGATCACCTGGCGCACCCATCTGGTCACCGACGACATCATCGCCGTGGTTGACGCGGCGCTGGCAGCCAAGGCCCAGACGTGGGGACCGCTGTCGGAGGAGAAACTGGTCAAGCAGATCAACGCCGTGATCGAGCGCCACGACCCCGACGCGGTACGCCGCGCCAAGGAAGCCCTCAAGCAGCGGGATGTGCAGATCGGGGCACATGAGGACCCCGACGCGGTCACGTCGTTGTGGGGGTTGTTGTTGGCGCCGGACGCCGCGGCGTACCAGGCGCGGATTGCCCGACTGGTCAACGGTTTGTGTGACGCGGATCCGCGTTCCATCGGCGAGCGGCGCTCCGATGCCATGGGCGCGATCGGTCGGGGCGAAGACCACCTGCGGTGCCGGTGCGGATCTTCGGCATGCCCGGCCAGCGCTCCGGCGAAATCACCGGTGGTGATTCACGTGATCGCCGACAAGGCGGCCGTCGATGCCGCAAAGCAGTTGATCGCCGCCGAAGACCGCGAACAACAGAACACCACAGCCGAGCCCGAATCCGAGCCTGAGCCTGAGCTCGATTGCTGCGTCACCGATTCCGGGGTGGCGTTGCTTGCGGGGGCTCAGGTCCTGCCGGTCGTGGCGTTGGCAGAGGCCATCCGCTCGGGAGCGTTGATCAAGCCGTTGTGGCTGCCTGGCCCCGATCCCGAGCCGCACTACCAGCCCTCGGCGAAGCTGGCCGCGTTCATCCGCGCCCGCGATGTGTTCTGCCGCTTCCCGGGATGCGGTGTTCCCGCCGAGCGTTGCGACATCGACCACGTCGTGCCGTACCCCTACG